>DKQR01000137.1:20109-22915 GCA_002471805.1 Fidelibacterota bacterium UBA7303 | reverse complement strand
CCAAAACTGTAATGTTATTTGGAATGCAGCAGCAGCATCTGGCTTTGATAAATATTTCAGCAACGGCATGGTATCGGGCATAAACCATAGCATGAAACCAATAGAAAATGGGGCAGTGATGGCAGGTTATGGTTCGTCTGACTGGGAATGAAATTGATTCCTACAAATTTCATAAATATTGTTTTTCCATTTGACAGGTTGAAAAATCTTCCAGGACGGGAGTGCCGTGATTCCCCTTTGTTCAGGGCATTATCTTTATGAAGGTTATCGATGCCTGGATGCAACATCCATCAGAGCATTTTTTCACCTATCCTTATTTTGATTCCCTGAAAAGGTGGCTAAAGCAGGGTTTCAAAAAGATCCCCCTTGAGGACACTCTTAGAGTGCTTGATTCTGCACAGGTAGAAAAAGCGCTTATTTCTGCATGGCACGGTCCGGAAGGACCAATGATTTCCAATGAAGAAGTGCTGTCCATTACCATGAAATACCCGGATCGGTTTTTTGGTGTTGCCGCAGTGGATATCCGGGAAACAGAATCAGCCATATCCACGATAAGAAAGTATGTTCTGGAACATCATTTTAAAGCATTGCGGGTTATTCAGTGGCTTTGGGAGTTGCCTTGCACCCATTCTTACTACCAGCCCCTGCTGGAAGAATGTGTAAATCTTAATATTCCTGTCTGCCTGCAGGTTGGTCTCACCGGCCCCCTTAAAACATCGGAAACAGGACGACCAGGTTATATTGAAAAAATTGCCTTGGATCATCCCCAATTAAAAATAGTCTGCGGGCATATTGGTTATCCCTGGCATATAGAAATGATAGCCTACGCCACAAAATTTCCTAATGTTTATATCGATACCTCAGCGTATAAATCTTCACGGTATCCTGCTGAACTGGTTCAATATATGAATGCCCATGGGGCTTCGAAGGTCATGTTCGGCAGCAACTATCCCATGATCACACCCAGGGACTGCTTACAGGACCTGGATTCCCTGGGACTCCGCGTGGAAAATCAGGAAATGTTTCTCTATAAAAACGCGGAAGCGGTATTCGACCTATAACAGTTCGCAGCCCGGTTTAATGTATGAAAAAACTATTGTTTGCATTATTTATTTTGATCACCTTTCTTGTCAGCCAAATGAAGCAACCTAGTATTGATAAACATTCAGAATATAATAATGAGTCCTTCATTGAAGTGCATCATGGGGAGCTTGTTTTTTCCTGCAGATCAGCAGGGTTGGAAAATACCGGCGAAGCTGTTATACTGCTCCACGGCTTCCCGGAAACATCCCATATGTGGGTTGATCTATTGCATCAGCTATCCAGCCGGGGTTACAGGGTTATCGCTCCCAATCAAAGAGGGTACAGCCCCGGGGCCAGACCCGGGGATGTAAAAGAATATTCGATTAAAAATATTGCAGAAGATGTGTTCGCATTGGCGGATGCTTTTGACTTTGAGCAGTTTCATTTGGTTGGTCATGACTGGGGCTCAGCCATCGGCTGGGCTGTTGTTGCGCTCCAACCGGAAAAGGTCTTGAGCTGGACAGCAATGTCCGTGCCCCATATGAAAGCATTTTCATATGCATACAAGTACGATAAGGACCAGAAGGAGAGAAGCAGATATATTGGCTTTTTTAAACTGCCGTTTATTCCGGAATTATATTTTTCATGGAATAAATATTCCAATTTGAAAAATATCTGGAACAAAAGTTCTCCGGAGCAAAAGGAAATATATTTGAATGTCTTTCAGCAGCGCGGGGCTATGAAAGCAGCCCTGAACTGGTACCGGGCCAACATTGGGACAACAGTGGAAGCTGAGGATCAGATCGCGTTTGATGATGTAACTGTACCCAGCCAGTTAATCTGGGGGAACAGGGATATGGCCCTGGGAAGGACAGGTGCTGAACTAACTGGGGATTATATGAAGGGACCTTACAGGCTCATCGAATTGGACGCGGGGCACTGGTTGATCCAGGAATCTTTCCCGGAAGTGTCATCGGCCATTATTGAACATATAGAAAAGCATAAAGAAATAAAGAACAAATAGTACCACTCCGCTGATCTGTTCAGAGCCTGGCGTAACGATAGTTGGTCCCGGAAGATTGCATAGGATTTTAAAAATATATTTATTCTCCTTCGTGGATTTCCGTGGCCGCCCGCAGTCCGGAAACCAGCGCTCCCTGCATCCAGCCGTGATAATCCGATGCATGTTCACCGGCAAAATGTATTCGGCCTTCAGCAACGCCAATGTGTGAGGCCAGTGCTTCATTTTGTTCTTCTGTCGGTGAGGCCCATGCACCGCCCGACCACTCCTGCAAAACCCATGAATGTGAAGTACTGTGCTCTAGTTCTATGTTATCATACACTCCAGGGAAAACATTGGTCCATCGATTGAGTAGATGTTGAGTACCGTTTTCCTCACTGAGTTGGTCCAGTTCAACTGCACGATCATAAAACAGATATGACATGAGTAAGCCTCTAGCGCCTCCACGATCCCATGTTGGATGCCATATTTCCTCTGGCCAGTCGGTATTGCCCCAGCCATTCAGCCCTTCACTCTCCCAGAAACGGTTCGCAAACTGCATAAAAACCCTCGTGGATGCTGCATAATCATACCCACCGCTGCTGGCCTCTACTTTTGCATCAGAAAGTTGCGGAGAAAATTGAATTCGGTTTAATACCGGCAACGGAACAGTGCAGAGTGCGCTGTCTGCGCTATACTCAGTCCCATCAGAGACGACCACAATAATACCATCAGCATTTTGCTCAATCGATTCAACAGGTGTTGCCAGATGAATGAGATCAG
>DKQR01000137.1:0-19703 GCA_002471805.1 Fidelibacterota bacterium UBA7303 | reverse complement strand
CCTTCCCAGGGCGGATTATTGAGATAATCACTTGCAGAAATCAGAGTTCGCTCATCATCTGACAAGTTAACATAATAACTCGATTCAGGATAAAAGGGATCGAGTGTTAATCCAAAATGATCCGCATAACCAATTGTCATATCGTGGTCTGGAAGAATTCGGGCCGCTCCGGCATCTGCAAAATGTCCATCGGAGAACGGCGTGCGCAGAGTAAAGACCCGCCCTCCTACTCGGTTTCTCGCTTCCAGAATTGTTACATCATGTCCGGCGCAGCTCAACTCATACCCGGCAACCAGCCCGGATATCCCCGCGCCAACAATAATCACCCTTTTGGAAGGTTGAGTTCCTGAGAGAGCGCCTGGAGATTCGTGACCTGTTTCAACCTGATCATCTTCGCAGGACACCAATGCCATTCCTGCGGCTAACAGCATACTCTGGCGGATAAATTCTCGACGGGTCAGATCAGACATAACTGGAAAGAACCAGGGCGGCTACGAGAAAATATACTGCGAAGTAATGTTTCATCTCAATACGGCCAGGGGAATGGATTCATAATATTCTACCAGCTTCAGTGATCCTTCTAAACTTTCTTTTGTTATGGGGTATTCCTCCTCATAATCGCTGCTGAAACTATACTCTACCATGGTTCGGGGTTTTAACAACTGCATCAACTTCTCAAATTGTTCTTGAGTTACCAGCAGGTCTTTCTTTTCATGGACAATACCGCCGTGACGACCATCAACATTATTATCATTATTACTGAAATTCCATTCCAGCTTCTGTGATTTCCCATTTTTAAGCGAGATTTTATCAATAAGCAGCCGATCAATACCATTATACTCGAATACAATTCTTACCCATTTTGATTCCCGGTTATTAACGGTATAAAGATAAAATCTGTTTTTGTTAGCAAAAGAAAGAAACGGTCTTTTTAGGGATGATTTATGTGCCGTATAGACCAGATCTCCTGTCTTATCCATTTTCTGGTAAAGGGGGCTTGATTTGGCCGTGGGCATATATCCCGGCGAAATCCGGCCGGCACAAGCAGAGAAAAAAAACAAGTTCAAAGAACAAAGAAAAAAACTGCGAAATAAGAAAAATAATTGCACAAAACTGTCTTGAAATATTACTGATTGAATCTACCCTTACTTTTCCTATGAAAAAACTGTCATAACAGTTAATAATTCAACAATTTATGTTTATCTCTATCACATTGTTTAACATACGAGCATAATATCCCCGCAGTATATATTAGAAATAAATAAATTCTATTATACTCCGGCAGGTTTTATAGATATTATCAGGGTGTATTAGAGACCCTCCCTGTTTGGATTTATAAATAATAGGTCAATAAATACAATTATGGGAAATAGGACAAAAGTCATTTTCATCTGCACCGGCAACAGCTGTCGTTCACAAATGGCCGAGGGGCTACTAAGATATATGGCCGGTGACCGTTTTGAAGTATTCAGCGCCGGCAGCCATCCATCTCACCTGCACCCTGCATCCATTATCGTTATGGCCGAGTTGGGAATAGATATTTCCAATCATTCGGCTGACAGTATTGATGAATACCTGGATAAAGACATTGATATTGTTATTTCCGTTTGCGATAATGCCCGACAGGTATGTCCTGTATTCCCTGGAGATGTGAAACGAATTCACTGGAGCATTGATGATCCCTTTCATGGATGGGGTGCGGAACCCGGTGATCTTATACCCTACCGGGAAACCAGGGATACTCTAAAAGACCAGATTGAGTCTTTTATAAATCAGGAATTAATCTAATCCCTAATACCGGGGCTAATTATAAAGGCTATTTGAGAAATCCGGCCAGGATATCATCGAGTTTATTTGTGCCAATTTCTTCCAGGTCATAGGTGACCCGCGTAGAAGGTTGCCTGATATCCACCACACGGCGCAGGTCAATGGGCGTACCAATGACCACTGCTTCGCAGTCTGTGCTGTTTATCGTCTCTTCCAGGTCATGGGTCTGATCGCTACCATAACCCATAGCTGGAAGCAGCGTACCAATATCAGGGTAGTGATCAAATGTATCAGCGATGGTGCCTATTGCGAAAGGTCTTGGATCCACCAGCTTAGCAGCGCCACATTGCTTAGCAGCGACCACACCGGCGCCGTATTTCATTTCGCCGTGGGTCAGGGTCGGTCCATCCTCTACCACCAGGACTCTTTTCCCGGTAATGATATCAGGGTCTTCCACAGTGACCGGTGAAGCAGCGTCCACGACTTTGGCTTCCGGGTTGATCTGAGCAATACTGCGGCGCAGTTTTTCTACATTTTCCGGCTCAGCAGTCCTTATTTTATTGATTACCACCACATCGGCCAGGCGCAGGTTGGTCTCCCCGGGATAATACTCTTTCTCATGACCTGTGCGGTGAGGGTCTGTGACCACAATCAGAAGGTCCGTTTGGTAGAAAGGCATGTCATTATTCCCGCCATCCCATAATATAACGTCCGCTTCTTTTTCCGCCTCCCGAACGATGGCTTCATAATCCACACCGGCATAAACAACAGTGCCGCGGCAAATGTGCGGTTCATATTCCTCCATTTCCTCAATAGTGCAATCATGCTTCTCCAGGTCTTCAATACTCTCGAACCTCTGCACGGCCTGGGCACTGAGATCACCATAGGGCATGGGGTGCCGGATGACAGCGACTTTTTTTCCGGCATTTTTAAGGATCTCTGACACTCGGCGGGTGGTCTGGCTCTTGCCGCAGCCGGTGCGTACGGCACAAATACCGATCACGGGCTTAGAACTGGCCACGGCTGTTCTTTTCACACCCATCATTTTAAAATCAGCCCCAGCGGCATTCACTATAGAGCCCAGGTGCATAACGTCCTCGTGCCGGATATCGGAATAGGAAAAGACCACTTCCTCCGCGTTGTGTTTATAAATTAATTCGACCAATTCGCTTTCCTCATGGATCGGAATGCCCTGCGGGTATAAGCCGCCAGCCAATTCCGGAGGGTAAATACGTCCTTCAATGTTTGGGATCTGGGTGGCAGTAAAAGCCACAACCTGGTAGTGCTCATTATCGCGGTAGTAAGTATTAAAGTTGTGGAAATCACGGCCGGCAGCACCCATGATGATGGTTCTTATTGTATGCATTTGAATCTTCTCCTAAAATATTTTACATGAAATAAAGACCGGGAATTTAGCGTTTATATAATACCTGCAACTATGTAAACAGGGATAACAAAAAAGGGGACAATACGTCCCCTTTTACAATAAATATCGTCGGAGGAATTAAATCCCGAAACCAAACCTCACATTAAAGCTGCCAAAACCGTTATTTCCAGGGACTACATCCTTGGCCATAGTATACCTGTAATAGGCAAATACATCAAATGTTAATAAATGCATCTGTAAACCAGCCTGGACATGGAAACCTGTTGCTTCCAATTTATTTTCCTTAAGGTAATCTATTAAAGCATCTTCGTCTATCTCACCCGTTTCAATATTACCACCTACCACGGTAGTAAGCATTTCTTGATTAATCATTGGTGTCCCCACATGCTGGTTATAGCCAAGCCCTGCGTATAAGTTGGCCCTAGCTAAAAAAGGGATTCCCAAATCAAATACTGATTTTTGTATTGTGATATAGGTATTAGCCGCTGCATAAGCAAATTGGACCGAATCAAGATTTGATACTGGATTTATAAACGAAAAATTATACAAATTCCCAACCACATTAAATTCTACATCCAGGTCTATAACCGGTATGATATCCAGATACAAATCCCCGCCAATTCCAGCCGCATTTTCAAATCCGTGATGTGTAAAGCTTCCCACTTCCATCGGATCTAGGCCTGGCACTTCAACCAGTAGCGGACTCGAAGATGATCCCACGGAAAATAAACTTTGATTTACGCTGAGCCCCAGTCCTGCTATGGCGAAGATGCTGGAAGGCAAAACAGCCAAAAGTGTGATTATTAAATATTTCTTCATTATACCTCCGGATTATGGTTTAGAATTATTTCTTAATTTTACACAAGAAGAAAGATGAAACAAATCACTCATTGATAACCCCCTGTTCATCTGAATAAATTGCCCCCCAGCTTCATTCCATGAACCGACCTTTATTTTTAACAGCCCTGATCCTGGTTGTCTCCGCTTTCAGCCAGACCGCAGAATGGCCCACCCGGGCCAGCAGGTCATTTTCATCAAATTTTGGTGAAAATCGTGATGATCATTTCCATATGGGCCTGGATATTAAAACCAGGGGTACCACGGGTCACAAAATTGTTGCTTCCCACGACGGTTATATAAGCCGTATGGTCTCCAATTACAGCGGGTATGGGAAAGCTCTTTATATCAAAACCACCAGCGGGAATGAAATTGTCTATGGACATATGGAAAAATTTACACCTGTATTGGAAAAGGTCTGGCGGCTGCAGCAGGCCAAAAGAAGGAGTTATGTGGTGAATGCAAATTTTTCCAGCAGGGAATTTCCGGTAACGAAAGGTGATCTAATCGGCTATTCAGGAAATACCGGTTCATCTTTCGCGCCTCACATTCACTATGAATACCGTACACCAGGCAGTGAACCTTTAAACCCCCTTGCTTTTGCTTTCGACCTGCCGGACAATGTGACGCCGACTCCTAGAAATATTGCCCTGGTTCCCCTGTCACAGGAAACCCTGGTCAACGCCAGTCCATTGGTTCAAACCTTCCCCCTGTACAGAGATAGATCCGGTGTGTATTATTTCGCCGATACTGTGAGTGTCTTTGGAGAATTCGCTTTTGCCATCGAAGCGGTAGACAAGCGCCAGGGTGCAAATAACGTGTATCAGTTTCACCGGGCAGAGTTGATCTTTGATGGTAAAATAGAGTTTGAACTGCGCTATGATAAAATTCCCTTTTCCCAAGGCAGTCACGCCAACACTGTTATTCATTATAGCCTGAAGCGGAAAAACCTGGGAGAATACCAGAAACTTTACCGTTTGCCCGAACATCCCAGAATGTCATTGCATAGAACAGCAGAGTCCGGTGTTATCCGCCCGCAGCCAGGGTTCCATTCTGTGGAAATTAATATTTATGATGCCGCTGAAAACAAAGCAGTGATACGGGGAGTCGTTGCCGGCACTTTTCCCATGACAGTCGATGTCCAGGAAATACTGCGTAACGATATGGTGCTTACGCTGGACATCAGCCCCAAGCGGGGAGGCCTCCCTATCCAAGATGCGGTTGTCTATGGTTTTACACCTTACGGTTTTCCGGATAAAAAGATTGAATTTCTTCACGCGGAGCAGGTAAAAAAGGATCTCCATATCACCCTGCCCTTGAAAGAGATAAAAAATCGGATTCTGCAGATCATTGCCATCAATCAACTGGGTGGTATGGCGGAGCCTTTCCACTGGACAACTTTTGAATCGGACTATAGCGTGATCGACATCCTGCCGGACCTGGAAGTTTCGGAAACAGAACGGGGTATATTCTTTCAGGTGCAGCTGGACCAGTACGTGCCCGCAAATGTTTCCATCAAACTTGCAGACAACAATACATTCCAGTCTTTCCCTTTAAACCAGGTCCAGCCGAATGTTTTTCTTTCGGAGATGCTGCCCCACCGGCATGTAACGGGAATCAAATACATTGATGCAGAATTGTCCCATGAAGGGCTGTCACGGGAGACGCGGTTTCATTTTAGGTTCGCCGTGGCAGAGCCGGGCCAGGAGATCGTTGCCATCTCACAGGATAAGAATTGTTCTGTTCAGATTCTGCCCCAAACATTATACCAGACTAATGTTGTTTGGATCGAAAAGGTAAAAGAGTACGCACCTGTAAAAGAAGGATTCCACTTGTCTTCCGTTTACCAGTTACAGCCTTTCAATATACCCTTGAGAGATGAATTCAAAATTGCAATTCGCTACGATTTTGATCTGGTGGAACATTCTAATCTTGGTATCTATTATTACGATGGCAAGGAAGAACAGTGGACCTACATACCCACAGAGAACAACCGCAGGAAACAGATCCTCACCGCTTCCCTGGCCCGTTTTGACGCTGTTACGGTAATTCAGGACCTGGAACCGCCTGTGATTGTGAGCATGCATCCCGGAAATGGCGCCGGCTATAAAACCGGGGATGTAAAGGATATCCGCATAACTGTGGATGATAAAATTTCCGGGATTGAACCAGAGGAAACATCCTTCGAACTCACCTTAAACGGCCGGCCGCTCTATATCGCTTATCAGCCTGTCAAAAAAGAAATATCCTATGTTTTTCAACAACCACTAAAAGATGGTCCGCACCAGATAAATTTTACAGTTCGTGACCGTTTTGGCAACAACGCATCCAAAACGGCCTTTTTTTCTATTTATTAATGTTTTTCCCCTACAAAGACGACAACCCCAGGGTTCTGGTTCCCTATGTGACATACGGTATCCTAGGGCTTAACATTCTTGTTTTTCTGGGACAGATACTTGTCTCTTTTTCTGACCCTGACTTGGGCATAGCTGTCGTATTTACTTTTGGCTTTGTACCAGCAGAATTCAATGTAATTACCATAATCACATCTATGTTCATACACGGGGGCCTCGCTCACATTGTGGGCAATATGTGGTTTCTGTGGCTTTTTGGCGATAATGTGGAAAGTGTCTTGGGGCACCTGAAATATTTTATGTTTTATATGGTCTGCGGGATTGGGGCGGCCCTTGGTCAATTCCTGATATCACCCTCCTCCCAGGTCCCCATGATAGGCGCCAGCGGTGCTATTGCCGGCGTTCTAGGCGCTTACATGATCCAGTTTCCCAAAGCCCGTGTTCATATATTGGTCATTTTTATTTTTATCACCACCATTGCTGTGCCGGCCCAAATTGTGCTGGGACTGTGGTTTTTAATGCAACTGTCTGGCGGTCTTGGTACATTGGGTGTGGATACAACCGGCGGAGTGGCCTGGTTTGCCCATGTTGGTGGATTTATTTCCGGAATAGGATTGCTCCGGCGTTTCCAGAATCTGCGCCTAGAGATAAGATGAAAGAAGCGGTTATAAACAAAGCGATTGCCATGCGGTCCAGGGCCCATGCGCCATTTTCAAATTACAGGGTAGGTGCCGCTGTAGAAACACAGTCCGGTGAAATTATTGGCGGCTGTAATGTGGAATCATCCAGCTATGGTCTTACCTGCTGTGCCGAGCGGGTTGCCCTGTTTCGTGCTGTAGCCGCAGGGCATACTTCGTTCAGATCCATGGCCATTGCCACCCATAACAGCGGTATGCCCTGTGGTGCGTGCCGCCAAGTGATTTGGGAATTGTGCAGCGATATTCCCATCCACATTTGCAATGAACAGGAATGTGTTAAAACAATTTCATCGAAGGATCTGCTGCCGGATGCGTTTGACAAATCGAAATTATTATGAATTCAGTTCTCATCGGCATTGCCGGGGGTACCGGATCCGGAAAAACATCCCTGGCGAAAGGAATCCTCGCTGATTATGGCACAGGAGAAGTGATAGTCCTGGAACAGGATTCTTATTACAAAGACCTATCCCATATTCTCTATGAAGAACGTACAGCCCAAAATTATGACCATCCGGATGCCATTGATATTGCATTGTTTGAAAACCATTTAATATCTCTTTTAGCCGGAGATTCTGTGCAGGTTCCCGTCTATGATTTTTCCACTCATGTGCGTATGGATAACCATCGCACCATAACGCCCCATCATGTTATTGTGGTTGAAGGCATCCTTGTTTTGCATTATACTCAACTAAGAAATTTATTTTCTTTAAAGGTATTTGTCGATACACCTGCAGACATACGGTACATTAGAAGGCTGACCCGGGACATCAAAGAACGAGGCCGAACCATGGAGTCGGTTGTGAACCAATACTTAAAAACAGTTCGCCCCATGCATGAACAATTTGTAGAACCATCCAAATACTTTGCGGATATTATTGTCCCGGAAGGTGGACAAAACAAAGCGGCCGTTGATCTCATAAGAACGAAAATCAACTCAATCATAAATTAAAATGACACTTACTCCGGTAAATTCCGGCTGGATTGAAGTTATCTGCGGCAGTATGTTTTCAGGGAAAACTGAAGAATTGATTCGACGTCTTCGCCGGGCTCAAATTGCTCAAATGTCAATTGCTATATTTAAACCTAAAATCGATTCCCGGTTTAGCGAAGGACACATCGTTAGCCACAATCATATAAAAATGGAATCACATATTATTGATGAACCAAATGATATTTTAGATATTGCTAAAGAGCATGAAGTTATTGGAATTGATGAAGCCCAGTTTTTTGACAACTCCCTCATCAATACTTGTAAGGAGTTAGCCAAAAGCGGGAAACGTGTAGTGGTCGCTGGGCTGGATACAGATTATCGCGGATTACCATTTGGTCCTATGCCGGCGATCATGTGCGAAGCAGACTATCTGGATAAATTACGAGCAATTTGTGTAAAATGCGGTAATCCAGCATCTTATACCCAGCGAACATCATCAGACTCAGGACAAGTGGTTATTGGCGAATTGGACAAGTATGAAGCGCGGTGCAGAAATTGTTTTCAAGCGCCAAGGGAAGACTGATGGAAAAATTTATAGGACTGATCGGTATAATGGTATTGTTGGGTATTGCCTATACCCTATCCAACAACCGTAGCATGATAAAACCACGAATCGTTATTTGGGGCTTAGGTTTACAGATTTTATTTGGTATTATTATTTTAAAAATACCATTTATCAAAAAACAATTTTTCAATATAGATAAATTATTCAAAAAATTGATCAGTTTTTCAGATGCAGGAAGTGATTTCCTTTTTAAATCATTTGTCCCCGGAGTAGGCTACCACGAGGCCATGGTAAATTTCGCTTTTCGCGCATTGCCGGTAATCATATTTTTTTCAAGCTTAATAGCGGTTACCTATCACTTCGGAATTATACAATTTATAGTAAAATGGATAGCGCGCCTGATGGAAAAAACCATGAAAACGAGCGGCGCTGAAACATTAAGTGTTTCAGCTAATATTTTTGTGGGACAGACAGAAGCACCCATTTTAATCCGGCCATTCATTAAAAACATGACTAATTCTGAATTAACTGCAGTAATGACCGGAGGGTTTGCTACAGTTGCTGGTTCTGTCTTAGCCCTATATGTTTTGTGGCTGAATGCTATACCCGGGATCGCAGGCCATATGCTGGCTGCCAGTATCATGTCTGCCCCTGCTGCTTTGGTTATCGCTAAAATAATTTATCCTGAAACAGAAAAATCAGATACAATCGGTGATTTACATATTAGCATCGAAAAACAAGATGCAAATGCCATGGATGCTCTTGGGAGAGGGGCCACCGATGGATTGAAATTAGCTGCCAATGTAGGAGCCATGCTGGTTGCATTTGTATCTATTATTACCATGATAAATTTTACACTGGGCTATTTTATTGATACAACCATGCAGGAAATGATGGGTTTTGTCTTTCAACCCATAGCTTGGTCTATGGGAATTCCCTGGGATGAAGCGAGAATCATGGGCACCCTAATGGGTGAAAAAATCGTATTAACAGAATTAATTGCCTATTCAAATCTGGGTGAAATAATCAATAATGGCGGAATATCCGAACGCACAGCAATCATTGCCAGTTACGCACTGTGCGGTTTCGCTAATTTTGGATCCATAGGAATTCAGCTGGGCGGAATCGGGGGTATGGCTCCAGAAAGAAGAAAAGATCTTTCAAAGCTTGCTTTTAAAGCTATGATAGGGGGAGCACTGGCTTCCTGGCTGACAGCTACAATAGCAGGAATATTGATTTAAAAAAGGAACCAATTACCATGAAATTGTTGATTATGGGGCCTCCTGGAGTTGGCAAAGGAACTCAGGCTGGGCGAATCAGAGATTATTTCGATATTGCTCATTTATCCACAGGTGATATCCTGCGATCAGAGATAGAAGCCCGATCCAGCATCGGTACGGAGGCCAAAACCTATATGAATGCAGGTAGGCTGGTGCCGGATGAGGTGCTGCTGAAAATCGTGCAGGAGCGCATCACAAAACCGGACTGTGTAAAAGGATACTTGCTGGATGGTTTTCCAAGGACAATTCCTCAAGCGGAAGGATTGGAGAAGATTATGACTGATCTTGATCACAAACTGGCCGCAGTGATCAGCTTGACTGCAGATGAGAATGAATTGGTAAACAGGCTGGTCAAACGAGGGCAGGATTCTGGACGCAGTGATGATACACCTGAAATAATTCGAAATCGGCAAAATATTTATTGGGAGCAGACGGCACCTTTATTAGACTTTTACCGGTCAAAAGGCGTTCTCAGGGATGTGGACGGCCTTGGCAAGATCGCTGAAATAACAGATCGTATCTTAAACGTATTAAAATAATATGCTTAAAATTGGGTTAACAGGTGGAATAGGCTGCGGGAAAAGTGTTGTCAGTGCTAGTTTTTCAGAATGGGGGGCTTACATTTTTGATGCGGATGAGGAAGCAAAAAAGATTCTGAGAGAAAATGAAACTGCCCAGAGTGAAATCATTGCTGAATTTGGTACGGATGTTCTGGGTCTTGATAATAAGATCGATAAGAAAAAATTGTCACGGATTGCTTTCCAAGATGAATACCATCAACTTAGAATAAATACAACAATCCACCCCTATATATTTCGTGAAATAGATGCTCGGTTTGATAAAATCACTAAAAAGGGCAATAACAATCTATTTGTATTGGACGCGGCCCTGATCTATGAATCGGGGGCCGATACCCATATGGATTATGTCATTGTTGTCACCTCCCGGATGGGACTGAGAACAGAAAGAGTTATGCAGCGCGGCGGGCTGACCAGAGAAGAGTTTTTACAGCGGGTTGATTTACAATGGCCTGAAGAAGACAAGATTCATTTGGCCGATTTTGTGATCCAGAATAACAGTACGGAAGATTCGGTAAGGCAGGAAGCCAGGCTTATCTTTGATAAACTATTATAGACTACCTATTTTTTCTTAGAGCCAGCGGTTTATCTAAAATTTCCTTTATAATGATTCCCCGTTTCAAGGAATCAGGTGAATCAAATATTTGTTTTAGTTTTTCATGATCACGTGTGACGGGCTTGAGGATTTTATGATCCCGATCTGTGGAACGACGGTCTTTCTCACGTCTTTCAATTTCACCATGATTAATAAATTCCAGATCTTTCGGTACTGGGGTTATTTGATCTTCAGAAACTGGCTCAAAATCAATTTCTGAACTTTCTTCCGATCCGGGTTTTTCGGAAACTGCTTCCTGTTCAAGAAGAAAAGCTTTTCTTTTGGTAACTGCCTCCTGTTCAATAAGTCCCTGGGATGTAAGAAATTTTTCTAATAAATCTACACCCTTAACAGTTTCTGGTTTTTCTTCAGGATCCCAGTCAGGGTCATCCTCAATTTCCTTATGTGCTGCCTTCTGCTGTCTCTTTTTCAAATAAACAGATAAAGCGTAAAACAGCAGTAGAAAAAGCCATTCCATCTTAAATGCTCTTTTTCCTTAACAGGTAAAGAGCACCATTGGTCATAAATTCATTTAACCCAGGTATACTGGAAAATGGATTTTTTATTCTGGGCAGCCCAAACCTGAATGAATATGCTGGTCGCAAAAGGTACAGGTCTTCTTTTTCAATCTCAAAATTGGTTCGGTTTATCAATCGTTTCATGTTTTTTATAGAAATTCGTGTTCTTTTGGTAGACAGAAAATACGATATCCTCTGCTCTGGAAGCCCCAGCAGATTCAAGTAAGCCCTGTACAAAAAATTTGGCAATAAATACAGGTAGGGCAATTTCCCGATCCATTTGGGAATCACCTGCTGGTGACCCGCATAGCTACAGTATTTTGGCGGGAAAGACATAAACATTTTTCCATCCTCTTTCAGCATACCATGGATATTTTTTAAGGCAGTCTCTTTTTCCTCAATATGTTCAATGACATCTCGGAGCACAATATAGTCATATTGATGATTGATTTCAGACTGATACGTTTCAGGAATGCAGATATCAGCCTGAAACAAATGGATTATTCCAGGCTGATTCAGTACCAGTGCATTATTATATCTCGTATCAGTCAACTCAATCCCCGAACAGACAGCGCCCTTCGTATTATAATATTTTAATAGTCCTGCTTCTGCACATCCTATTTCCAGGATTCGTTTTCCAGCAACATTTTCATCACCGAAATAATCATATAAAAATGATTCAGCATACCATTGTTGTTCATTGAAACAGCGCAGGCAACGATCTGAAACCTGGTGAACCCCAGGCAATTCAACTTCGACAGCTGAATCATTCACAGATTTTATTCTTGATCCTCACCATGATGGTCAGTTTCAGATTTATCGGTACCTGCAATGGAATCTCTCATTCCAGTGTCGGACTTTATATTTTGCATATTGTAGTAATCAAAAATACCCATATTCCCCTCCCGGAAGGCAAAAGCCATCGCCAGTGGAACCTCCGCTTCTGCTTCTACAACTTTAGCTTGCATCTCCTGTACTTTAGCTTTCATCTCCTGCTCCTGGGCAACGGCCATGGCACGACGGGTTTCCGCCCTGGCCTGAGCAACCTGCAGGTCTGCCTCTGCCTGATCAGTCTGCAGTGCAGCACCAATATTTTTCCCCACATCCAGATCAGCAATATCGATGGATAATATTTCAAATGCTGTTCCTGCATCCAGCCCCTTTTCCAATACAGCGCGGGAAATATTATCGGGATTCTCAAGAACTTCCGAATAGGTATTTGCGGAACCAATAGCACTGACAATCCCCTCTCCCACGCGGGCAATAATAGTGTCATCTGTAGCCCCGCCAACCAAGCCTGCGAGATTTGTGCGCACAGTAACCCGGGCTCTGGCTTTAAGTTCAATACCATCCTTGGCAACGGCAGCCAGATAACCGTCGATAGGTGCATTAATTACCTTGGGATAAACGCTGGTTTGGACCGCTTCCTTCACATCCCGGCCAGCAAGATCAATTGCGGTAGCCGTTTCAAAGGGCAATGGTATATTTGCCTTATCAGCCGCAATCAGTGCCTTCACAATATTTCCCAGCTGACCCCCGGCAAGGTAATGGGTTTCCAGCATATCTGTAGTGATCTGGTCCAGACCCGCTTTGTGTAAATTGATTACACCGTCCGTAACCAGTCTGGGAGAAATTTTCCGCAATCGCATCCGGATAAGATCCACGATCCCAATTCTGCCAATGCCCAGAGAGACGATACTCTGAATCCACAATCCTACCGGTACAAAGTACAGCAGCAGCAGGACAACAATAACAATAACGAATAACATTACCATACTTACAATAGGCATGATTTAAACTCCTTCTTTTTAATTATCATTTAATTTTCTTACAACAACGCGATTTCCATCCACAGAAAGAATCTTTACTTCTGTCCCTTTATTAAGAAATTCACCTTCGCTTACAACAAAAACTCTTTGGTCCTCTATTTTAACCCAGCCAGATGGATGTAAATCAGATTCAGCAGTACCGGTCTGGCCTGTTAAGGATTCCCAGCCAGACGTTGTCGTATAACCATCTTCTTTTTTCTGAATACCTGGAGAAGTCAATTGCTGCCAGAATTGGGTTTTGATCATCATTCTCGCAAGCAGATACAGCCCAATTGCCCCGCCGATAATCCCGATCAGTAAACCATCTGTGGCCTGAGATAATATCTCATCGCCCACAGGGATATCAGGAAGTAAAAGCATATAAAGACCATATACCAGCAGTACAATCCCGCCAATACCTGCAATACCAAATCCAGGAATCACCAGTACTTCCAGCAGTAAAAATCCAATCCCGGCAAAAATAAATAAAAAGTCAGACATGGTGGCCAATTTTGCTATATAAGACGCCCCCAAAGAAAGGATCAGACAGGTAAGGCCGACAAAGCCTGGAATTCCCCATCCCGGGCTTTGAAGCTCAAACAAAATCCCCAGGAATCCAAATGTCGTCAGCAGGGATGCCACAACAGGATTGGTTAAAAACCGCACAACAGCTTCAGACCAGTTTTCTGTCGATTCTGTCACACTGACGGCTGAGAGTCCAAGAGAATCCAAAAGTGCATCCATATTTTCTGCTGTCCCGTCAGCAATCCTGTATTTCAAGGCCTGCTGCGTAGTCATGGATATAAGTTTGCCTTCTTTTCGGCCCTCAAGATCATCTACCGCAATAGAATCTCCAGCCAGTACAATATGGGTAAATGTTAATTCTTCGTCTACCATACCCCGGGCAATTGCTGTACTCCTGTTCCTTTTTTCAGCAGTGGATGCCATTTCCTCCCGCATAAAACTGATCACCTTTTCACTGCCTTTCTTCCCAGACATATCAACGGCAGTCGCTGCACCAATGGAAGCGCCTCCGGTCATATATATTTTTTCACAGGACAGGGAAATCAATGCTCCTGCGGATATGGCCCTGCGGTTGATAAATGCAACCGTTAACAGATCAGAATCCAAAATGGCGTCCTTGATCTGAGTGGCAGCGTCTACACGGCCGCCAAAGGTGTCAATATCAAAAATGACCGCCAGGGCTCTGTTTTTTTCTGCTTCAGCAAGTTCTCGGGAAATATAAGGCGGCAGCCCCAGATCAATGGTCCCCTGTATAGGAATTCGATAAACAACATCAGAATAAATAACTGAGTAAACCGTGAATACAAAAAGTAGAATGCTTTTCATAGATACAGAATTTCACACTATTATAATTAAGGGTAAAACAAATTCCTTGAACCGTAAATGAATATCAATACTGTAATTTTATCTCATAGTATGAAACAATCTGACATCATTATGTACTTTCTGCTGCGAGGCCTGAAAAAATATTTGTCCAGGCTCTCCCCAAGGCACAGGAAACAGCTGTCGCAAAAAATTGCCGGGCTCATTTATCACAACCTTTCTATACGGCAGGATCTGGCTCGGGAAAATATTCAGCGTGTATTTCCACGCAGGTCTAAATTATGGATAGAATCTGTGTTATCATCCTGCATTCAATTTTTCACCCATAATCTTATCCAGTTTATTGCCTTTCCTCACACCTGGTCAAACGCCCGTTATGATATCATTGGCAGGGATGTATTGGATAAAGCCATTAAGGAAAAGCGGGGCGTTATTTTTCTTTCAGCACATTTTGGCCCCTGGGAAATGATGGGTGCCTGGCTGGCAAGAAACAACTATCCAATTACGGGAGTTGCCCTCCGCCAGAAGAACAGGGGGGCAAATAAATTCTTCCAGAGGCAAAGAGAACTCAGCGGCGCCCGGCATATTTTCCGGAAAGAGCCCTTTCAAAGGATGTATGAGGTTCTGGAAAACAGGGAAATACTGGTTCTAATCAGCGATCAGGATGCCAGACGAAAAGGTGTTTTTGTCGACTTTTTAGGGATAGAGGCTTCCACACCGAAAGGCGCTGCTATATTTCATCAAGAAACCAATGCGCCCATGGTTGTTGGCACCTGCATTCAAACTGGATTACAGCAATACCAGATCGAATTCTTATCGGTCAAGCCCGAAGGCAGCAGCATACAAGATATCACTCAGGCTTATACATCTATATTTGGCTCTTATATTCACCATTATCCCGAACAATACTTCTGGTTTCACCGTCGCTGGAAAACATTGTCCCATAGCCAATAAAACATATCTGTCAAATGAAAAGAATCAGTTCGGACACTCCGGAAACAATCAATGCTGTCTGCGATGTATTGTCAAAGGGTAACGTGGTTGTGTACCCCACTGATACATTGTACGGATTTGGGGGCGATGCTGTAAATGGTGACGCCATTAAAAAAATAAATCAAATCAAGGGCCGGACTGCGCCCTTAAGCGTCTTGGCGCCGGACAGGAGCACTGCCTTAAGTTGGATGAAATTAACTGAAGATGAAAAAATACTGGTCTCAAAAAAACTGGGCGGTGCCGCCACAGTTATTGTACCTGTTTTCAAAGATATAGTTCATTCATCAATCACAGGGGAATACAATACTCTTGGCATACGAATTCCATATCATTCATTTTGTCAGCAACTGGCTCGAAAATTTGGCGGACCCATAACGACAACCAGCGTAAACCGTACCGGGGATCCTCCCATGACCGACCCGAATCATATTTATTCAGAATTTAAACATGAAGTAGACTTATTGATCGATGATGGAATTATTTCAGGACGTGGATCTGCCATCTATATTTATAAACACGGTAAATTGAAGATAATGCGTTCATGAGAATACTATTTTTTCTGTTCAGCTTTTGTTTCATCAATGCTCAATCTGCACCTTTCAAGATTGACGAGGTTCTTACCTATAGAGCATTCTTCTCAGGTATCCCTGCCGGTAAAGGAGAATTAACCGTCATCGAATTGGATACAATCCAGAATTCGCCGGCCTATCATGTTCGCTTTAAAGCCTGGACTACCGGCTTTACAGACAAGTTATTCTCCATTGATGATAAAATAGATGTCTGGCTGGATATAAAATCGTTGGAAACACTCAAAGTGGAAAAAAGAATTCGGGAAGGAAATTATAAAAAGAATTCTATCTCATTTTTTAATCATGATGAAGGATGGGTCATTGTCGATGGCGACACCCTTCCGATTCCTGCGGGCAGTCAATCACCCTATTCCTTATTTTATTCCCTGCGCCAAAAAACAATTCCGGATCTGCACGGTAGCTTGCTTTCCACGGTAGCTGGTAAGAAGACAACTGAATTGAAAGTCCTAGTATTTTCACACCAGAAAATAACAGTTCCATTTGGGGACTATGTCTGTAATCAGATAACGCCTATACGCACCGATAAAAAG
Source organism: Fidelibacterota bacterium UBA7303 (assembly GCA_002471805.1). Taxonomy (GTDB): domain Bacteria; phylum Fidelibacterota; class Marinisomatia; order Marinisomatales; family UBA1611; genus UBA2134. Next base: position 2,925 of record DKQR01000137.1, on the reverse strand, counting down.
GAATTCAAGAATAAGGGTAAAATATCAATCTGGTTTTCAGATGAAAAACCGGCACAGATACCTGTTAAAATCTGGTTAAAGTTAAAATATGGTGCTCTAGTACTTGAGCTGGCGGACCGGATTAATTAAACAGCCGCGTTATATCATTAAATACGACTGTAACCATTAAAATGAGCAGGAAGGTCATTCCAATCTGTTGAATCACCATTCTGGCCCTCAGGGTAAGAGGTCTGCGGATAACACTTTCTATTAATAAAATAAATATATGTCCACCATCTAAACCCGGAATAGGAAATATATTCAAAAAAGCAAGATTCACACTGATGAGCGCCATGAACGACAAAAGCGGTATCCAGCCTTCATTCGCTGTTTGTCCCGCAAGCTGAGCTATCATGATGGGCCCGCCAAGATCCGCAACAGATGCTACACCTGTAAATAGCATATGCAGGCTCATAACAATCATGCCAACAGTATTGAATGTCGCCAGAACACCTGCATTAAGCGCTTCACTCCACAAGATATCCGAGTATATAATCTGGGGGACAATGCCAATTGCTCCCAGTGTATCTATCCGGCCGGAATTCGGTAAAATCATGTAAGAGGTTGTCAGGGACAATTCAAATTTGCTTTCATCCCTTAAAATGGTCAATGAAATGGGTGTGTTGGGAATTTTATGGATTACATTGGTCAATTCTTTCCAGGTGTTTATTGCAGACCCGTCGATTGCGGTGATCCTATCCCCGGGCAATATTCCTGCCTCCAGGGCAGGCATATCAGCTCTGAGTTCGGAAACAATGGGCTCGTCCAGTATATCCGCTGTACCCTGCACATAGGCGACTCCTGAAAAAATAATAAATGCAGTAACTAAATTCATAATGACGCCGGCACAAAGAACATAGATTTTTGCCCACGTGGGTTTGGACATAAATTCATCGGGAGCATAAGTAATATGGGTATCCAGGCTTTCATCAATCATTCCAGCCATTTTTACATATCCGCCCAAGGGAATCAACGCCAGAACATATTCTGTCCCTGAACCTGTCCGGCCTGGGCGTTGAATTTGACTTTCAAAAACTGGACTCCAAACCAATTTCCCGCCTTCATTTTTATAGAAATAAATCCGGAAATTCCAGCCATCGGGAATAGATGTTATGGAAATAAATCTTGGGGGGAAGCCGATGGAAAATCTGTCAACACGAACTCCCACAGATCTAGCTGCGATAAAATGTCCCAGTTCGTGAACAAAAATCAAAACACCCAGTACGAATATTGTTGCCCAGAGAAATGTCATATAATGTAATTCAATTTATCAGTTAAAAATTAGAAACCGTCCATGTTTCGAATCAGTGGAAGTTAAATACGGTTTTATAAACCCAGCCATCCAAATCTTTTAAATCTTCAAGAGTGGGGTGCTCTATCCAATTATGCGAATTCATTATCATTTCATTTATTCTTGGAATATCAGTGAATTTTATTTCCTTATCTAAAAAACGCTGAACCGCATAATCATTGGACAGGTTCAGCGCGGCTGGGGTTGTCCCCAGGTTTTTTAAGGCTTCGAAAGCCAGAGATATGCAGGGGAACCTATCCAGATCCGGTTCCTGGAACGTTAAATCACCACAGGTAAAAAAATCCAGTTGTTCCCAGGGTGCCGGTAAATGTCTTGGATATGTCAATGCATACTGTATGGGTACTTTCATATCCGGAACACCCAATTGAGCTTTGACAGCACCGTCCTTCAGTTCGATCATGGAATGAATAATAGACTGAGGATGTATAACTATCTTGACCTTATCATGGTTAAAACCAAAGAGCCAGAACGCTTCAATGACTTCCAGACCTTTGTTCATCATGGTGGCACTATCGATGGTAATTTTTTTCCCCATATCCCAGTTAGGATGATTCAGCGCCTCCTCTACAGAAATATCCTGAAACGTGTTCAGCGGTCTATTGCGAAATGGCCCCCCGCTACCTGTAAGTATCAGACTGCGGATGTCATTTACATTCTCGCCTGCCATACATTGCCAGATAGCGGAATGTTCGCTATCAACTGGGAATAATTTTGCGCCGGTTCTCTCCATGGCGCGGTAAATGATATCACCTGCCATTACCAGACTTTCTTTATTGGAAAGAGCTACATCAACCCCGGCGTCAATGGCGTTCAGGGTTGGTTCCATTCCCCCTGCGCCCACCAGACCATTGAGCATAATATCAACATCATCACGCAAAGCAAGGTTAAGAAGCCCCTCTCTTCCTTTTAAAATTTCAATCTTCTTGGCACCCAATGTATTTTTTACTTTTTGATAAGCGCCTGGATCAACGATAGCTATTGCTTTGGGGTTGAATTTTTCTGCCTGCTCAATGAGCCGAGCACTATTGGAATGAGCAGATAAATAAACAACATTCAATTCACCGGTAAGATGATCCGCAACTTTTAACGCATTTACGCCGATTGAACCTGTAGATCCAAGAATTGAAATCTGTTTCGGCACGTTAAATACCCTTTTGGAGAAAAAAGGATAGAAAGGTTCGATCCGGATGAAACTTGAGCCCTAATCCTCCCGTGATGCCGAAAATATCCAGCATTGCATCCGCAGCAATATAATTGGTCTGCCCCTCCATTCTGGAAGGAATCAGCCCTGTAGCTTTATTCGTAGACTCCTTATAATAGTTTGATCCTGCTCCAATGCGGATTAAAATAATTGACCACGGCATCCATTTTCTTATATCAAAAGTAAATGATTTGATTCGAAAACTATAGAGACCGTTTAAATCTGCTCGCTGAACAGTAAAAACCCAGTTCTTTTCTTCTTCATTCCCGAAAAAATATTGGATACCAGCTCCCACCACCTGGGGTTGATCTTTCTCCGTCGAAAAGCCATATACTTTTCCAGATAATGCAAGATTGTTTGTGACCTTTACAGC
>DKQR01000213.1:6543-10561 GCA_002471805.1 Fidelibacterota bacterium UBA7303 | reverse complement strand
TCGATTTTCTTGGCACGGAACTCACCCTGGCCGTTCAGATTGAGACCCCGGGTGATTTTCCACCGCAGTCCACCCTTGAAACCCAGCCAGGACATATCCACCAGGCCGGTTCCCTGGGCAAAATTCAGCCCTCCCCTGGCTGAGATCTTGTTATCGAGAAAAGAGTATTCAGCGTCCAGGCTGCCGGTGAGAAAATCCTGCTTGCCCCGCTCCCCCGGCCCAATGCTCAGTTCGCTAGAGTTTGTGTTCATATTGATGGTTGTCTTCAACGGCACCCTATAGCGGGTGGACAATGTTATATTAAAAACACGGGTCGAAATACCGGGATCCACAAAAGTCTCATCCCGGTCGGCGAATTGATCTTTTTTGCCCACCATTACGAAAGTTCCATTCATTGAATGAGACCATAGCAATTCAAATCGGTGACTCACATTCAGCATCAGGTTATCCGTATGCGTATTTTCCCGATTGTCCGAAAATGTGGTATCCGTCAATTGCACAATTTCATCAATGCCGTTATCCCGATCGATGGACCGATAGGTGAAATTCACTGTTGGAAGGCCTGGACCGGGCAGGGCGTTCACACCCAGGGACAAGGTATTTTGCGACTCAACATTCTCCACCGTAGTCAGGATGTCGTCATCCTGGTGCTTGTATCCCGCAGTAATCATCAGCCGGTTCTGGAGCAATTTCAATTTATCAGAAAAGGAAAACTCCCGTTTATTTGTTACCAGGTAGGGGTTTGCCAGGGAATTGAATTCCGGTCCTACCTGGGAATATTCCATGGCCAGATAATTCCCGAAATAGTTCACCACTGCCCTGCCCCGATAAGCCAGGGAAGGCATGGACAGGACAGCATCATCAATAGACACCGTGGAACTGTCGCCAAAAGCATTGATATCGATCGGAATCAGTGGAGTCAGGTTCGAATTGATGATCAGGATGTGCGTATAATCAGCGGGGTCTGGCAGGCCGCTTAAATCAAAACTGGAAATTTTATTATCCAGGGAATCATCGATCAGTGTATCCATGGCAGCCAGGGTCAGAGGGCCGCCCCAGATATTATTATTGGTCAGACTGAAGGCCAATTCCCCTTCCAGAAGGATCCGTTTATTGTCCAGGTAAATCCCAAGGTCCGTACCAAGGACTATATTATCTTTAGGACCTGCACCGCTCCAATTTGCTCCATCCTGGAATTGAACAATGCTGCCTAGATCACGGATGGTATAGACAGTACCGGAATCCAGCCCGGCAACATAACCGGTAGCATCCGGTGAATAAACTATTGTAGCATCATCAAGGACCTGGGTCACACTAGTTGTATCATCCCGTGCTTTCATAAAATTAAGTCCCCACTGAAATTTTTCTCCACGACCTAGGGCCAGCCTTCCAGAAAGGACATTTTGTTTAAACGTATAGCCGGAACGGCCAAGTGACAGATATTTCGTTCCTTCATCATCTGTATCAATGGTGTATTCGTAGGCTTTTTCAGAAGCACCCTGAACGGCACGATTGATCTCTCCCTGAACAAAATGGGCGTTAAACCAGCCTAGTTTCAGGTTTGCATCCAGCCCGCGGATTCTTTTTCCATTCATGGTAAAATAGGATATGCGGGGATTCGAATCCCCCAGATTTAGGGTTGCAAAGTCTTGCAGTGCAAAGCTAAATCCATACACATTTCGGGGCTGGTAAAGCAGATTTTCCTGAGTAGTGAGTTTGACATTTGTACGAAACTTCAGCCATTCATAAGCTGTGCCCTTCATATTCAGCATGACCTGGCTGATATTCAGGGATTGATCACCAATCTGGTCCACACTGCTTCCGGAACGGATTCTACCGGAATATTCTAGTGCAGGTTCTTTCATTGCGACTGAAAAAGACCATGTTTCCGGTCTTACTGGTCCGCCCAAAACCAGTGTTGCCTGATGTTCCCCCGGATCCAGATTGTCCACCAGGCAACTGATTATATCTGAATCAATAAAAGCCTGGCTTGTGATGTCCTGACCATCCAGGGTCAGTTTAATATCTCCGGGATTGACACCATTCATACGATAAAAAGAAACCGCGATTAATATATCATTACTGGAAATTTCTTCGCCGGGATTGGGGCTCATGATCAAGACCCCGGATTGTGACCAAAGGATTGCAGTCAGCATAACCAGGTAAATAATAATCTTGCTCATACCGAGAAACTTTTATTGATATTGAATAATGATTTCCTTGATATTCCCATCTGCATCTTCAACTTCGAATCGCAGTTCCTGTGTTGGGATTTCCACCTCTGCTTCCTCGAATCCTGCCATGTCATCTGTTGTGGTCTCATGGACATCCAGGGAACCCTCTGGTGTAGAAACAGCGGTTTCCCCCGGGGAAACTTCTGTGGATTCACCGGTAATGGAATTGGTCACTTCAATCAGTCCTTCCAGCAGCATAAATGAATCTCCCATAGCAGGGTCTGAAGTAATGGCGAGGTCTGTACCTTTAACCGAGGCAACGGAAGTGGGGGTAGCAATACGAAATTCCCGGCCCTTTTGTTGGACAATATTAGCCGTTATCTTCCCATAACTGATATCCAGGGATTTATTGATTCCCGTACTGCTCCGGTTTCCGGCGACTACCAGGTCAGAATTCCCCATCATTTTTACAACAGATTTATCATCCAGATACATCAAGGCCGCAAAAGCGCCCTTTGCAGTCATGATTTTATCCTGATCACTCAATGGTGTACCGGGTTTAAGCGGTTTTTTAACCTTGGTTTCCACCGGGATGATTGAAACCTTGCCCTTGACCTTAATTGCCACTGCTACTTTTGAAGAACCCATAAGAAGGGTACTCATAAGAATCAAGACAATGATTCGTTTCATTCCGATACCTCCACAGAAATAATCTCCGCAGGCCGATAAATTTCATTTCCATCCTCATCCAGCGTCGCAACACCCATGGATACCAGTGATTGAACAAAGGAAACGTCCACACTCTCGTCATTTAAGGTAATATTCCCGGTAGCAAAAGCACCTTCCGCTTCCCCGCCGGAACCGAATATTTGCTCTGCCATTTCATCCCCGATCAGGGCACGCAGGGCTATGCCGGTAGGACTGGTGTCTTCCGTACTGGCCCCCGCTTCAGTCGTTGTAAAATCCTTGACCTTGAAAGCCCGGATGTCACTCAACAGTTGTTCGGTGCCTGCTGTCGTTACCAGGTCTTTTCTGATTTGCCATACATAAACCTTCCCCGCCTCCAGGTCCCCGGCGTCCGTTGGGTATTGGAATGTTGTAACACCAAAACCCACCGGTTCAAAACCAATGCTTTGATCTAAAGGCAGCCGTGTCACTGATTCGACAGCTTGATCCACAGATGAATGTTCCTGAGAATTAAACTCCGCAACCCGAATGAAATATTCACATCCGACATTGATATTACAGGGATCAGATTCCCACTGAAAAACAGGAAATGTCGTGTATATTTCATTGAGAGTAGTGTCCGCTAGAATGCCACCCGGAGAAACTAGCTGCAGTGTTGCCGGGTTAGAGATGTTTAAAATATCCTCTGCAGTGACCCGTTCACCATTTTCTGAGACAGCTGTTACACGAAAGGTGTAGATCCCGTCCGGCAACTGGCCGGTCTGGACAATGGCACTGAACATTTCTTCCGCCTGATCCATTTCTATCTGCTCCGTGATGTCCATGCGGAGCGATACAGGGTTTCCCTGATCGTCAAAGATCTGGTCTGTTGACATGTTCAGATCCATATTGGACAAATGGATTGGAGCAGATAGGGCAAGGGGCAGGATGGTCTCCACTTTTACAAGGGTTTCATTGTTCACGCCCAGAGCTTCGGAATCGATAATGATCTCAAATTCAATATCCACATTGACCGTATCCGGGGCGCCGCTTGAGCGGCTGAGCTCCGCCATGAAAATGGGCATGTTGGATTCCCCGGTATTTATATCCACCATGCTCAGATAATAAGTCACATAAGGGGTCCAGCTGACATCAAATTCTATCTGAGCAGAAACCAG
>DKQR01000213.1:0-6193 GCA_002471805.1 Fidelibacterota bacterium UBA7303 | reverse complement strand
AATATTTTTTTCATTTTTGTTTATTAAGCGGGTAAAACCAGATCATGGGTTCCTGGTAAAAATTACGTAAATGCAAGCGGGAAATTACGAAGAATGAATCATCCGCACTGGGTAGGGTAAAAACTTACAGAGCCATAAGGAAATTGTTGAAAAATCGCATTAGAACTCTTTCGATTGTTTCACTTTTCCTTTTCTATGGCATTCTCTTGGAGAATGTTCTTCTTCGCATTTTTCATCACAGACATAGTAGATTTCCTCCAGGGTTTTTTTACCCTGGTCATTATAGTAGGTCCATTCCCCAATCTGAAACCCTTTATCAAAATCTCCTTCATACTTTTTTTTGCCATTGATATGAAATCCGGTCCATGAACCCTGCTCCATGCCATATTCATACGGCCCCGAATATTTCTTGTTGCCCTCTTTATCCCAGCCGGTCCAGGTACCTGATTTATAGCCATTTTTCAGGGTGCCTTCTTCTTTCTTTTTCCCATTGCGGTGCAGCATATAAGCCGGTCCATTGTACACTTTGCGATTGAAGAAAAAAAAGTCACTGTAATCATCATTGGTAATCCATTGACCACTACGCTCAAATAAAACTGCTTCCATTTCTTTAGGTTCCTTTGAACATCCTACAAAGAGAATTGCGACTAATAATATGATGTACTTCATGCCAGACTCCTACGATTGTTTAATGGACAATAATTATCGTCAGATAATTTCATTACGAGGAACGTAAATTTCGAACAATTTCGGTGAGACAGGCAATGCTTACAGGCATCCGATCTCATCGGGATAGGTAAAACAGGTACATTCATAACCGGAAAGATTCCAGCACTTTACCTTGATACTGGCATCGTTCTTGTATGTCACTTTATACTTGATCCTGCCGTTTTCGTACCACCGGGTCAATATTCCTTCTTTCAAATCATTTTTATAGGTTTTCTCTTCAATCTTGATCCCGTCCAGCCAACTGGTCCAGCGGCCGTCCTTTTTACCTTCTTTATAATAGCCCTCAATAATTTTATCCCCGTAACGGTCCCATTCCAGGTAGGGCCCGTGGCGTCTGCCGTCATAGTAAAAAGTTTCCTTCTTTTTTTCAGACCAGCTGCTCCTGTCATAATATTCGATCCTGTTTTCAACCCCGTTAAAAGCACCGTTGAAATAGTATCGTTGGGCGTTCACATTCCCAAAACCGTCCATCTCAAAGACCATCCCGGTAAACGGTTCCATGGATTGAGGAGCAAACAGCACACCATTCTTTTTGATCATAACTTCCAGGTTCCATTGTTCGACCTCTGGTATAATAAAAACACCTGTTTCATCATAATTCTGAGAAATGGCTAAGGTAAGGAACAGAGATGCCGGGATTAGGCTATATTTCATGATGGTGATATTAAGAAAAAACAGGAAATAATGGAAAAAATTGAGTATTGGAACTTCACCCTAGATGAAAAAATTTTCCATGTAGAAAAACACAGCCTTGTTTATGATATGTTTTTTTCTGCAGAAGTTGAAAAAATTGGCCCTGTAGGTTTTTCTGCTCAGGCAATAAAAATTGTAAAAACGTGAAATATTTACCGATGGTGGACAGGCTCTGCCTGCTTTTGATTCCGTTACAGGTATACTCCCAGACCCTGGTAATTCGAAATGAGTCCACAAAGGAGCCCTTGGCGGGAGTCAATGTCTATTCGGACAGCCATGGGACCACAACAGATACCAACGGTGTTTGCAGTCTGGCTGGATTTTCCAACGAGGAAATCACCATTTCTCATATCGGATATGAGGAAATCAACCGGGCAAAAGAACACCTGCCGCAAACGCTGTATTTAGCCATGGTTACCATACCAACAAGCAGCATTCATGTACTGGGCCTGAAATCAAGAAAAGATAAAAAACGATTCCACAAACTGGAGCGGGATGTGATCCGAGTCTACCCCTACGCTCAGCTGGTGGGAATCCTACTGGGTGAATATACAACAGCCTTGGACAGTATCAATGAACTCTGGTATTTCAGGAGAAAGCAGGCCAAAAAAAAAGTATTCCAGGACATTGAAAATCAGTTGATCGCCACTTACGGCAGGAGGGTAAGAAAATTGACCAAAACCCAGGGGCGGATCCTGATCCGTCTGGTGGATCGGGAAACGGAGCATACTTCCTATAAAATCATTAAGGACTTTCGAGGTTTCCTTACTGCTGGTTTCTGGCAAATCACTGCCCGTTTGTTTGGCCACAACCTGAAATCAAGCTATAATCCGGAAAAAGGCGAGGATAAAATGATCGAGCATATCATTGATACGATAATAAAATCATGACCCGGATTCAATCCAATAAGCAAGGCAAGATTGAGCCAAGCCTCTCTTCCATGCTAAAAAAAGATATACCGCTTATTGACTTGCGGTCGCCGGATGAGTTTGAAAAAGGCGCTTTCCCTACCAGCTGCAACCTGCCCATCCTGAACGATGAAGAAAGAAAACAGGTGGGCTTAACCTATAAAAAGCACGGCAGCCAGGCGGCAGAGGAACTGGGATATAAACTGGTCTCTGGTGATATAAAAGCCAGACGCATCAAGGCCTGGCAGCAGTTTATTCAGCGCAATCCCGAAGCTCACCTTTATTGCTGGCGCGGCGGTATGCGTTCTGTCATTGCCAGCAGGTGGCTGAAAGGGACCGGGTTGAATATACCCGTAGTCCCCGGTGGGTATAAAGCTCTGAGACGTACCTGTTTAGAAATACTTGAATCAGTAAAAAATGACCGCAGGCGCTGGGTTATCCTGGGCGGGCGCACCGGTACTGGAAAGACAGTGCTGATCCGCAGCCTTGATTACACTATCGACCTGGAGCACCTGGCTAATCACCGCGGTTCTGCCTTCGGCCGACAGCAGACTCCCCAGCCCACAGCCATCAACTTTGAAAATACGCTGGCTATCGCATATCTAAAACACATCCATGACATGCTGGTCCTGGAGGACGAAAGCCGCGGCATCGGTAAACTGACCATTCCGGAGACATGGTATCAAAGGATGCAGACCGCTGAGTTGATCATCCTGACAGTCCCCATGACGGAGCGAATTAAAAATATTCGCCAAGAATATGTGGACAGCCCCTTAAGAACAGGTTTTCCGCCAGAGGCACTGAAGATCGCACTCCAGGATTCCCTGCTGCGTATCAAAAATCGTCTGGGCGGCAAGGATTATAAACTCATCTACCAGAAGATAGAAAATGCCTTCCAGACTCTCTCAGGGGAAAGCCATGAAGACTGGATCCATGATTTGCTCAAGAAATATTATGACCCCATGTACAGCTACCAGTTAAAACAAAAGAAAAAACGCTGCGTACTGGAGGGGGATGGGCAGACCATACGGGATTTCCTGCGGGCATAAGTAACTTACATAGAATTAATTATTTACTCACTGGTTAAAGGAATAATTATATTTGCTAAATAAGATAAAGTCTATCTATTATTACCAAGAATCAAGGATTATAAAAAAGAGGATAAGAATCATTATGCAAAATCAAAGAACACAATTATTTCAGTCCTTCTTTTTTATTTTGTTTATAGCAGGATTCCTTTCCGGGCAAAACATTTCCGGGGTTGTTTATGACCAGGATGGATCACCATTAGCTGGTGCCAACGTGATTGTGGAAAGGGGAAATATAGGCGCAGCTACGGATTTAAATGGGGCTTTTTCTTTTTCTTTTGTTCCTGAAAAGGATTTTATCCTGGCTGTGAGTTACATTGGTTACCAGACAGACAGACGGTCTATGAAAATAGATGATCCCTTAACAGGTCTGGAATTCACCCTTATTCAGGGGAATCTTTTTGGCCAGGAAGTGACGGTGATGGCCCGCAAGAAAGAAGAGAAGATCAAGGATGTGCCTATTTCAATGGTGGCGATACGGAAGGAGACGATTGAGGACATGGGTGCCACATCCATAGAGGACTTAACCGTTATGGTGCCTAATGTGTTTGTACGGGAAGATGCAGCTGTGGAAGATTTCAACATTCGCGGTATTGACGGCGGTGCCAGAAACCCCGGGATGGCAACTACAGAAGGTGTTTATATCGATGGCATTGTCATGGGCAGGCCGGATTTTATTGCACTGGATATTGTGGATATGGAAAGCGTTGAATTCTTACGGGGCCCCCAGGGGACATTATTCGGCCGCAATACCATTTCCGGTGCCATTAATATGATATCTGTAAAACCAAAACCGGGCAGGTCAGGTTCTGTGCTGGTTGAAAGTGGTAATTCTGGACACCAAAAGATCAAAGCATCAATAAATTTTCAATTCACAGATAAGATCTACCAGCGCCTGTCTGTTTCATCCTTTGATTTAACAGCCCATCAAACTAATGCCGGTAAACAAATCATGGGGATCAACGATACCACCTATGTTAATAGTCCAAATAAATACAAGGATAATATTGGTATTCGGTATTCACTGCGGGCATTGCCATTACCGAAGCTCACTATCGATTTCAGCTATGACCATTTCAATCAAAAAAATACACAGCAGGGCAACCATGTCTCCGACTGGCATTTTAACAGTGATTTTTCCAGATACCACAGAGCACCATTGGATTCTCTTATTAAAGAATTATATCTACTCTACCCTGATGATATGGAATATTTGGCTCATAGCAATGGCGACATAAATGATGATGGAATATTTTCTTACAACCATAATACACTGGGTAAGAGTGAAAGGGTCACCAACGGCCTTACCTTGAATTTTATTTATCAGATTACCGATGAATTCAACCTTGTCGGTTTATTTGGCTATAGAAAGGGTATTCATGACTATGAGAATGATGAAGATGGAATTGGTCTTGATTTATTAACAGGAACGTGGAAAGCCAGGGGTGAACAAAGCAGTGCCGAACTGCGCCTGGAATCATCATCCAGTAAGAGATTATCATGGATGGCTGGTCTCTATTACTATAATCTCTATGAAAGCCTGGACGGGCCCGTCTTTCCAAAGCCGCTGTTCTTTCACATCTACGCAGGCATTCCCATGTTTCTTGCCAGAAATTACGATGGGGTCACCGTACATCCTGATGGAGCAGTTGCTACGGCAAGTTTAGGAGCATTCGCTTCAGCAGACTTCAAAGTAAATGAAAAACTTACAGTTACGGCAGGCACACGATACAGCTATGACAATAAGGCTCTTCGATACCAGCAGGATGGTTTGCCAACGTTTGGGTATATCCATTTCCCTCCAGATACGAACAATGACAATCTCCCTGATGGTTATTTTGACAGTACAGCCCACTGGAGCGCTGTAACCCCAAGTCTAAGTATCAAATATGCCGTATCACCGCTTACAAATGTATATACAACAATATCAAAAGGGTACAAAAGCGGAGGCTTTAATCTGGACTATGTATCCAGCTGGGAATCTGTTGCTATCCCCTTCAAACCAGAATTCATTACCAACTATGAACTAGGGTTAAAAATTGGCAACCGTATGAATACCATGTATTTAAATACAGCAGTCTTTTATATGGATTATATCAATATGCAGCGTGCGATTTTTCAAGATTTGTATGAAGGCTATATGATAAGCAATGCCGCCAGCGCGACTATAAAGGGTCTTGAAACTGAACTTACAGTCCGTTTGTTTAAAAATTCACTCACAATAATAGGCGGTTTTGGCCTGACTGATGCAATCTTTAATGTGTTTAGGGACGGCTATTTCAATGGCTACTTTGATGAGGGCGAACAGACCGTGGATGCCGGAACTGCAGGCGCATTATGCGAAAACTGTACAGAATCGGGCGCACCTACGGATTCCAGTTTTTATTTTATCGATGAAGACACTGATTTTTCAGGGCAGACCATAGCGGCATTTCCTAAATACTCCTGGAATCTCATGGCCGACCTGCGCCTGCCTATCACTAGCAGTATCATGTTCGTATCACAGGCACAGGCAGATTTTATGGATGAAAAACAGAGCCAATTATCAAGCACTGACGCATTCAATCAACTCCGTGATGATGCCCGTACACTGGTGAGTGCCAGGGTAGGAATTGAAATGGGTCCATGGTCTATTTTTGCCTGGGCAGATAATCTATTTAACGTCGAATATATCAGCTGGACCGGTGAAAACGGCTATATCGGTGTTTTGGAACAGGATTACGGATTACCGCGGAGAATGGGTATCAGAACTGCCTATAAATTTTAATCAGGCTT
>DKQR01000028.1 GCA_002471805.1 Fidelibacterota bacterium UBA7303 | reverse complement strand
CTGCCATTGTTATTTTCTCCTGTTATTGTTATTTGCCTACAAAGTCTTGTAGTGGTTGCGGAACAAGATCAGGCATTGCTTCTCTCGCCCTATCTGTTCCCATGTATTCATTTTCTAATGCTTTAGCCAGACCTCTATGGCCTGACCCTAATTGTAAATTACCATCTAAATTTATTAATTGTGCTACCGCACGATGTATAGCCGCCGGCAACAGTTGATCCGGAAGATCAATACGGCTTGTATTGTCCGTTTTCGGCTCTGGCCTTGCGTAATAGAACACCCTGACAGTAGAACTGTCTGATGAAGGAGTTTTATTAAAGACTATTTTTACTGTATCTTCCTGCCATTTGCCGGCTGTAGCGTCAGCGCCATATCCTGAACTTGTATCTACTGCTACGGTAAAAGTATTTGCATCAACCACTGTAACCGCGAGTCTTTTACCGTTAAGCGCATTAACGCTTGTAGCAGTTAAATCAAGTCCAACTACTTCGCTGAAAATCGCAAAATCCCCGGAGTCAAGCCCGTGAGATGCGGCAGTAATTGAACATGGATTAGCTCTTGTCCCGGCAGTAAGGCTGCCGGATGTTGCGTCCGTTCTCAATGTATAGCCAATATTCGAAATTGTGTCCTCATCTGTACTGAAAAACATAACACTATCATCAATGTAAGGCACTGCTCTTGTTGAACCAGAGCCATCTACAAGTTCAACTTTAAAAATCTTATTAGACCGCTTTTCATCGGTCAGTACATACTCTTTCCCTGAAACTGAAAAACTTGCACGAACTGATTTTTTCACCAAACGCAATCCAATATTCTCCACTTCCTGATCAAAAAACATTGCTTTTAATGTTTCCGTAACTGGAAAACCAAGTTCCGCTTTACCGACTGCGGCGTCAATTAATTCGTATGCTTCTCTATATCTCATTATTTCTTTTTCTTTAATCTTTTCTTACGTTTCTTTTTCATAATCTTCAATGAACTGACAAGTTTTGTCTGCCCATCAGAAAAACCGGTTGCGCCAGTACCGTATGTTGTTTTATCAGGCATATTTTTTCCTTCTTTGTTGTTTGGGGGGCGGAAAACCGCCCCCACAAACAGTTTAACTGAAAGTAATCAGACTTATTACGAGAGCTTCAAAATAGCATGAGTTTGTTCATTCCGAGCTTCCGGGCCGAACTCCATCATCCATTCATCTGTTTGCCCATCACGACCATCTTTAACGATATCTCTGCGAAGTTGCATATCGCGACTTGCCAACGGACGAACTGCAAAGTTCGCCGGGTCAATCACAAGAGCATAATCTTCTAAAGCACCATTTAAGAGAGGGTGAGGAATAAAGTCTAATTCACCAACTGCGCCAACGAATCGACGCACACGAATACCAGCGACCTGTGAAGAATCACCAAGATCGTAGGAAGCCGTTGCTGCTGTTCCAGCTCCAGATCCCAAACGCACCATTGAGGCGAGTTTCTTCAGCCACTTGTTTGATGCAAACACTGTTTTACGCATTGAGCCATCAATCAGATCGTGGAATATGTATTCGCACGCACTGTCCAAATCATCCATTGTACCAGCGGAATAACCCACTTGTAAGTTTGAGTTACCGCGACCATCATTGGTCTGGATAAATCCTGTGCCAGCAGAATCGCCAATACCGAAACCTGCGAAGGTTCGTTTTGGATTTTCTGCTGTAGCATCGAGCGAATAGTCACCATTAGACAACAGTGCATATTCACAATCAACCTTGATTTTTGCCAGTTTACGTGCTTGAAGCCGAGCCAGTTCTGATCCGCCATAATGTTTTGAAGCATTGGCAGTTCCGGTAATGGTGTAAGGTTCACGGAAAATCTGTGTGCAGTTCTTTAGTCTGCGAACTTTTTTCCGTGTTTCTACACCAACTGCGGCACCTTCAGCAATTCCGGAAACTCCATTCTCTTGGATGAAGTAATCTGCATCCGCAAGGTTATGAAGACCAAAACCACTATTAGCGCCAGTCGGAGATATGTTATGACCGTAGTAAGCGGTCGCACTACCGGCATCATAAAATGCGCCAGCATTGTTAACATACGTTAGATTGATCCAAGCGTCAGAGTCACCTGTAAACAGGTCAACTCCATCAGCATTAGCTTCAATATACCAAACAGAATCACTGCCAACAGTACCTGTATGACAGCCAACGAATTGAGCAGCTTTGTGATTATTGGTATCACAGTCAACATTCACACCAACAGCCACACACAATACATGGGTGTTAGCTGTAGGCAATGTTGCCGTAGTCCCAGAAGTTTCTGTAAAAGAAACCGAATACACAGCGCCTGCTTCGAGGCCTTCCATCTGCGCTTGTCTATCAAAATTAAGAATAGATGCGCCGTTGTTGGCCCCTTGCGTTGGTTCGTATGCTGTATCAGAGATAGCTGTTGTAGCCGAGTTAGCCCCGGTATCAAAAACGTCCTGTTTGATTGTTCGCTTGATCATGTACTCATCTTCCATCCACTCAAAAATGGGGACGGGAGTTACAGAGCTTTTCAATCCGAAAATGGAAAGAATTGGTGTTACATCGGGATTGTAATAGTGAATTTTACTTCCAAGTTCCAGTACCTGTCGTTGCGAGTCATCGGTGAATTGCAACGCTGTACCAGTACCATAAGTAGTAGCCATTATTATTTCCTTTTGTCAGGAGTGTAAGAATTAGAAAACTGCATTATACCATCCATAAACTCATTTGTTTCCTTATCTGACGAATTAAGTGGAGAAGGTGTAACTCCGCTGACACTCGCAAGGCTCGTTCGACCTCCCGAACCGGAAGATTGAGTATTGGATAGTTCATCCGGTACAGTTTTCTCTTTTCTTTGCTCACTCATGTGACGCCAGATATTGACAAGATTTTCAGGTGTAACAATCTTGGGATCATTAATAAAATCCCTGTACTCCTGAATATCAGTATTTGAAAGTCCAAGATTTTGCAATACCTTTTCTTCAGCCCGTACAGCTTCTTTAGCCGACATTTCCTGCCGGAAACCGGCAAGTTCTTTTCGGGCTTCATCTGCTCCCAAGCGAACAAGGTACTGATCATAAGCCTGCCGATACTTCTGTGAAGAAGAATCTTCGATATTTTCCTCGTAGGGATCATAATCTTCCGGTTTATCCGGTGGCTTGGTTCCTTGACTTACACTACTGATCTCATCACGAAGTTTCGATACAATTTCCGGATTTTCATGCAGGAATGTGTCCAGCTGATCCAATTGCTTGTATCTGCCGTCCCTATCCCCTAATTCGTTTGTTATACGATCCTTCTCACTTTGCAGTTGTTTATAGGATTCAGCCAATTTATCACGGCCTTCCGGGTCATCCCGAAATTTGTTATCAATCAGCCAGTTTTCCTGTTCCTGCGCAGTCATCTGCCGCTGTGAGCCAGCACTTTCTTCAACAGAAACATCACCATCAACCTGATCTTCATCTGGAGAGCTTTTGCTGATTCCTTTATTAAACTCATTCAATGTGTCTACCATAAAGTCACCAGTTGGGTTATCTCCAGCTGTTGGTTCTGTTACCTGTGCTTGTTCATTAGCCATTCGATGCTCCTTTTTTTGTGCGGTTATCCACGTGCGGGAGCCGCTGTTTCAGAGTTAATCTCGTTTAGAACAGAAGATGCACCCTCTTTAACCTTTTTTGAGGCATCTCTCTGTCTCGCTTCTTCAAGTTTTGCGTTCGCCTTAACATTGCTCAAAGCCTGTTGTACTGGCTTGGTGGCTTCGGCAATTTCCGCCCTCATATTGGCGTGGAAAATTTCTCTTTCGCGGGTTTGCATATCGCCCTGCAGCTTTTTGAGCTGTTCTTCCATTTGTTCAACAGCACCGCGTAGCTGCTGAATTTCACTATGTCTGGAAATAAGGGACGCTTTATCCATATCACCCTGCATATTCATTATCACCTGTGTGCGGTCATATATACCGGCATTTAACAATGTCAAGTCCCGCTGTAGATCGGCGGCTGGTGATTTAGCTCTTGTACTGCCGACCACAACTTTTACATCAACTTTTGCAGACTGTACATCATACATTCGCATTACTGCCCCGGTCTTATCGTCAATCACCGGTTCATTCAGCATTAATTCTTTTGATTCACCGTCCGGGTTAACGACTCGTAGGATTCTTTGTGTATTATAGACAGAAGGCATCCATTCCTGCGCCACTCTTGCTGCCCGGGTGATCATATCGTATATCGGCAGGATTTTCCAATTTTGTTTTCTTGCCACCGCCTCATCCACGATTTGCGCTTCGCCCACTGAACCCGGCGCATCCGATGCTGAACCCTGCAGGTATTTATATGCGCCGAAGACCTGCTCAATGTCCATCTCATAGCGTTGTTTTTCTGTATACAGCTGACTACTTACGGAGGGCGGAGCGAACTCTTTAATCTTCTGCTCCCTCAAAGCACCCGGATTAACCCGAATTAGCGCATTTGGAATGTGCCACTTGTTAACTTCACCCGGATCTATCGCCCCGTCCTCGTAAAGCAGTTTAAAATTTGTTGTTGCGCTGGTATGTGATATTAACAGCGCCTCTGTTCTATTGAGCATCCGTTGCGGTGATTTTGAATGGCGCACATCGCCGGACGGATACGGTGTAGATGTATGTTCATTGCAGGCTGGTATAATAGGATATTTTGTAATTGGCAGGACTTCATCGTATATCAGCTGGTCTCCGAACAGAGCCACTTCGCGGATATGTTTTTCATAGACAAGTTCTTCCATAATGACATTTTCTTTCACCAGTTTGCCATAGCGTTCGTCTTTTGCCATTTCCTTATAGCCTTCGCGGGACAATTTCTGTGATTTGCCGGTATTAACGTCGGTAATCATCACCATTGGCACATTGACTTTACTGAAGCGCACATATTTACGAACCATTTCCTGATGATCTTTACCTACATCGTCCCTTGTCCACACCTGATCTCTGGAATATTTGCCGGAACCCTGCTCATTGACTTCGTAATCTTCTCTTGCTTCTTCGATTTCTTTTTCATACTGCGGGAACACAGAGATCAGTGATTTCTTGGTATGCAGGTCGGAAAATATCATTGAAGATGCGTCTGAAAAATCAGACAGCATTGTATTCGGATCAACAAATACGGATTCCGGCGATAACCGCCGCACCCGGACACCGCCTTCGCCACCGTCGACATTCCAATCGGGGAAAACATAGAAATAAGAAAGTCCTTTTACAATAAAATCTTTACAGGCTTTACGAAACTGCACGTCTCCATTTGATTCCCGCCATATCCAATCGAGCATCTGATTACAGACGAAGGCCATATCGTTATCCGTTTTACCGACAGGGCGCACATCCCATTCAGGGGAAGCCGCCGCTATGTTTGCCAACACAGTCTCAACTGCCGGCCTTATTTTGTTATTAGCCTCCGGCGGCTGTCCCACAGATTCAAGATATTCTTTTTGGGTATCTGTCAGTTGGTTGCCGAGATAAAAATCTTCATCTTCCGCCATTTGGTAACGCCATTCTTCGCCGGAAGATTGGAATAATTTATAATCATGCCATACGTCAGTATAGTCAACGTCTGGAAGGTTTAATTTTTTTATATTAATTGCCATCAGCTATAGAACAACTGACCGGTTTCCCAATCAGCCCTTATTTTACTTGTATCCGGTTCGACCCACACGCTGTCTTTGAGTTGCAGGTTTGGTTTCCACATATCGTCCAGCGCCCAGCGCAGTGCATCGAGTGTATCTTTTTTAGATGATCCTGTTTCCTTAAACTGCAGCAGTTCATCGATGAGGTCATAGTGTGTTTCTTTAACAAAGACAGCTTTTGATGCAAAGTACGGCTGCATTTGTTTAATGCGGTAGAATTTATTTTTAATAGCCTGTTTAGGGTTAATATTCAGAAACCGTCCAGATTCCTTACTGCGCCGCTGGATATAGTCAGCCAGCATCACATGGCCTGTTTCCTCAATTTTGATTGCCCGGGGATTATAGATATCAGACATAGCAAATATACGATCTGCGCCGTCCATTGGTGACACCTGTCCGCGGAAGTAGTCGATTACATAGATATTAAATTCCGGATCGACTGCAATAGTCATAATTACAGTATAGTCAGCTTTTTTATTTTCCGAGGAAGCTGGGTCAACGCCCATAAAAGTGTTAACAGGAACTTTTTCTTTGCCTTCTTTAGATATTTTCGTAACATAAGATTGACCGTTTTCAAAGGTATAGAAGCCATCCCAATACTGAATATCTTTTTCTTTGAATATACGAAACGCATCATCCATAGGAATATTCTGATATTCCTGATAAAAATAAGATACATGGCCTTCGGAGGCTAACCTGTCTTTTTCGGCTTTAAGCCATTTGTACGGTCTATGCTCCTTCCATAAAACTTGAACTTGTTTGTTCTTTTTATATTCTTTGCCGGATGCGGTAAATATACCTGCGCCCACATTTTGTGGGATTGCCTGATAGAACCGTGTTTTCCAACCTTTAACGATTCGCTCTCCAGCCTTACTGTATGATCTGCGACCAGCAATCCGGTTTAAATACGAACTGTCGTCGACAATAGTTCCGATAAAGCACAATTTAGCGTCTGTAGAGCCGGGGATTACAGCAGCATTAAACCAGCGTCTGAATTTTTCCCTTGACATCTCGGTCATCGTATTTGATTCACCTTCGCCGTCATCGACTATGGTTAATGTAGGTCTATATGGCCCATATTTCAAACCTCTAACTTTTTGACCGGTACCGCGGATCAATATTTTACACATTCCGGAGGGTTTGCCAAATTCATCAAAGCCGGTGATAACTTCTTTTTCTTCTTTTCCCCAAGTTTCGCCCATTCTATTGCCAAAATATTCATGCAGTTTTTTATTATACTCAATTTCATTTCCAATAGCTTCCAGCAGGTATTTGGACTGTGTTTCCGATTCGGAGATTAAAAGAACAAAGCGTTCTTCGCCAAAGAGCATTTGGTGCAGGGGGTAAATAAATGAGACGAGGGTAGTTTTAGCGTGTCCACGGGGGGCGACCACCGCCATTTTGTCGCCCTGTTTCAAGTGCAGGAGTTCATTAAAGATTTCCTTATGGAATTTCGGTGATTTACATCTCATGTGGTAGTGCATAGTGTTATTTTTTTCACCAAAAAGCACTTCAGCGAAGAAGAAAGGATCAAGATACATCCTTTGCAGTATTTTTTTGCGTTCAAGATCGGGCGACATTATCGTGATTTTTTAATTCAGACAATAGATTTTCAAGTTCCTCTATTTCGTTCAGCATATCGAGTATACAGGCTGTGATTGCAGGTGAAATGCTGTATGTATCACCTTCAATGCAAATAAACCCAACACGAATATTATCAATATCCTCTTTAAGTTGAATTGATGTTCTTTGTTTCTGTTCCACTTGAGCCATTTGTGATAATATCCACTAATTCTCTATCCGGGAGCTGTTTTTTATGCTGTGCCAGCAGCTTCTTATCACCATCGGAGAGCATAAATACAGTTTGTTCTGTTGTATTTTCCTTTTTTTCAACGTGGCCCATGATATCGCTCACCCTGTTCAGGGCTTGCAGGCGTGTACTGGCAGGTGCGCCACTATCCTCAATAAATTTCTTGTACTTTTTTGCAACATATTCATCATCAATACCGACTAACTCCAAACGCTCTTTCATTTTTCCTGCCATAACTTCTTTCACGCTATCCTTTCGTAGTATTGCCATTGCCCGACGAAGTGAGCTTGACGGATTATTGTCGCAATAAACAGACATATAAGCATCGATAATGTGCGGAATCTTCCACAAACCGCGTTCATCAGGCTCATAGTTGTCCATAAGCTGCTGAATGAAAGCGCCCTGTAGCGCAGTAGGCTTAACATTCCTGACCAAGCCTTTTTTATACCTGATATCCCACTCGTAATCGGGCTGCCTGCAAGCAAAAATTGACCTTCTGTATGTGGGTGTTTCACCATATCCAGTCCGGATTAAATAAATATCCTTTTTTCTTCCTGTGTCATATTTCCGCCTGCCTAATACCTGTAAAACTATTCCGTCATCCGCAAGAATCCAATCATTCTTGGAAGCCTTACGCCAATCCTTGCAGTATTTTATGCCAAGATCGTCAGCCTCTGAAATTCTGTAAACCTCAAAAGTTTTGTTGCGACATTGTACTTGCACTTTCAAATGTACACAATAATTATATAAAAGTTTCATAGTTTTCTTACGCGCGCGCTCTTTTACTTACACTATGCTTACTGCATATACATATACATATACATATAGGGAGCCTTTCACTAACCCTTTACTTAACCCTTTATGAAAGGCTTCCGGGAAGGGTTCTTTTATAGAAGAAGAATAAAGGCTTAACCCAACCCTTAAAATATAAAAATGATACCATTATGATATCGTTTCCTATTTACCGCAAAATTTAAGGAAAAAAAATCGCCTATTCACTGTATTTTATACTACAATACTACTATTTCCACAACTTGATGCCTCTTTTTGCAATATCAAAATTAACTAAAAACTACTCGTAAAATCTATGGGAGCTTACTACAGTGCGAGCCGGGGGGTGCAAAGCGGAAGCCAATCTGCGGATTTCGTTGAGCAGAAAAAACGCTTTCCCGGTGTGTTAGTGTGCCGGCCGGCCTGCCTGATCCGGGCCAGATTCACAGACAAACAGCCGGGGATCTGTCGCGCTTCGGTTGGTAATACTGGCCACACTGGCCACCGCGCCCCGATCAGCTGGTTTTGGTGGTGTTTTGTCGTCCTGCGAGCTGTTTTTATTTAGTGGTGTGCTAATGGTGGCCGGTGTTATATTGTTTTATGGATTCGAGCCAGAAACCACACCGAGAGCAACGCACCCCCGGAAAGAGCCGACCTTTTACGGCTATATCTGGCCCTATCCCCGACAGAATACACCAACAAAGAAGGAGTTATTATGTTATTTATTAATGATTTCTTGGGGAATCATTCCGAACTAATAGACAAGCCCATAACAGAAGGCAAAAAGCAGGGCTTCAGGTTGTTAAACGGTGTTCGGATATTCTTCAAGGAGTGGAGACTAACAACCCAGAACCGTGCGAAGTTGGCCCGGCTCTACAAAGAAAGAGGTATAAAATGAGTAAAAGACAACGCATATACTGTATAATTACGGCGCTGGCCGTGTGTCATCTCGTCCCATATTTTGGGGCGGTCTGGGGCGCGCCGTTGGCCGTGGTTGTGTCTTGTTATGTTCTGGCGGTGTTTTCGGTGTTCTTCACTGATTACACCATAAACAAACAAGAAGTAAAAAAGCCTGTCATCTATTGCAACGTCTGCGGAGAAGGTCGAACCCCGGAAGATGTCGGGCAGGTTTTCGGAGTGTTGACGTGTTCGGAATGTGCGGAGAATATCGGCGAACCGCTACAATGTAAAGGAGTCCATTAGATGAGCATATACACACAAAACAGAAACGCCCGGCGGTTGGTAGATCACCGGGAGGAGTTCCACGGCTCGAACCTCTTTAGCAAGTGGAACAGCAAGCGGACAGTTTACACGGTCTATTCTTACGGCTACCACTGGCCCCTCGTTGCTTGGGTTCTTGGCATAGGGCGCGCGGGCGGTTGGTTCGTAAACGTGGAAAAACACAGCCAAACAACATCCTGCCACCTGACCCACACCAGACCAACGGCGGACGCGGTAGAGGTAGGCACGGACGAACTAAAACAGATCATAAGACAGCGCAACGGCCAGAGCGAGAGTGACCCGCTACGCCTCGGCGCTATGGTTGCCAGTTTCGGCGAGGTCTTATATCAGGATGAGAAAGAAAAGAACGCTTGGAAAAAAAGGATGCTTTCGGCATCATCGCCCAAAGACCCAACCGGCGCGCCGGTTTTGTTTTTTCCTGATGATTGGGAAACCCTGCCGGAAGAAGAGAAAGCCCGCCGATTAAATAAAGTGATCGAAACCGCACGCGATAACGAGTAGAAACATCCAAACCACGCCACGCACCCACACAACCCGCCACCCGCTACCCACAAAAGCGGGGGCGGGTTTTTCTTTGCATATTACCCACCCTGACAAACACCCGAAAAACACCCGCACCAACTACCGGCCCGGCAAGAGTTCGCGCCACCTTGCCCCCATTTTGCGCCCTGTTTTTTGTGTTATTTCCCAATTTACCCGCTTTTTAAGGGTTTTGCCGTTTCCCGGTGGACTGTTTTTTCACTGCTGCAGAATATTTTTTTTCATCTTTTTTTCAATAAAGGATCTAAGCACAGGCCACCCGGCCCAGCTTCAAGGCGCAAGAATACAAGATTTAATAATTATTTTTTTCACTATATTTTTTTACCCATTATTTCAATGGGAAGCGAATAATTTCAATGGGAGGCGAATATAATGGATAATAAACTAATACCTCACGATCACCCGCTTTTGCATAAGTCCTGCAAGACAGTTTTCAGATGGAAGGGCAAAAAGATAGCCAGACGGCTGATTTCAGAGATCAGGCAACACAAGCCCATAGCCATAGGTATGTCAGCTAATCAGATCGGTATTCCGTACCGTGTGGCAGTCGTCCATATTGACCCGGACGATGAACCTTTGATACTTATTAACCCGGAGATCATAGAAAAAGACTACCCGATCAAGGCATTGCACGAGGGCTGTATGTCTTATCCCGGTGAACAGAAAAAAGTAGTTCGCTACGGATGGATCAAGGTTAAAACAGCCACAGGCGAATTTGAGTCTGGCAGTGTAAAACCAGAGTGGAACGAATACTTAAAAACAATCGCAATTCAGCACGAAATAGATCACCTGAACGGCATTACCATTATGGATAAGGCCTTAAAGCCAGTAACAGCGTCAGCAGAGCCAAAACGAAATGCACCCTGTTACTGTGGATCAGGAAAGAAATACAAGCGGTGCTGTATGCTTAAAAACAAGGAGCTAAAATGAAAACAGTAATAATCATAACAGTGGAAAAGGAAGATCACGCCGATGCTATCAATGAGAATCTGGCAGAACTTGAAAGAGATGGCACTCTTGATTTTGCTTTTAATGTTGAAATAAAAAAGGAGGATGAAGATGGCACAGGGCGGTAAACCAATAGATAACAGGCTGTTTAAAGGCGGTGCATCCACCGATATAGACAGCTTTATTAAACAAATAGTGATTATCCAACGATCACGGATCACCGGGGAATGTCCCAAAGGACACACCTGCTGCATCCGTGTTGAATGTTGGGTAAGAGTTGACGAAAAGAAAGTATCAAATGAGCCATCCAATAACAGTTAAAGAGATCAAGTTAGAGATTAGAAAAGCCACAAATAGACACGATGGCTGGGCTTTAAAAATCTTTAATGAGATGTTAGAAAGTGAACAACGGAAGGAGTTGCTAATGGCAAAGCCAAAACCAAAAACAAAAACAACCTACATAGACGATAGACAGCCAAGACTCAAGGAATTACAAGACCTTGTAGGCGGACTGATCCAAGTTGTTTATGCAGATGGCGGAAAGACCCAAATCGTAATGGACGAGGAGGGTAAAATAAAAGGTAAACCAATCAACCTTGAAGCCACAGGAGTGTGGTTTCCTGACCAGTACATACTGCCGGATGTTATTGTTGGCGATGCAGTCGTGCTGACAAAAAAGGGATTGATGAAATGAGCCTAATAAATACTATCGAAGGCATCTATTCTGACCTGTTCAAAGATACAGCCGTTTATGAGCTTGTTTTGAACCTTCAGGAAACGATGTACTTTGATGTAACTATGAGTCTGGTTGCAGTAGTGCAGAAGCATAACAATGTGATCTTTTATACGAGTGCTTACGGGTATTCAAAAAATAAGGATCAATTTGATGCTTACTTCCGGGCATATTATCCCGACCACATTGCTGTTTATAACAGTGGATTCTCCCTGTGTCTATGGGACGATGGTGTAGCAACTGTCGGTGAAGTAGC
>DKQR01000066.1 GCA_002471805.1 Fidelibacterota bacterium UBA7303 | reverse complement strand
TGATCCTTAAATATCTGTTGCAGCTGGTGGAAATAAACCATATTGGCAGAACTATCTTTTAATCCAATGACACCCGGGATTTCGGATGCAGCTTTTACTGTTTCAGGTTCAAAAAATAACTTAGTATGGGTAGGCATATTGTACAAGAATAAAGGTAATGGAAGTCGAGGAACCAAATGTTCAAGGTATTCCAGTAATTCCAGTTGACCCGCTGGAAAATAATATGGAGGAGCCAATACCACTGCACTGGCTCCTTTTTCTGCGGCGTATTCTGCTAAATTAATTGATTCATCAAAAGATGTATCTGTGATTCCGACCAAAACTGGTATTCTTTCTTTTATCTGGTCCAATGCCCTTTGGACAATCTCTTTTCTCAAACGGTGACTCAAGCTGGGCGCTTCCCCCGTTGTCCCCAATAGAAAAAGTCCGTGAACGCCTCCAGACAAAATATGGTCTATCAGGCGCACCATTCCATCCTGGTCTAATGTATCCCACCCTTTTAGTGGGGTAACCATGGGTGGAATAATGCCTCGAAATTGTTGGTTATCCATTGGTGTTTATTTTATTATTACCACTCAAATTAAAAGCGAATGGAGAAAAGGTGTACTTTTTTATTCCCATTATATTAGGTTTTTTATTAAACGGATGTATGCAAACCAATTATCCGTTCAGTGAAACTCAAATTACTTTTTCTCCTTATAATCATAGTCTGGATAACAATGATAATTTTTCCCCAGATAATATGTGGCTGGTATATGATACCCGCACCAATAATGGTGGTATTCGCACGGGAAAAACCATTGAAAAAGTCAATATTAGTACAAAAGAAATAGTCACAATTTACAGCGCACCTGGTGCAAGCGAAACCGGGCCAGGGACAGGAGCTGTTAGTTATCACCCGATAGAAAATAAAATTATTTTTATACACGGATTACTAAATCATTCCAGAGATAAACCATACGAAAAATGGAGACGATTTGGAATGCTGGTAGATGAAGATAATCCGACACATCCTATTGTAACTGATGCAAGGGATGTCCTTTTTCCATTTACTTCCGGCGCATTACGAGGTGGTACGCATCGTCATGAATTCAGCGGAGACGGTCAATGGATTGGATTTACATATAATGATGCTGTCATGGCAGATAAGGGAAAGAAATATAATTTGCGAACCATCGGCGTTACAAAAATGAATCACCCGGTTTATATCAGTGGAGAAAATGACAGGGGAAATTTTTCCGGTGCCGGTACGTCTGCTTTAGTCGTACGTGTAACATCTGAACCCGGTCCCGGTTCGGATGAGATCAGCCACGCCGCAGATGATAGTTGGGTTGGGAAATATGGTTATAAAAAGCCGGATGGAACGATGCAGTTGAGTCGCGCATTTCTAGGCACAGTTCTTTCCACTGGTAGAAAAAATGTAAAAGAACTATTCATTGTGGATATTCCTGCTGATCTGACTAATCCCGGTCCTTTTGGACCTCTGTCTGGGACCAAGGATATTATGCCCATGCCGCCTAAAGGCACTCTTCAGCGCCGTCTTACTTTTACCGCCAGTTCCCCTTTCCCTGGCTGCAGCGGAATCGTCCGTTCTAACCCAGGGGGAACTACAATCGCATATCTTGCCAAAGATAAAAATGGAATTGATCAGGTTTTTCTTATGTCTCCTCTAGGCGATAACCCTAGGCAATTAACTTCATTTGACAATCCGGTACAATCAGGGGTTCGCTGGCACCCGGACGGTACCCACGTTTGTTTTCTTTGGAATAATTCAATTGTGATTACTAATGTAAAAGATAAATCCTGGAAAAAAATAACCTCACCTACTCAACCAAAACCATCAGCATTGGTTTGGAGTCATGATGGTAGAACGATTGCTTATAACAGAAATATTCCAGATGAAAAATCCGGGAAAGCCTTTACCCAAATATTCGTTATTTTTATTAATGATAATTATCTTCCTTGATTAAGTCTTGTAGTTGTGGTTACCAATTACATATTTTGTATAATTATATGAAGACGTGCATCAATATTATCTTTTATTTTTTATTATTCTTATGTGTGTCAGCACATGCTGAATTTCGAGCAGGTATGGCAGTAAAAATTGTTACACCTGACCCATTACTCCCTGTGTCCGGCGGTGTAGGACCATCACGTCCTGTAAATAATAAAAAGGGTGATTTAACAGTACGGGCATTCGTTTTAGATGATAGCATTACACGAATAGCAATTGTAAGTACAGATTTTCTTGGGTTTCCCCGTGCATTGGGAGACAAGGTTCGTAAGGATGTTTCATCAATACCACCAGAAAATATATTAATAGGAGCAACACATACTCACAGTGCTCCAGATTGCTACGGCTTTCCCGATGGGGATGGCGGCACTTCTGCCGATCTTGAATACTTGGAATTCGTTTGTACTAAAACGGCGCAGGCTATTTTGGAAGCTGTAAAACGACTAGAACCTGTGTCTTTAAAAATCGCAAGCGGGGAAGCTTATGGAAAAATTGCATATAATTCCTATGCGGATGAACTCTATGATCCGCGATGTCACATAATTCAAGCAATTACCTCTGAAGGGGTGCCATTAGCCACGCTGGTTAATTATGCAATTCATCCAGAGGTCCTCGGAGATGGCCAAAATATCCTTAGTCCTGATCTAATCGGCCCTCTCTATGATCGATTAGAAATGAAAGGAGGTGGAACAGGAATATTTATGAATAGTGCACAAGGAGGTATGGTTACCGCAGATGTCAGAGGACCGGATGGAAAAGATATCCGGACTTGGAATGAGTGTATACGGATCGGTCACCTTCTTGCAGATGAGGCACTTCGGATTATCCGGGATGCTCCGAAGCAGATCAACCCCAGGATATTTTGTGGGTGGAGAGATGTTTCATTACCAATTGAATCAGAAATGATACTTTCCATAATAAATCAATCGCCTGTATTGTCTGGTATCTACAATGAGAAAAGAGTTCAAACACGCATCAATTTGATTAATATAGGTAATGCTCAAATTTTGACAATCCCGGGGGAAGCAATGCCAAACATCGGGTATTTTTTAAAACGAAACATGAATGGAAAACACAATATTTTATTCGGTTTAACCAATGATGCTTATGGATATATTTTATCAAAAGTAGATTGGAATAGCTTCAAAATATATAATTACGTCACTCAAACCGGCCTTGGTGAAAAAACGGGTGAAATATATATAAAGGAAGCGATACAATTAATAAAACAATCACCTGCTCCATCTAAAATGAATTCGAATTAGCAATATTAAGAAATTAGAAAGTGGTTAAAAAAGTGACCAAAGAATATCGTAAATAAATAATGCCAAATAATTATAATCCTTTTCATGCACAATTCTATAAGCTGGAATAATTATAGGGTATTTATTAAAGTCGATATATAAGGTGAGAATATGAAAAACACATTTTTTCTTCTTTTAGCAATTATTTCCTTTATTACTAGAGTCACTGCTCAGGAATCCCTGACTCAGAAAGCATTGCGTTTTGAAAAAATCATCCAGCGCGACCATATGCGGGAAGGCCAGCTTGTACCTACAATTATTCAGGTGGTTGAAGGTCCAAAAGAGTTCGATGCATCAACTCAGGAAGATTTCTGTTTTAATACAGGACGATATGTAACCGCTGAATGTTTTCGTTATGCAGCCACCGGTGATAATCTAGCTAAGCAGAATGCACAAAAGTCAATGCATGCTTTATTAAGACTTGAAAAAGTCACTGGTACGCCCGGAGTTATTGCACGGGCGTTTAAGCACAGCATCAACCCAACCATTGATGAAGAAGCATTCTTCTTCCCCCATGAATGGCATCAGTCAATCGTTATGCCTGACTATCGCTGGCTCGGTGATTTGAGCGTGGATCAGCTTAACGGTTGGATCATTGGGCTGACCGACTACTATGATTTTATTGCAGATGATGTGGAGAAAAATAAAATCATGAAAGCAGTGGATCGGGTGATGAGCCGGATCCTTAATAATGATATGCGTATCATTGATGTTGATGGGAAAATGACTTTATGGGGCAACCTCAGTCCGAACATTCCTCATGAATCATTGAATGCCTTATTGTCTTTGAGCAATCTTAAAATTGCCCACCATATAACGCGTCAGGAAAAATATGCTGTTAAATATAATCAGCTGATTAATGAATTTAAATTCCATGAAGAGGCCGCTTTAGCAAAAGTCGTATCACCAAAGTACGCAATTAATCGCAGTGATGACGGACTTGCCATTGATGCACTGCGAATGCTTCATAAATATGAGCATGATCCAATTATCCTAGAACATTACCGTTCTTCCCTTGAAAGACACTGGATCTTATTAAAAGATGCAAACCATGCCGAATATGATTTTATTCGCCAAGCTTTATATCCTGGATCGCAATCCATCGATCAGAACACATTAAATGATCTGAATCAATTTGAAATAACAAAAAATAAGCGTGTTACCTTTATGAGATCAACATCCGGTCCTGTCCGCTTGTTAGCTTACTGGCAGTCATCACCGCGAAAGTTTCTTTGGGCATACTGGTTTGGACGCTACCATGGATTTATCACCGCAGATGGAAAATTAAATAAGCCTGAAATTAAAAATGAAAAAATGGTATTCGTTCCTGCAGGGGCATTTATTATGGGCAGTGATATGGGTGATAAAGATGAAAGTCCTCAACACGAAGTATTGTTAACGGGTTTTTGGATTGACAAATTTGAAGTGACCAATGATGAGTACAAAAATTTTGATTCAAGTTTTACTTTTCCGGAAGGGAAAGAAATTAATCCTGCTTTGGTCACCTGGGAGCAAGCCGATGCCTATGCTACATGGGCAGGCAAACGTTTGCCTAATGAAGAAGAGTGGGAAAAAGCAGCCCGGGGTACTGATGGACGGATTTTCCCCTGGGGTAATTATTGGGATGTTACGATGACCGCCTGGGATGATGCATCACCGGTGGGAAAGGTGTCACCAGGGGCAAGTCCATACGGTTGTTTGGACATGGCAGGAAATGTATGGGAATGGACATCCAGCTGGTATAATCCCTATTCTGGAAATAATGTTTCCAATCCCGCATATGGTGAAAAATATAAAGTGATTCGTGGTGGTGCAGAGTTTAATAATCGCAGCTTTTTTCGTTGTGCACACCGTTATTACCTGCCTCCTGATTCAAAAATCGTAGGGTATAAAGTTGGCTTTCGTTGCGTAAAGGATGAAAAATAAATTGATAATTATGAATATGAATAGAATTAATTAATATTTATCTGTGAGCACCAAGGCATGAAAAAGAATCTTATCAATAATATTTTGTTAGTATTGATTGTATGTGCCTATCCGATTTTTGGTGGAACAACGGGAAAAATTTCTGGTAGAGTCATAAATACCGCTACAGGTGGGAGCCTCACTAACGCAAATGTTATACTGGCAGGGACAGTTCTAGGCGCAACGACTGATGAAGAAGGTTATTACAGCATAATTAATGTTCCCCCCGGCACCTATGAATTGCAAGTGCATTATATTGGATATGCAATTTACCGTATAAAATATCTAAAAGTTCATGTAGATCGCACAACAACTCAAAATGTGGAATTAATCGAAGAGACTGTTGCCTTGAATGAAGTTATTGTGAAAGCCGAACGACCGGTAATCGAAAGAGACCGTACTCATTCATCTACCAAATTAACTTCTGAAATTGTTGACCAGATGCCAGTAACAGAAATATCAGAAGTTATCTCACTACAGCCCGGTGTGGTCAATTCTGGGGGGTTACATTTTCGAGGTGGCCGTACCCGGGAGGTTGCTTACCTCATTGATGGTGTTCCAGTTACAAATTCATTTAGTCAAAGTGGAGGCAATAATGTTCCCGTTGAAAATTCTATGGTGGAAGAATTAGAAGTGATTAGCGGGACCTTCAATGCGGAATATGGTTCAGCCCAATCAGGGATTATTAACATTGTTACCAAACGTATTGAACGTGAATTCCACGGAACGATTAAAACATATATGGGTGATTGGGTCAGCAACAAATCAGAAATTTTTCTCGGTATAAATGATTTTAACCCATTCAGTGAAAGTGATCAACAATTTACTTTATCAGGACCATTTCTTATTGATAATCTAGGTTTTTTTATTTCCGGTAGAAGAAATAACTGGGAGAGTAAGGAATGGTATGAGCGCCGCTATAATACCCTGGATGGTTGGAAGATTGCTGCCTATGAACGCTGGTTTCGGGAGCACAATCCTGAAGAATATGCTGCTGCTCAGGGTATTTTAATTCCCGATTCACTGAAAACAGGAGATGGGGCGCTGGGGCCACTTCAAACTGGCCAAAGTAATTCCTTTACCGCAAAGTTATCTTGGTTTCCAACGGAAAAAGTTAACTTTATTTACCAGTTCTTTGGGTCATCTTCTCACAGTTATGGTGGTGATAGTTGGCGCCGGTACCAACCTGACGGAGCATCAACCAGTAACAGTTGGTCTGGATCTCATATTATATCCTTCAAACATTTCCCAGCACAAGATTTCTTTTATAATCTCATCCTTTCCTACCAACATAATGATAGTGAATCCTATTACCGTAAAGATAATAAAATTGCATTTTACCCTGGTGATTCTGGCATTCAACCCATAGGTGCCAGCGCCAGCGGGTTTTCACTGGGAAATACGGATGCCTTTTACACCGGTAAAGATGGAAAAGGATACCGGGATTTGTTCCTTGTTAAAGGTGATATCAATTGGCAAATCAACCGACTGAATTTTATTAAGGCAGGATTTGAATTTAAACAACATAGGGTAAATACCTATTCCCGGGGAGTTCGACAAACAACTATCTGGGAAAATTCCCAATGGCCCAATCAATCAGACCTTGACGGTAATGAATATATGTTTGACGCTTATTGGGACACTTTAGCGGACTACTGGAAAGATTGGGAAAGTATCTATGATACAGTTCGTTACGTAGCTATTGCCGATTCGGAATACACCCTATGGCGTGATTATACAATTGAACCGCAGGAAGCGGCTCTCTTCATTCAAGATAAAATAGAATTGGGAGAAATCATTATTAATGCTGGAATCCGACTGGATGCATTTCTTCCTAACGAAGTTTATCCAATCAAACTGCGTACGGAAGCAAAAAATCTTGGGTCACCCCAAAACCTGAAGGATGCATCCACAAAATATCAAATCAGCCCTCGGTTGGGTCTCTCCTTCCCCATCTCTGACCGGGGGGCATTTCATGCATCCTACGGCCATTTCTTTCAAATGCCTGCGTTTCAGTATATGTATAATGAACCATTATATGTCCTTAACAAACTCCAGTTAGAAGGACGTACTTTAGGTAACTCGAATTTGGAAGCGGAAAAAACAGTTGCCTACGAAATCGGGATCCAGCAAGGGATTACAAATTCCATTGCCATGGACATTACAGCCTTTTATAAGGACTTTAGGAACCTTCTAGGAATTGAACGTGTTTCGACCATCGATGCCGTTGGATATAACCGGTTTATCAACCGAGACCACGGAAATACAAAGGGCATTTCAATTGGATTACTGAGTCAAGGCGATGATTTAGTGACCGGAGGACTTAATTACACTTTCTCATATGCTAATGGGAGTTCTTCTGATCCACAGTCATTATTTCTCATTCAAACAGCAACACAAATTGGCGGAGAAGATGTGGAATTTGTTGAGCGGAAAGTACTGCCATTGAACTGGGATCAGCGCCACACACTCAACCTGTATGTAAATATAGGCCGTTCAAATGATTGGAGTGTGGGTCTCATATCCTTTTTAAATAGTGGTACACCATATGGCCCGTCATTTGTTGAACGGTATGATATTGCCGAGCGGGAATACAGAAATTTAGGGCGTAAACCCATTCGCTGGAGTGCAGATATTCAAGCAAAAAAACACTTAAAATTTCTAAACTTCAATTCGGTGATATTTTTTAAAACAGACAATTTGTTAGACCATCTTAATCATGAATCCGTCCACTCGTCCACCGGCAGAGCAGATCAAATAGCCAGACTGCCGGAAAATGAGGCGCTGGATAAAGAGAGACTTGAACAGGAAGGTCATTTTACCATGGAAGAAGTAAATGTAAGACCGGATTATTATTCTTCCCCTCGAAAAGTCCAGATTGGAATAGAAATAAAGTTCTGATAATTGAGTGTATTTATATGATACATAATAATCATAATTTTTTAAAAGGCTATTTTTTTGGTATAACAATTATTCTATTATTCTTTTTTCCATCTTTCGCGCAGGAAAAAGACAAATATGATTATCTAATAAATCAGCAGCAAGGCACACGAAGTCAGATGCGGGATTTTAAAAATAGGAAGTTATTTGCCGATGATGAGGGGCATGATAAATATTTACGTTATACTATCCATGATGGAAATCTCATTACGGGCGGAATTACCAATTCCGGACTTATTTCCCACCATTATGTCTCTGGCAGTCCAACTATTTCCTGGCCAAAGGGTCCTAAAAAGATATCATACATCCATGGAACGGTATTTTTTATTGCCGCAGAAGTTGAAGATGCTCATGGAGATACAATCCATATTATTTCAGACAATTATCGACGTTCTTCTGCCGAAGCATCAAACGATTTATCTCATTTCTATGCTTTTATGCCCCTGCCAAAATATTTCAATATGGATCAGCCTGAAGCATATGAAGTTCCGGAAATTTATGGAATAAATGAAGATGTAGGTACAGACGGAATCCCCAATACTCTCGATTCAGGCGAGGGGGATGGTCTTTTGCAGATGGCTGAGGATTTCAATGGCAATGGCATTTTGGATATCAGTATGCAAAATGAAGTGGGCTGGTTTGCCATTAGTCACCGTAAGGAAACCTGGCCGGAATATTGGCCTCCCCAAACTTATCCGGGAGATGATCGTGAAATTGGTGAAGCAAGACCCGGTGTAAGAGCTGGACGCTGGAATGGTGAATATGGTGCCTACATGCGTGCAGATCAAGAATCATTTTACGCAATGGATGATAGGGAAAATGATGAGTTTGAATACTACCCTATAGAAGGCGATTCATTGGATTTTCCCGATGGTCGAAGAGGGCTGGGAATAAAAGTGGATGTACGTACGTATCAATGGAGTGCTAGGCTAGCGGAAGATATATTGATAGGGATTTATGATATTACTAACGAGGGCAAGGATCTGAATAAATGTATTGTTGGAATGTATGTAGATCCTGATATGGGTGGATCCCTCAGTGGTGATGATGCAGATTTTGATAACTTATCCGACATTACGTATGCCTGGAATCGAACCGGGATAGCTAACAATGGATTACCAACCGGCTATTTTGGATTTGGTTTCTTTGAAAGTCCTGGTTTAGCCAACGATGGGATCGATAATGATGAGGATGGTTTGATAGATGAAAGCCAGAATAATGGTATCGACGATGATGGGGACTGGTCAGCATGGGAGGATGAAAATAATAATGGTGTTTGGGACAGTGAGGATTTGAATTACAATCTGGAACTGGATCCCGGAGAAGATATTAATGAAAACGGCGAATTAGATATTGAACCATTGAACGACGATCTAGGGGCTGATGGATTGGGCCCTAATCATGATGATTATACTGGTCCTGACATCGGAGAAGCTAATGGTATCCCTGATATCGGGGAACCCGATTTTGAATTTACAGATAATGATGAATCTGACCAGGTTGGACTAACATCCTGGTATTTACGCGATGTAGATAACACAATGGCCGATGATGAGCAATATTGGGATGTAGAAATACAGCCTGGAACATATACCATACGACCAGGATACCAGCGGGATATCGCCTGGACATATGGAAGCGGTTTTGTAGAATTCGCCGGGGATGAAAAGATACATCGATATGCAATTGCACTGCTGTTTGGCAATGATCAGGATGATATTTTGCGAAATAAACGTACCATGCAGATGATTTATGATATGGATTACAGCTTTTCGAAACCACCTCGCACTCCGATTGTAAAAGCCGCCGGGTATGATGAAAAAGTAATTTTATCCTGGGATAAAAATGCAGAAAAATCCCGCGACCCAATTTATGGCCAGGATTTCGAAGCGTATTACGTATATAAAAGTACCGACCCAACGTTTACAGAAATCAAAACAATTACAGATGCATTTGGTAATCCTTTGCTATTTAAACCTGAAGCGATTTATGACATTAAGAATGGTTTAGCTGGAATTCATCCAGTTAACATTGGTGGTGAAATGGGTAGTGATAGTGATTTGGGAGTTTCATACAATATGGGGACTGACAGTGACTTAAAACATTATTACGTGGATTCCAGTGTAACCAATGGCCGGACATATTACTATGCTGTTGTTGCTGTTGATCGAGGCCATCATTCATCTTTTTATCCAAGCCTCTCAGAATTACAGAACTTGAGTGATATTTCTCCCACTGAATGCAGTGCCAATATTCAAATTGATCCATTAGGAAGGGCAATTGCCTTCGACAGAAATACCGTAGCTGTTATTCCTGAAGAAACACCGGCTGGTTGGGTTATACCAGACTTTCAAATAGAAAAAGTTTCCGGAATTGGGACAGGGACCATAGAAATAATAATCAACAATCCAAATGAAATAAAGGATGGCTATAGATACAGTCTTCAATTTGACGATGATGGTAGTTTTGAGCAGCATGATTCAACTCACTTTACGGGGCAGACTTCCCAAATGTCACTGTATTCTACCACTGAAAATAGTTTGCTGGGTATAGTGACAGATCCGAATTCGAACCCTTTGGCTGAAGAATTTATTTATGAAGGAATCCACATTATTCTGCATAATGATGGTACTGGGATGAAAGAGGCTAACTGGATACAGGGGACTTCTTCATTAACAGCCACAGATATAACGGGTGATTACGGAGGTCTACAGATAAGGCGGGATTATGAAATTCGCGTTAGTGAAGTGGGAGCAGATACATCCGTAATTTCGTTACCCACTGTTACAAATTTTCAGATCTGGGATGTAACAAATTCTGAAGAAGAATTCCAGGTTGACTATATTTATACTCCACTTGTCTGGCCAACTGACCCTACCAGGCCTTATCTAAAAGAAAACGATCAAATCAAAATTGTAAATAATATTGAAGATGAAATCTTTTTATGGCAATGGTTGTTCACTTATCCAGACAATGCTGATTCAGCATCAAGGACTCTTCCCCAGAGTGGAGATATCTACTCCATCACAACCAACAAGCCATTTGACAGAAATGATGTTTTTGAAATTGAAGTCTCAGGGAATTATATAGCTGCTAATGTTGCCAAAAAAGAAATGGATAATATTTATGTAGTTCCGGACCCCTATGTTTCAGTAAACCCGTTAGAGCGTAAAGTCATCAATCAGGAAGAAGGCCGGGGAGACCGTCGGATTGATTTTGTCAATTTACCCCAAGATTGCAAAATATTTATTTTTACTGCTTCAGGAAAATTGGTTCGTCAACTGGATCATTTTACAACCGAAAATAATTCGAGAGAAAGCTGGGATTTGCGAACAAAGGATGGTTTGGAAATATCTCATGGAATTTATTTCTATGTAGTTGATGCACCTGAATATGGAATTAAAAGAGGGCGTTTTGCGGTTATCAAGTAATATATTAATAATTGAATTATAATATGAGTAAACATTCAGTTATCATTATTTCTATGCTAATTTTTACAGCAGGACCTGTTTCTGCGCAATTCGAAACAAAAGTAACCGGCGTAGGTACAACAGCTGCTTCTTTTCTTGAAATTGGAGTAAGCGCCAGAGCTTTGGGTATGGGTGGTGCCTATACATCTGTAATAGATGGTCCTGCTGCACTCTCTTACAATCCGGCCAACATTGTCTGGTTGCAAGGTACTCAGGTGGAGTTCATGCACAATCAGTGGTTTATCAATTCCAGCCACGACTTTGTTGGTGTTGTTATTCCATTATCTATTTATAGATCAACAATAGGATTTAATTATGTAGGACTAAATTACGATGATCAGCCTGTCCGAACAGTAAACAGGCCCGAAGGAACGGGAGAAATGTATTCAGCGGGGGATTACTCACTGGCTTTAACCCTTGCCAAGGCCCTTACTGACCGATTCTCATTTGGTCTGTCTCTAAAATACATTGAGGAAAGAATTTGGAATTCTCGAGGTAATGCCGGGGCAGTAGATATAGGTATTTTTTATCAATCTAGACTTGATGGACTGCAAATAGGGATGAGCATCAGCAATTTTGGGACAGAATTACAACTCATTGGTCGTGATCTAGATACAACAGTTGACCCTGATGAAGATAATGAAAATGTAGATAGAATACCCAGCACATTCAAAACAAATGCATACCCATTGCCCATTCTTTTTAGAGCGGGTATTTCACACAAAAAGAAACTGGGTTCGATTGGAAGCCTCCTAACGACAGCAGATGTTTTGCACCCTACCAATACAACCGAAAGTATTAATCTGGGTGTTGAGCTTGGATTCAAGGATATGTTTTTTGTTCGTTCAGGTTATAATAACCTGTTTGAAGAAAATGCAGAAAATGGATTAACACTGGGTGTAGGAATTGACATGTTATTACAAAAGCGGTGGGTTATGCGTTTTGATT
The DNA here is from genome assembly GCA_002471805.1 of Fidelibacterota bacterium UBA7303. Lineage (GTDB taxonomy): Bacteria > Fidelibacterota > Marinisomatia > Marinisomatales > UBA1611 > UBA2134. The sequence continues at coordinate 25,873 of DKQR01000066.1, read as the reverse complement.
ACGCTTATGCAGATTGGGGCATTTTGGGTTATACATCACGGATTTCTTTAGGGCTGGTATTTTAAATAATATGAATAATAAAATCTATTTCTTATTTCTCTCATGTCTTATTTTTCTTAAATGTGGCAGTCCTTTAGCGGAAACAAATATCGGGAATAATATCGTTGCGAAAATTGGACCAGCTGTGATTACATCTGAAGAATTTCTTGCCAATTATGAGTTTGGATTTGCCCATTTAAAATCAGTTGGGAATCCCAAAAGAAATTATCTTACTGCCATGATCAATGAAAAACTTCTATCATTAGATGGATATGCAAAAAACATCCATAAGCAGAAAAGTATCCAAAATAAAAAAGCAAATTTAACTCAGGATTTATTAATTGAATATCTTATCCAAGAAGAAATAAACAATTCAATCTTAATCTCTGAAAATGAAATAAAAGATGCCATCAATAAAAGTAAAGTGGATTTCAATCTACGTTATTGGAATGAACAAAATTTGGAAATGGCAAATAGAGCACACAAAAATATTAATGAGGTGGGATTTAAATTATTTCTTGAAAATATTATTTCCTACAATTCTAATATCAATCTTACTTCAGATCAATTTGAAACAGGTTATATGTCCTGGCTTAACCTACCTCCTGAACTAATGGAAAAAATCCGAGACTTGCCTATTAATAAAGTTTCTTTGCCAATTCTTTTTGGTGAAAAATATTGGATTTTTCAAGTATTAGATATTCGCAGAGCAGGTGTTTTAGAATCAGAATATCATTCAAAATCAGCCTCTTTTAAAAAGATCTTATTCCAGAATAAACTTTCTGCAGCCACAACAGAATATGTTTCTTCGCTTATGACTCCAAAAGATGTACGTACAAAATCGGAAACGTTTAATATCCTATCTGAAGTGGTTTGGGCATGGCTAAATGATAATTCTGCAAAGTCAAAATTATTTGTCGAATATTTAAGAGAAAGTCAATCTAATTCAATAGTGGAAAATGAGTTTAATAAACCGCTTATAACCTATATTAATGGTGAAATAACTGTTAAAGAATTTGTTAATTCGTTTGATTTTTCAATACTACGAAACGACTATCGTAATAAAAATGCTATGAAAGAAAAATTTAATTTAGAGATTGCCTGGTTTATCCGAGATGATTTTCTGGCCAAGACTGCATTAGAAAAACGAATTGATCAAATCCCTATGTTTAAAAGGGAGTTGGAATTATGGGTGGATAAATGGATATATGAGGAAATGAAAAACCTATACAATCCAGAAGAATTACCATTAAAATTGGAAAAGTTAACTCATCACTTCCCTGTAACAATAAATAAAAAAGTCCTCGAATCCATTGAAGTTACAGATTCAAAAAAATCAAAATGGCTTACCGTACATAACTATAAAATGGGAACAAATCGAATGGCAATCCCTATTGCTGACGGATCCTGGGATATAGCATATAAATAAGGGTTAATATTTCAATTTAATAATGCATTTCCCTGCGTGGTATAAAAAAGGATTTGGGCGGACTGCCGGATGAACAGGGCATTTTTCGATTATGGTAAAATCTTCAAACTGATTGAACACAGTAATCAGTAATAAACCCCATTGATGTGAAATATCAATGAATCTATCCATCATTATACCCGTTTTAAATGAAGCGGAAAAAATTAGTGAAGATATCACCTCCCTTTCCGATTACTTAACAAATAATAACATCACTGGTGAAATAATTGTATCGGATGATGGAAGTACGGATGGAACGTCTGAAATAGCAAATGAAACATCCTTAACGGACAATGTTCGTTTAGTTATATTAAAAGAAAATGATCATTATGGAAAAGGCCATGCAGTTCGGAAAGGCATTCTTGAATCCAAAGGTGATATTGTCATGTTCATAGATAGTGGAAAAACAGTTGCATTAGATTTTATCACCATAGGGATCGATATGATTCGGAATAATGAACACCAGATTATTCTTGGCTCACGCCATCTACCAGAAAGCATTATTCGTAAACAATTGGTCTGGTATCGTCGCCTGGTTTCTATTCTTTTCAGGATAGTCACTAAATTGTTGTTCCCTTCCATTTGGGGATTCAGCGATACGCAGTGCGGGTTTAAGATTTATGATGGAATCATTGCTCGCGATTTATTCAGCAGAGGGCGGATTGATGGATTCTTATTCGAAATCGAAATATTAAGACTTGCAAAGGAAAAGTATATTTCTATGAAGGAAATGCCCATTGAATGGACCTGCGATCGAGACAGCCGCCTTTCCTCTATTCCGACGATATGGGAAGTATTGCGAGATAGTTGGAAACTGAAATTTCCCATCTAATTCAGTTATTATTCGAAAGTACCAAATTTCCTCATACTTCCTTTTTCATCAAAAACCATTCCACCCACATCCGGGTGATGGTTCATATAATCTATTATTTCCCTTTCGCTCATAATCATAAATGATGTGGAAAGAGCATCTGCTTCCGCACCTGTTTTCGCCACAGACCAGGCACCCAATCTGTTTTGAACCGGCTGATAATTTGAGGGTGAAACAATATGATTCCCTTTTTCTATCCCAGAACCGGCAATTGCACTCTTATTTAAGGAAATTCGTTTTAATTCACTATTATCAGATGGATGGGAAATTGTTAATGGCCAACCTGTTTCGTCTTTCGGAGCTTCCACGGCTAAAAAGGTACTCCTCCCGCTATTGATTAATATGGTTTCAATACCCCATTCCTGAAATGTCACTTTGAGTTTATCTAAGGCATATCCTTTGCCGATACCACCCAAATCAATGGAAATGGGATTATCAATTAAGGTGACTGTATATGATTTTGAATCCAGAATCAGATTACCAATATTTTCATTGATATTAATTACCGATTCAGTTTCATTTTTCCAACGATCAATGACTTTCCCAACGGTGGGATTAAATGCGCCATTAGTTTCGCTTTGAAGCCTCTGACAAATCACTAAACATTCCATAGAGTCTACTCCAACTACTGTGGATTCTCCTGGCTTTAACTGGTTGATCCGGGAAATGTCGCTGTTTACCACAAACCGGCTTAAATCCTGCTCCAGTAAATCTAATTGCGCAAAAGATTCCGTTGCGGCCTGAAGGGCATAAGAATAGTTATCATGATAAATCAATATATCGAAAACTGTTGCCATGGCTTTATGGGAAAACCGGTGAATGTCGTGCTCCTCTAGCCAGTTTGAATCAATTCCGTGAACAGCAATTTTATCCGTCATGTGAACTTAAACGCTCATATAAATCATAAACGTCCTTTTTGATGTACCCGCTAATTTCAACGCCGGGACGAAGTTCCATCATTTCATCAAACAATGGAATGAGCAAGGATGACATTCCAGGTTCGGCCTTTTCATAAATTGTTTTGACTAAATTATCTGTTAAGTCAGACGAAACGAATACAACTGATGCTGATCCCACATCTAGCGGAACATGATTCCAATAGCCAACATTATCCATATCCCGTAAATACCACGGAAAGGGCCAATAGTCATCCCCGGTTGCCATGACAAAAACGGAAAAATCAATTTCATTAGTTAAAACATTAGCCATGTCATGAATTTTAGTTTCTATCGTGAAAATATCCTTTGTGGGATGAGCATAGACGTATGGATTTGCTGGATTGGCTTCATTCTTGAAATTATAGGAATAGGACTGCAACATAAGTAAACCACCCAATAAAACAATAAATATGTTTCCCAATATTTTTTGATTCAATTTATAGACTTGATTGACAATTGTATTCGCAGACACAATAATCATTCCAGGCATGATACCTAAAATGTTCCAGGGTGTTTTGTATGGAATTGCTGAAAACACAAATAATAGAACCAAAGAATACCAAAACAAAAACTGTATAGTTATAGGTTGTTTTTCAGAACGAAGCATCAGCGGCAAATTGAAGATAAAAACTAAGAAGAGTAAACCCTCTCCCAGATGCAGCCAACTTCCGGAATGGCCAAGCGGGAAAATGATATTCAGGTAAAAATACCAGGGATGGTTATGAATTCCTTCGGATGATACTCTTTCCAGATATGGCTTGAAAGCCAGAAAGGCATCAGTACTGTTATTTATATCCCGGAAGAAGTCAGAATAAAAAAGGAAGGTTGTTGCCACTGCAATCCCAGCAATTGTTATACCATGTTTCAATGAAATAAGCCGTTTTACACCTTTATGGAAGTATAATATTGCGGCTGAACTTCCCATAGCAATCAAAAATAGAGGCCACGTTTCCTTTGTAGATATCATACATCCCAGTGCCACTCCAGTCAATGCAAGCCACAACGACTTTTCAGTCTTCAAATATTGATATCCGCTTGCGATCATTCCTAAACTGAAGAAAACGATAATAATCTCATGGATAAAAAACCGACTATAAAAAACCAACGATGGTGAAATAGCCATCAACCCAAAAGCAAGATATAATACATTATTCTGAAGTGATTTTTTAAAAGTGAACCCAATCCATAAAAGCAGGATGCCTACAAAACCAGTAACACTCCGGAGAAACTCTTCACTGAAATCCTGAATGCCATCCAAACCATGGAAAGCTGAAAACAAGTAGCCCGTAAAATATAAAAGCGGTCCATGATGCTGGGTTGGTTTATAATCAAATTGGCCAGTTTCAACTACACCGGAAAGTTTGACTGCATTGATGGCTTCATCGCCATGCATAGGCCGGCTGGAGAGATCTGTGAAGCGAAAAAAACCCGCTATAATGAAAATCGACAGAACAATGGTCGTTCCGTAACGATCGGAAATCATTTCAAAGGAAGGCCGTATACAGCTACTTCAATATAATGATTCAAATCGTTGTTGGTGTTGCCCCGGCTGTAAAGTTTCACAAAACGCCCGGTGACACCTTTGGCATCGAGGAGTTTTCCTTCGGATGTCTCCACATAATGCATATCATTTCCTACACCAAATCCGGCCGAATTGTCCATATCATTATTAAAAAGTGTATGAATATTTTTTGTCATATCCTTATTATCCGCTGTTTGAACCACAACATCAAAATACACCCGAGCCTGTTTATGGTAATGCCAAAAAACAATGGCAAATATTTTATAATTTTCCTCTAAATCAATCGTCACATCCTGTAGGAATGGACCCAATTCTACAAAACTACCTTCAGCTGCATTTTTATCGCCATCGGTAATCATTTCTATTTCTCCAATCACAGGAAAATCATCGGAACTGTAAATTGGTTTTCCCAGTGCGATATTTTTGGTGCCGACCGGGGCCAGAAACGCCGGTCTGGGTTTGCCCAGTGGTTTTTGAAGATTTTTCACATTTAGGTTTTGGGGTGTTCCGATAAACATGGGTTTTGGCAATTCAAGTTTAATAGGAACCAATTTTGATTCTTGAGAAAAAAGAAAGGTTATTATCCAAACGAGTGTTGTTACTACATATTTTATATATCTAAAGCTGGGTTTCATATGTGTATTCCTAATTATCCTTTGTTCTTTCTTGAAAAATTAAAATGAAGTACGACCAATAATAACATACCTATTGCTGAATAAAAATGCACTTCTAAAAACACATATTGAGTGGATGATACAAACCATGTATTCATACTGAATAGAATGGATAATGCATTTGGGATAAATAGAAACAAAAAGAACCAAAAAATGATTCTGCTCAACTTACTTTCAGGTGCATCTTTAAAATCAATTCCCATTTTTTTTGCGCAATGCAATGCCCCGATCGCCAGCAAAATAGAAAATAATGGTGCGATGGATACATGCAGAATCATCCACCAGCCATTCAAAGTGGTATTACCCAAGATAAGGGGAAAAAATCCTGTGATTGCCATTCCAATAAAACTGATGAACCATAAGGTATTAATCATATTTATTCTAGAGCTGAACATGAATTAATTCTCGTCCAATTGGGTTGATTCAATCCATTTTCCCAACCCATTAATTAAAAATAAAGCTAAGATCGAAAGAATTAGGCCAACCGACAAATAAATAATGCCTTTAAGCCAGGGTCTAAATATGAATGCATTTGAAAATACTTGGGCCGCAAACAAATTTTTACTGTGAAAATCAACCATCATTGCATCATCGGTTTTAAGGGGGGAATCAACTGTAATGATGCCGGTATAAAATGGTAAATCAACACTATGGCAATCTGTACATCCGCCACTGCCCAATGCCATAGTTGCAGGACGAACATTGTGGGCAATAGGCCATGCGTATGGATCAGCAATTGGATTATCCAACGATCTTAGTCCATTGGAATCTTGAACATACACTTTTCCCCCACTTACAAAAACGGGCGTCGATTCACTTTTTTGAGATGCAAATAATGTTAAAATATCTGATATCTGATTTTCCTCGATAACGGGCCATGAACCATTTATATTTAATGGCAATTCTGATAAAACATTTTTTACTATCGATTCATAACCGTCTTGGTTCATGGGAGAAATATTGCCATCATTTTTCCAGCCCCAAAAAGAGGGCCATACCATATTAACCGGACTGATTTTCCCATTGTCATCTTTTTGAAATACGGGTGTTATAATATGCGGCAGCGTACTGTCTGCTTTATTGATTCCATGGGTTCCCAGTGCATGGGCCATGGACGTCTTTGTAAAAAACGATTCACTTTCGGGTATTTCTCCCGAATGACATGCCGTGCAGGAAAGTCTATCGAAATGGATCGGGGGTAGTCCTTTATGTTGTGGAATTTGTCCATGATTATTATGTGAAATATTTTGATCATTTTTGTTGGGAAAATGGCAGCCCGCACAGGAAAAAGCATACAATTCTGGTGAATTTCTATCTCTGTATTCGTTGGGATATCCCCGTACCATCTGGTGGTCCAATCCATTCCGGTGGCAATCAACACAATTCATTCCACGCTTTAAATGAACATCTTCGCCATGCTGCCAGAATTCAGATCGTTTTTTATCAACTATCATAGATGAATGGCAGAAATAACAATTTTTGTTAGGGATATTTCTTGTTACATCAAAAAAGACCTCATCTTTTTCATTGAACATGTTTTTATCATAATCAATGCCAGGTGGAATGAATTTTGATTCATCCGGCGCTAAGCCATAATAAATATCATAATGATCCGGCATATCTTTCGCAGAACCATTTACATCAGCAAAGGATACCGTACTGGCGGGAGCCCAACGGAAATTTTGTTTTTTAAGTTGCCTTGCATATTGGGAGCGATCATTGGCCGGGTCAACATCATGGCAAACCAAACAGTTCACTTCCACCTTCCCGGACACATTCCAACGAAATATATTGTTTTTATCCCAAAATTTTTCCTGCTCTCCCACACTTCCACCGGGGTGATGGCGATTGAATAATTGTGTAAATTTAAAAACGGACATCCCAATTTCTTCCGGTGTGAAAGTGCCGTCCCAATTTCTATAACTCAACGGAATTTGAGTCAATGTTTTTGGATTGGAATAAATCCACGGTTGACTATTACGACCATCATTCCCAGCACTGCCAGCATTAAAATGCCAGCCGGAACGAATTGATTGATAATTATGGCAGGCACCACAAGTCATTTCTGTAGAAAAGGGTAAAAGCGGCTGTTCGTACAGATGAATGATAGAACTATCGTGGTCCATTAATTTTATTTTATGAACCGCTGGATGACGGCTACCATCAGGGGAATCTCCTAATTTTCCTTCTCCTGAAAACAGGGTCCCCTGTAATAGAAAAATAAGTCCAATAAAAAATAGTTTTATTCTATTGTTTTGGTTCATCACCATTTTAAACAAAATTCTTATTCATGAAATTGAAAATCACTCAACAAAACGGTCTCGGAGCGTATTCGATACCCTACAAAATTGGGTACCGTTTTAGATTTTACATAGTAATCAACTGAAGTTATCATATCAAGGTTATGGAATTTTATGTTTCTTTTTTCTTCTTCTGTTTTTGAACTACCAATAAACACTCGGTACTTATTTTTTGTTTAAATAATAATGGATTAATTTTCAGACAAATTTCCTATTGTAAATCTAAATTGTTTAAAGGCCTTGGGTTTTATATATAATGAATTTGATTTTATCAGTTACAGTGTAAACTCATTTCTATCATATTTAACAAGCGATGCTTTTTCAACGGCTTCATTTACTTTTAATACAGCAACAGCCGTTTCATAGCCCACTTCAGCCGGACAATTCAATGTATCCGTACCCCGAATGGAATTAAAGAAATTTTCCAAATGAGGTTTATGGTAGGGGTCGTTGAAGGTAACCGGCAATTCATACTTTGGTGGTGCAACAGTTTCCCGTACATCCAATACCGCCCCGTTGACATTAGGTATTTTTTCTTCTGCCGGGGCATTCAGGAAGCTTTTATCCACCCATTTGTCCCATAGAGGAGCTGATTGTTCCCGGTAAATACCTGCACGACCGGCTGATTCTGATATTTGCAATGTACCCTGGTCACCCATAAAATTTTCGAAATATCCCATATTGCTGTTGGTCGTAATAGTTTGGTAAAAAGCACGAACCAATCCCTTTGGTGTATCGTATTCAAACATGGCCATGACTGTATCATACCATTCATGAGTTTGAGAATCATAATAATCGGTGCCGCCGGATGCCATTACGGATAATGGAACCGCATCCAAAAACCAACTGAATATATCAATTTGGTGTGAACCCAAATCAACGATGGGTCCGCCGCCGAACCCTTTATACCAACGCCAGTTTCTGAATTGTGCCATGGATTGAAAACCATATTGTTCTAATCTAGGTTGGGGAATGGCATATTTTTCCGGCCAGCCCAAATCGGGCTGCACCGCGCGATTCCACTGACCGTTAATCGTTGTAATATGTCCTAATATTTTTGCTTCCTTGATTAATTTTTCATAACAGTGGATGTATCGCGGATTGCTTCGCCGTTGATGCCCAACCTGTAATAGTTTCCCGCTTTTTTTCGCGGCCCGAACAATTTGCTTTGCTCCTTCAAGCGTATTGGACATTTCCTTTTCACAATATACATTCAGCCCCGCTTCGAGACAGGCAGTGGCATGTTCTGCATGCCAGAAATCAGGCGTTGCTACAATAACAGCATCAAGATCTTTTTCATTTGCCAGCATTTCCCTATAATCTTCATAGGCATTCAACTTATGACCATATTTCCCCAACAAACGATAAACCCGCTTCTGGTTATATTCTTTCCAGATATCGCAGACAGCTTTGAACCGAATTCCCGGGATTTTCAGGCAGGCATTCATGAGTACTTGTCCTTGGGCACCAGCACCTAATAATGCCACATTAATGTCATCTACGCCAAAGGATTTAGCACCTTTAAGTACATGAGGCGCCAAAATGAGACTGGCCCCTGCAGCTGTACTGGTTTTAATAAATTGTCGCCGGTTTATTACTTTGGCGTTTTTATTTTGAACCACAATTATCCTTTAAAGTGTCCAGCCATCCCTGTATTCTTTATGCAAGAAGGCATTGGCTTCATCCAAATTGGTAAACTGTCCCTTATTCCCGTCCCATTCGAGAATGGTTCGTTTGTCAGCGACCCGTAATGCGATACATCCAAGTAGCATAGTTTCAGTCAATTTTGATGCATATTCAAAATTGGATGTGGTTGCAGGTCCGCCTTTTATGGCTTCAATCCATTCTTCCCTAATTCCAGAAGATCTTGGTATGGATTTTGGAGGTCTCTTGTATTCTTTCATTTTTGTTTCCGGAATGATACGGGGATTATTCCCATATGTACTGCACATCATTTTCCCCTTTGTTCCCACAAACAAAACTCCTCCCCCGCCATCGCCCATTTTCCGGCCCGGTTCCAGCTCTTTGGGCCTGGGTGGTGTTAATCCACCATCGTACCAAATCATTTTTACTGGCGGCATCTTATCTCTTGCTGGAAATTCATATGTTACTATGGATGCGTTTGGATAGGTTTCATCGTTAATCGGACTGGAGCTTGCCTGCACAGTATCGGGATATTCCATCTTTAATGCCCAGTAAGGATGATCAATTAAATGGGCTCCCATATCACCCAGGGCACCTGTACCAAAATCCAGCCACCCTCGCCAGACAAAAGGAGCATAAGCGGGGTGATAAGGTCTCCACTTTGCCGGTCCCAGCCATTGATTCCAGTCTAAGGAAGACGGAACAGATGGTATCGTCTCGGGTCTGATAATTCCCTGTGGCCAAATGGGTCGGTTCGTCCAGACATGGACTTCATAAACATCACCAATGGCACCATCCCAAATCCATTCATTGATCAACCGTCCGCCTTCACCGGCATGCCCTTGGTTTCCCATCTGTGTTACCAAATTATATTCTTTGGCTTTTTCTGCCAGTTTCCTTGCTTCTTCTACAGTATGTGTTAAAGGTTTTTGCACATAAACATGCTTCCCCAGATCCATGGCTGCAATGGCAACCACAGCATGATTGTGATCTGGCGTAGTAACAGTAACAGCATCAATTTCCTTTTCTTTTTCCAGCATTTTACGGAAATCTGTATAGCGTTTTGCTTTAGGAAAATCCCTGTAGGTTTCTGCAGCTTTTACATCATCAACATCGCACAGTGCATAAATATTTTCAGAACTTACACCATGCACATCTGAATGTCCTTTCCCGCCAATCCCCACACATGCAATATTCAGTTTATCACTTGGAGCAGTGTATTCGGTCCCCCCCAAAACGTAGCGCGGTACAATGGTAAATGCTGCAGCAGTAGCAGCAGCTTTTCCCATAAATTCTCTTCGAGTTATTTTGTCTTCCTTTTTCTTATTCATAATTGTCTCATTTTCGTTCAATTTATATCCAATTTTAGAATCTTGAAATTAGATACCACAGATGTATTCATTGCCGACTAATTAAATGGTTTAACCATAATATTTCTGTAACGCACAACGCTTTTGGGATCATGAGCCTGGATCGCAAAGGACCCTTTATCGATTCTCCGGCCAGCGGTAACACCCTCTAACTCATTATAATCCACCACAACTTTCCCATTCACTTTGGTCACCACATGTTTACCATCCACTTTGACTTCCAGCGTGAACCATTCATTGTCCTTGACAATGGGGTCAAAAGATCTCACCACACCCCAAAGGCTGCCATTTTTCACCGGATCTCCATGGGACGTATTCACCTGGACTTCATACCCACGACTGGGCCAGGATTCTTCATACTGGGTATGAAAATATAGACCGGAATTACTGCCGTATTGGGTCATGATTTCACATTTGAATTCAAAATTCTGGAATTCTTTTTCTGAAAATAAATGAGCCCTTTTCCCCCGCACAACAATGGCGCTATCTTCAACACGAAAATCTCCACTTTCACTGGCGCGCCAGCCTGTTAGATCTTTCCCGTTGAACAATGAGATCCAACCATTTCCAGATGGAGCATTCATCATTTTTGCAGCAAACGCAACTGCAATCGCTGCAATCAAACCAAATAAATATTTATTATTCATCGTATACCCTTTTTTTAGTATTACAAATTCCAGCCGTCGCGATATTCACGGCCAAGATAATCATTGGCTTCATCCATATTGGTGAATTTACCTGCTATTCCATCCCATTCTAATTTGGTACTTTTCGGCGCCATGCGGATGGCAATATTTCCCAACAACATAGTGCTGGTTAATCTGGCGGCATAATCAAAATTTGATGAGGCTTGCTTGCTTTCCTTAATGCACTGGACCCATTCCTCATGTATTCCCGGAGATCTGGACAGTGTTTTTGGCGGACGTTGATATTCCTTCATACTTGTTTCCGGAACCAATCTTGGGTTTCTACCATAGCAACCGCACATAATCATTCCTTTATCACCATAGAACATGATACCGCCATCGCCATCGCCCATGCGTCTTCCCGGTTCGATCCCTTCAGGTCGAGGCGGCATGATGCCGCCATCGTACCAAGTCAATTTTACAGGGGGTAGTGAGCCCCGTTGTGGGAATTCGTAATATATGGTGGATGCTACCGGCCAAGATTCTCCATTAAATTTGGATGAACTGGCAAAAACAGATGTGGGGTGATCCATTTTTAATGTGTGATAGGGAATATCAAAAATATGAGCACCCATATCACCTAACGCACCAGTCCCAAAGTCGCACCATGCTCTCCAACTCCATGGTGCATAGTCAGGATGATAAGGTCTGAAAGGCGCAGGCCCAATCCATTGATCCCAATCCAATGTGGGTGGAACAGATGGTATTTCTGCAGGACGATTCATGCCTGTATCCCAAATTGGTCTATTTGTCCAGCAATGCACTTCCCGAACTTCACCGATAGCATCATCTTTAAGCCATTCGCCAATGAGTCGAATTCCTTCGCCTGCATGGCCTTGGTTTCCCATCTGAGTGACAACACCGGCTTTTTTTGCAGCAGCGCTTAATTTTTTAGCTTCATCTACAGAATAGGTAAGTGGCTTCTGGACAAATGCATGTTTCCCCTGTTTGATAGCCGTGATGGCGGCGACTGCATGGAAGTGATCAGGTGTACTGACAGTTACTGCATCAATATCTTTTTGTTTATCTAACATTTCACGAAAATCTTTGTATCTCGGCACTTTCGTCAATGGATTTTCGGACAACCCTTTTTCTTCTGCCCATTCGCCGGCACGTTTTATTGTATCAAACATTTTTACTTCATCCACATCACATAGGGATACGATATTTTCCGTAGCGACAGCAGCAATGTCTGATCTTCCCTTACCGCCAACTCCGATGGCTGCTATATTAATTTTGTCACTTGGAGCGGTATAACCTGGTCCACCCAAAACATATCGCGGCACAATCATAAAGGCGGCTGCGGCAGCAGACGATTTGGTTATAAAATCTCTTCTTGATATTCTTTGACTACTTTTTTCATTTTTCTTTATGAGTTCTTCCATGATGTTCTCCTGTTTTTTATGCCATCACTTTATCTAATGATTTGTTTTTTAATTCTATAATGATTTTCCGTAATCGGTTGGATATTTCACACATGCCTCGAACGGTATGGTATAATGTTTTCCAACTGGTCCCCATATAATCCCATATAACGTTTCCTTTTTGATCCAATAGAGCAAACCATTCCCCTTGTTCCCAGTTGATCATTTTTTCAAATACAAAATCGTGGATATTTTTAAAAGCATCTAAATATTTTTCATCATCCGTCATTAAATAGGCATCTAAAAATCCAACCATTCCCTCGGCTTGTTGCCAGAATTCTTTATTTGTTTCAGTGGCGGATCCTTTTTTTTCACCTTCAACAAATAAACCACCGTTTATCCAATCGATCCCATTCTGGTAAGTATGTTCATATATTTTCACCATTTTACCCCAGCTTTTCTCACGGGGGATTTTAAGCACATCTTGAGAAAGGAGATACAACCAGGTCAATTCAATATTATGGCCATAAGACGTAATATCAATGGATTTACCATTTTCATCAAAACGATCCGCGCCCCAAACCGTCTCCAATTCAACATTTGCGATCGGGGACCAATCTTGCGTAAACATGGAAATACCCGTTCCTGTCTCCTTATGAATCATTTTATTAATAATAAGGGTATTTATTTCTTCGAGGGCCAACCGATGCTTTTCATCGCCCGTTAATTCATATAACGTTGTAAATGCTTCCATAAGATGCATGTGCACATCCAATGATTTAAAAACGCCTATATCTTTTCGCGCTTTAATGGGTTCAAATTGGCGATTGAAGTGTTCAAAATAGCCACCATATTCTTGATCTTTTATTTTATTCTGTAAAAAGTCAAACACACGGATAGCTTCAGTTTTTACAGACTCGTCACCGGTTAATAATGCAAACTCCGATAATCCATAAATGAGAAATGCGTGACCGTAAATTATCTTATTATCATCAAGAACAGATCCATCCTCATTCACAATCCAGTAATAGCCACCGTACTTTTTGTCCTGGTAATATTTGAAAAGAAATTTAATCCCCTGGGCCAATGCTTGTTCATGATTTGGCCAAGTATATCCAGATCGAACTGTATGAGAAATGGTAAAAAGACTGCGGCATTGGGCTAAAAATGATTTTTCGGTGACATTGGTCCTGATTCCATTTCGGTCAAAATTGGTCTGAAATCCACCATATTTTTTTTCTACAACCCTGTTAGCCCAAAAGGGGATTAGGTTGTTTTGTAAATAGTATTCTGTTTTTTCCAAATATGAAATCAATCTGTCAACTGTCGTTTAAGGATTGGCTTGATTTGTCTTAAGGATTATTTGTTCATAGCCCCCTTTAGACTTAAAATAAAAATTCAAACCAAGGTAACTGAAAAGCATGATAACAGGAAAGATAGCCATATAAGCCAAAGCACCATGACGGGCTTCATCAACGATCATATTAACTGTTGATTGATTCTCGTTACTGAGCTCAGTTTTTTTATCTTGGTCAATTGCGTTGTATTCTCCAAAGATTCCATCCTTTTCCACTACAATTTGAGAATAAATGGTAGGATTTTTTTCCATCAGCAATTCAGAAGAAGCATTATCCTGCAGTGAACCAATGAACGGCATTCCAAGAACACCAACCGCCAGCATGCCCATACCACCAATGGCATTTAAGGTCAATGCTCCACCTTTGGGGCACTGTTCTGACACGACGCCTAACATAGTTGGCCAGAAAAATGTTTTCCCTAATCCATAAAATGTTGCCACAAATAAAATGGTCATTCCTGTGCTTTTAGATAATAGAAATAAACCAACTGCTGCCACACCGGAACTAATTATTAACAACCCAAGCGGTTTAAATCGATGAATAATAGGACCAGCATAAAACCGTAGAACCATCATAATTGCCGAGGTATACACCAAAACAGTAACAGCAGGTAATCCAATATCACCCATGGCTTTTTCCATTAGGGCTGTAATCCAGCCATCGGTTCCAATTTCCGTGGTCGCCAAGGGCATCATAATTAACATTAGAATAAAAAGCATTGGACTTCCCAGGGAGCTGGACAATTTCGATTGTGTAATGGTTTCTTTTTCCGGCCAAATCGAATAGGAAAAAGCAAATATTAATGCCACATCCAGAATGATTTCAGTGGACAATGGTAGATTGAATACCACTGCAATCTGGCGTATGATAATGGGGATGACCAGGAGTGATGCGAGAATACCAAACTCCCTTAACATTTCCATATAAGAAACCCCTGCAGCAACACGTTCCTGTACTGGCCACTTTTGTTTATATATCATGACGCCATAGACCAAAGTTGGAATAAAGATCAAACCAACCTTATATCGCCAATCTGCTCCACCCATAGCCATAGTCATGAGTCCGGCTCCCACAAGACCTGCGGGCCATCCGGCATGGAGAATATTCAACCACTTTGTTTTGTCTCGGTCAAACATCGTAGCCACAACTGGATTAATCACTGCTTCTACAGTGCCATTCCCCAACGCAAGAATAACACTGGCCCCGAAAAGAATAGCGTAGGCTTGATCAGGGTTTGCATTCGGCGCCCAGAATACAGCCATAACACCATATGCGATATGGCATATGAATGCAAATACCATAGCCGTTCCATATCCGATTCGGTCAACAACCAAACTGAAAAGAATAATGCTAATGGCAAATGGCCAAACACCGGCGCCGCCAATTTCTCCCATTTGCGTACTACTCAAATTAAACTGTCTTCCCCAATCGGCTAGAACAGCAAAACGTGTCACAAATGCAAATGATGTTGCGATTAGAGCAATAAAACTTGCTTTAAATAGCCATTTTGAATTGATCTGGGATTGATGAGTATTCATAATTGGCCCCTATTCTTCAAAAGCAGCATCAAAAGCTACTTCTGATCGTTGAAAGTCCAATTGTTTTACAAAATCACATGCTTCGGCCGCACCGTGTTCACGGTCCATTCCTGTGTCTTCCCACTCAACGGATAATGGGCCACTATACCCAATATGATTAAAAGTGCGGATAATATCTTCAAAATTGATATCTCCGCGTCCAAGCGATCTGAAATCCCAACCTCGTTCCGGATGCCCAAAATCCAAGTGAGAACCAAGAATCCCTGTACGTCCATCGAGTTGTAAAGCCGTATCTTTCATATGACAGTGATAAATCCTATCCTTGAATTCATTTATGAATGTAATGGGGTCAATCATTTGCCAATGCAGATGGCTTGGATCAAAATTGAACCCAAAAGCTTCCCTTCTATTGAGAGTTTCCAAAGCACGATCAGCAGTTACAATATCAAAAGCAATTTCTGTGGGGTGCACTTCCAAGGCAAACTTAACTCTGCATTCATCAAATACGTCCAGAATTGGATTCCACATTTCAGCAAAATATCCAAAGCCATCATCAATCATTTGTTTGGATACAGGCGGAAAACTATAGAAATAATGCCAGATGGGTGATCCAGTGAATCCGTTGACAACATCAATACCTAAATTTTTCGCAGCCATAGCTGTTTTTTTCATGTTGTCCACAGCCCAGGCTCGTTTTTTCTCTGCATCACCTGCGCAATCATCTGGCGCAAATAAATCGGAGCGGGAATCATTATTCGGGTCACAAACCAATTGTCCTGCCAAATGATTACTGATGGCATAAACGTTCAAATTGTGCTTCGCTAATTTTTCAAGATGCTCTTCACAATAATTGAGATCAGATGCGGCTTTTTCAACGTCCATGTGATCGCCCCAACAAGCAAGTTCAAGTCCATCATAACCCCAAGATGATGCTTTTTCTGCCAGAACGGTTACAGGCAAATCCGCCCACTGTCCTGTGCATAATGTTACTGGTCTTGACATGAAAATTCTCCCATTATTTATGTGTCAAAATTTTGGTCCATTTTTGATCACTCTTTGCACTTTTTAAGACTGTTTCGATAAAAAGCATCCCCCGCACACCATCATTTACATTTGGGAAATCCAACATGGCTTCTGTGGGTGTTTGATTTAAGTATCGTGAACGAATTGTATCCGTGAAATTCAAATAAATATTTGCAAATGCTTCAAGGAACCCTTCCGGATGACCGGATGGTAATCGCGTTGCCCGTGCGGCGGCGGGACTTATTTGTGCAACATAGTCATTCCCTCGTCGCCAAATCTGGTTTGGCCCATTTCCATCTCTTATAATTAATTCATTTGGAGTTTCTTGATGCCATTCTAAACTTTTCTTTTCACCATAAACCCAAATGACCAGATTATTTTCTTCACCACATGCAATCTGGCTGACATGAATCAACCCTTTTGCTCCATTATTAAACTTTAATAAACAATTACCGTCATCGTCTAATTTCCTTCCATTCACAAACATGGAAAGATCTGCACAAACATCAGAAATAGTCAATCCAGTAATATATTCCGACAGATTCTCAGCATGGGTCCCAATATCACCCATGCTTCCTGCGCCACCACTTTGCGATGGGTCGGTACGCCAGCCGGCTTGAATATGTCCTGTTTCTTCCAGGGGTGTGGTCAACCATCCTTGAGGGTATTGAACAACAATTTTCCGAATATTCCCTAATTCCTTTTTCCGCACAATATCACGGGCAAACTTTACCATGGGATAACCGGTATAATTATGCATCAACCCAAATACAAGTTCGGTCTCCCTGACTTTTTCCTGAAGTTTCACAGCTTCTTTTACATCAAAGGTCATAGGTTTTTCACACATCACATGAAAACCGGCTTCTAAAAAATCTATGGCAATGGAATAGTGAGATTGGTTAGGTGTTGTTATGGCAACAAAATCAATTCTATCTTCATCCGGCAGGGATAATTCATTTTGTATCATTATTTCATGATGATCAAATACACGCTCAGGATTTATATTATATGTCTGGCCCGCCTCTTTTGAATTTTCAATGTGCCGGCTAAAAGTACCTGAAACAAGATTGACACCGCCGTCAAGAATTGCAGCTTTTCTATGTACATCGCCGATAAATGCTCCCGGTCCACCCCCAACTAACCCCATCTTTAATTTTCGATTATAGTTTAAATATGTCATTCTTTTATTTATTGGATGTATTATAGTGCAATTCGAATGAATCCATGACACCTCCATAACTCCCATCACCGTTCATTTTTTGCGTGGTTGCTTTTAATATATCTCCATCAATATTAATAACAATATAATGGTATTCATAATATTTGCCTTCGTCTGATTCGTTACTGTTGGGTCGTGCAGGATGGTCCGGAATATCAATTTGTTCCCATTCATAATATTTATGATTATCCAAGAATGATCCTGCACCGCCTGTAATAATATAAGCTGCATTATTTCCTGAACCCGTTTCAGGATCATAGGGCGGATGGGGAAGACCGCGTTCGTAATCATGAGTATGGCCACTGAACACAATATCTACACCATTGAGTTCCATGAGAGGTACAATCTCTTCACGCAAATAATATTCTCCATCATAATAACCGCCTGACCAACATTCCGAGTAGGGTGGTTGATGGAAAAAAACGAATGTCCATTTGGACGATCTTCGTGCAGATTTTAAATCATGTTTGAGCCATTCATATTGTTGACTTCCCGGCGGTATGCGACGCCCTTTTGGTCCGTCTCCTTTGTTTGGATCTATGAATACAAAATGGGCATTCCCATAATCGAATGAATACCAATATTCCGTACTGCCATTTGAGGTTAGTGGATGATTCACGCGCTCTTCAAAGGGATAAACTTCTCCGACTTCCCAATAGCCACCATACTCATGATTCCCAATAGAGATGTAGGTTGGAACTTGTCCACCAATCCATCGCAGAGGATATAAATAATCGTCCACCCATTCAGATAAATTGATTCCCCGAGTAACCACATCACCCACACTGCATATGAAATCAATCTTTTCACGTGTCATCATTTTAACAACATTTTCCGCTACTTTTGGATAACTGCGATTATCTCCATACACAGAAAAGGAAAATGGAATACCGTCATCTTTCTTTGTTCTAAATGTTTGTATGGGGCTGGCCATATCACCCGAAATCACCCGATAGTTATAATGCGTATTTCTATCCAATCCGACTAAAGTTATTTCATGAATTGTAGTAGGGGAATATTGACCATGAATGGCACGATTTAAATCCTGTTTCCCAAATAAGACCGTGCCTAAAGATGGGAGGGCTGTTTCCCACATAATGGTAATACCATCATCTTGCACATTTTGTAAATAAGGTGGAACAACAAAGACGGGTTGAGATACCATTTTATTATTCAGAGAAGCTATTTTCGATTCTAGCTGATTGAGTTTAATCTCTAATGGTTTATCTGATTCAATGGTCTCTTTTAATGTGACAGTCGCTACGGATATCCATTCTTCTTTAGGAGCAGGATGTCTTTGGAAATATCGATCCCATCTTTCGAGTTTTTCGAGCATGGATTTATAAGTGGATTCTAATCTTAATGCTTCACTTGAAATAATTCTTACATCTTTTAATTCACCCATATTTCTTTCATTTATGGCTTTGATCGCAAAAGAGATCGTTTTAGATGGTGTGCCATTTACCTCAAATAAAATATTCCCAGAACTATCCCTGAATTCATGTAGCTTTTGTCCTTCATACCAAATTTCACCTTTGTCATTTGTGTAAGCATGAATGAATAAACGGTTACTATTAATAGGGAATCCATCAATTTCATCTGGAAGTTTAATGGACATACGGTACCACGCATGTTTGTATTCACCCCTCCAAGTACCTCTGATTTCTCGTGTTACCCAATGTGAATCGTCAAAATCAGGGTGGCTGGCGCCCTCATCTGCCATCATTTTCCATTTTGCTTTTTCAATGGATATTCCTCGACTGGAAGGTCTTAATGTTTCAACCGAATTTAAATAAAAATAAAAATCGCTGTAGCCAGGTGGATAGGCTACAATATCTGCTTGATAAAATTGGCCATAATACCCCGTTTTTTCCCCGCGAACTACTATGGTAAAAGTTTCATTTCCTTTGGCATTTTTTATTAACAATTTTTTCCCTTGAAGCCGTGCAACATTCATGAGTTTTTCACCATTGAAATAAACAATCCCTTTATTATCAACTTTTAGTTCGAGAAAAACATCCTGCCCCCTAAATGATTCGGGTATTGACACATTTCTCCGGAACCATTTAACATTATACTCATCCCACCATTTTGTATTAAGTGTCCATGATTCCCAGCCATTATTATTCTGAAAATTAAGAGCATTCTCTAATGAGGTTTCGCCATTGAATACATCCCAATTCTTTAATTCAATAATTGGATGCGGTTCTAATGGTTGCTCAAGTATCCTTTCGGTACTTACTTGTGCAAACACTGTTTTGGTAAAAAAAAGAAAGAATAATAATTGTGTCATATTTTTACTTTCTGTTATACATAATGGAATTAAATACCCCGGCCAACAGTAGGGATGAAACCATCCCTGAGCACCGATAGGAATCACATGACCACCTCCAATAATTAAGCCTACGAAACCGATAAACTGGGATTGTTGAAAAATAATTAGGACGTACATTTAGAATTTTTGGAAATGACACCATAAATGCAATACTTAACAATATTAAGGAAACTACACCGGAATAAAGTACAAATTTTCCTATAACATTAAGATGCTCAAGTGAGAAAAACTTGGGATAATGATCTGGTTTGTAAAAGTAGATTGAAACCAATGAATGGAGAAAAGCAAAAACAAAACCCAATGAACCAAATAACCTTTTTCC
Organism: Fidelibacterota bacterium UBA7303; assembly: GCA_002471805.1. Taxonomy (GTDB): domain Bacteria; phylum Fidelibacterota; class Marinisomatia; order Marinisomatales; family UBA1611; genus UBA2134. Next base: position 5,202 of record DKQR01000066.1, on the reverse strand, counting down.
CAATTGAAGATTATTAAATTTATCTGGGAATTGGCGAGATAAAGGGCCAACAGAAAGCAAAAGACTGATTAATAAAATGGCAGCCAATGAGAGTCCTTTATTCAATATATCAGGGAAAAATTGTTGGAAAGGAACACCTTTGAAGTAATGATACCTCGTGATCGCATATACAATTGATAGGCCTGCCGTCCAGCCGATAACTGTTTTCTGTTTTACATTCATAGTCATTAAATCAATATGTTAAAATAAGCTGAACATAAAAATATTTTATCTAATTCTGTTCAGGTAATGTAATTAAGATTATATATTCAACCCTTATGATTTTTGATTTACATTTTCCCATTCTCCGACATTAACAGTTTATTCCTTTGTAAAACTGAAGAATGATTTATTCACCTCAGTCAATATGGCGTTATCGCATTTTCGCATCCACATGGTTATCCTATGCGGGATTTTATTTTTGTCGAAAACCATTCTTTATTGCCAAACCAGCATTAGCTGAAGAACTGTCCTGGGATCCATCTTTACTCGGGTTCATTGGATCAGCCTATTTAGTTGCCTATACTATTGGTCAATTTATTATGGGCTGGGTTGGGTCGAAGTGGGGGCCACGAATCTTATTATTGTTCGGAATGGCCGTATCTATTGCGGTTAACTTTTTATTTGGTATAACGAACTCCTGGATAACCTTTTCATTGTTAATGATGATTAATGGTTTCGCTCAATCCACAGGATGGTCTAATAATGTGGCCGCCATGGCTCCGTGGTTTAGCCGAAAAGAACGTGGAACGGTTATGGGATTTTGGGCAACAAATTATCAAATTGGCGGTGTGCTGGCCAGCGGACTTGCAGCTTGGGTATTGGCAAGATGGGGTATTCAATGGTCGTTCTGGGCTGGCTCTATTATTCTATTAGGTGTTTGGATTTTCTTTTTATTTAATCAAAGAAATAAACCTGAAGATGTTGGGTTTGGGCTTGTGGATTCCAGTGAAAATAAATCCATAATAGAAAAGAATGTACAGAGAGATTTAGGATGGAGTTCTGCCATTTGGACCAATATTTTACTTGTAGGAGGATTCTATTTTTTTGTGAAATTCATTCGATATGCCCTTTGGTCCTGGACCCCATTTCTTCTTTATCGTGATTACGGGCTTGCTCTGGATGATGCGGGTTATCTTTCGACGGCATTTGATTTCGCAGGTGCATTCGGTGTAATTGCAGCAGGATTTATTTCAGATAAATACTTTTCTGGAAAGCGCGCAAAAATCAGTTTTTATTTCATTTTAGCCATGACTGCTTCCACCATGCTGCTATACACGTATGGACCTGCGAGTTTACTTTATTTCGGAATAAGTCTAGCTTTGGTGGGTTTCACTTTGTATGGGCCGGACGCACTCATGACTGGAGCCGGGGCCATTGAAGTTAGCACTTTACGCGGTGCTGCATTTGCAGCCGGAATTATTAATGGATTAGGGGCTGTAGGTTCCGTTGTACAGGAATTTATATTGGGTTCCATCTTAGATTCGTCCGGTGCAGGAACCGTTTTCAGCATTCTTTTAGTGTCAGCTGTCTTAGCAGCTATCTTTTTATTTCTTATCTTGTTACGAAATAAAACAGGAAAGGCCGATTTATAAATGGCTGGTTCAAACCAACGATTAAAAGTGATTTCCCCCATCGATGAAAATGTTTATATCGAACGACCCTTTCATGATGGAAAGGATATTGATAATATGTTAACAAAGGCGGTAAAAATACAAAAAGAATGGAAACACACAGGTCTTCAGGATCGAAAAATTGTTGTAACAAAGTTTGTTGATGCATTCACATCAAAATTGGAGGCGATTTCTGAAGAATTATCATGGCAAATGGGACGACCTATTCGTTATGCTCCAGGAGAAGTGCGCGGTACAGCAGAACGGACTTTGGGCATGATTCGGTTGGCTGATAATGCTTTGAAAGACATACATATAGACAAAAAGGATGGATTTAATCGATTTATTCAACGAGAACCATTGGGTATTGTATTTGTGGTACCCGCATGGAATTATCCCTATTTAATTGCGGTTAATACTGTGGTCCCCGCCTTATTAGCCGGAAATGCAATTGTGTTAAAACATTCGACTCAAACACCTTTATGCGCTGAACGATTAAAACAAGCATTTGATAAAGCAGGGCTCCCGGATGGATTATTTCAATTTCTTCATTTAACGCATGAATCAACGGCTGAAGTTGTTCGAGATAATCGAATTGATTTTGTGGCTTTTACAGGTTCTGTTTCCGGTGGGCACGTGATTCAGCGTATTGCATCTGAACGATTTATTGGACTTGGATTGGAATTGGGCGGTAAAGATCCTGCCTATGTACGTGCCGATGCTAATATTGATTTTGCGATCGAAAATTTGGTGGATGGGGCATTTTTCAATTCGGGTCAATCTTGCTGCGGGATAGAACGCATTTATGTGCATGAAGATCATTTCTCATCATTTGTCGATGGTTTTGTTGATTTAACGAATCAATATATTTTGGGAAACCCCACAGATGAAAAAATAACATTGGGACCTATGACGAAATTAAGTGGTGTTCGTCTCGTTAAATCCCATATTGATCAGGCTGTTTCATCTGGAGCTAAACCCTTATTGGATTGGAATCATTTCAACGGACAATCATTGGGCCCGCATTATTTGCCGCCACAAGTATTAATCAACGTTAATCATTCCATGAATGTTATGATGGATGAATCATTTGGTCCAGTGGTGGGCATCATGCCTGTAAAAAATGATGGTGAAGCATTGCAACTCATGAATGACAGTCCCTATGGATTAACCGCGTCGGTTTGGACAGAAAATGAGGATGAAGCCATTCAAATTGCTAACAATATTGAAACAGGGACATGTTTTATGAACCGCTGTGATTATTTAGATCCCTATTTATCCTGGGCGGGCATAAAAGATTCCGGTCGTGGCTGTTCCTTGTCCCAAGTTGGCTTTGAGCAATTAACGCGACCCAAATCCTATCATTTGAGAAATAAAACACATTAAGATGCCAAACCAGCGACACAGCTATTTTTATCCAACACGTATAGAATACGGGCCGGGCGTGATTCAAGAATTGCCATCCATGATCAAGGAATCAGGGCGCTCTAAAGGACTCCTGGTAACAGATCAAGGACTGGAATCAGCGGGAATTCCTGAAAAGGTTCGTAACCTTTTTACTGATTCAGGGATTGAACTTATAACCTATAACGAGGTGAAGTCTAATCCAACCTGCGAAAATGTATATGCTGGAACCATCGTTTATAAAGAAAGTGGTTCAACCTTTATTGTTGCTTTGGGTGGCGGGTCATCCATGGATGTGGGTAAAACCATTAAAGTGATGGCCACACATGAGGGCCCTTTAGAACAATATGATGATGCTTTGGGTGGCGATTGTTTGATTCAGAATAATATGCCGCCCTTTTATGCTGTTCCAACGACTGCCGGTACTGGAAGTGAAGTGGGACGAAGCAGTGTAATTTTAATAAAAGCCACTAATAAGAAGACCATTATTTTTTCACCCTTCATGTTGCCGGATATTGCCATTCTGGATCCGGAATTAACTGTTGGGCTTCCAGCCGGTTTAACGGCCGCCACAGGTGTCGATGCATTTGTTCATAATCTAGAAGCATTTTGGGTGGATGCATTTCATCCATTTGCCGATGGCATTGCTCAGCGCGGTATGGCATTATGTGTGAAAAATTTGGAACGTGCTGTTGTAAATGGCCAGAATATATCTGCTCGAGGAAATATGCTCATGGCCTCCTCCATGGGGGCTACCGCTTTTCAAAAAGGACTCGGAGTTAATCATGCTATCGCCCATGCTTTAGGTGTGCATTATGACTTGCATCATGGTTTGGCAAATGCGACCCTTCTTATTGGAACTACAAAATATAATATAGAATATGAAAATGCTCGAGCAAAACTCGCATCGCTCGGATCGGTTTTGGGTGTTAAAAATGATGCAGATGAAATTGTTGCTATGATGAGTAATTGGCTGCGTCGATTAAAATTGCCTTCTGATTTAAAATCTTTTCAGATTGACTCAAATGATTTAAAAAAGATTGAGAAATACGCACTGGCAGATCCATCCTGCCCAACAAATTCTCGAAAAGTGGTGGCCGGAGACGTGATTGACATTCTTGAAAGATTGATTTAAATGGTTGTAAAAGGAATCACATTTGATTTGTGGGATACAGTTTTAATCGATGATTCGGATGAACCAAAAAGAGCAAAAGCAGGATGTCCAACAAAGTTGGTTGAAAGACGAGAATTAGTTCATGCAGCTACATCAAAACTTACTGATATTTCCTTTAAATCTGTTTCTGATATTTATGATGAAGTGGATTCTGATTTTAGAAATGACTGGCACAATAATAATATAACAAGGACCGTTGCCCATCGTTTAAATCAAATTTTAGATAAATTAAATGTATCGCTATCAGAACATGAAATGATTGAACTGGTACGCCTTCATGAAGAAATGGAATTGGTATTTCGCCCGGACTTTGTCACAGGTGTGCATGAAGCCATCGCCCGATTATCCGAACATTATCAATTGGGCATTATATCGGATGCTATATTTAGTCCTGGGCGTGTGTTACGAACATTGCTCAGAGACGAAGGATTGTTAGACTATTTTGATACATTCGCATTTTCAGATGAAGTGGGTCATTCAAAACCGCATCAATCCATGTTTCAACATGCTTGGGAGGGATTGCATCTTTTTCCGTCTGAAGTTGTCCATATTGGTGATCGGGAGACTAATGACATTGCGGGCCCCCATGAATTTGGCATGAAAGCTATTTTATGCATTGCCGCAGTGGATAGAGGCAGTGCAAATACAAAAGCAGATGGAATCTTTAATGATTATTCGGGCTTATCCGAAGCTTTAGAAAAAATTAAAGGCAGCTAAATGAAATTATTAATTATAGACGGATATCCAGAAAAGAGTAGGCTGCAATTTGATACAGTCGGTATGACACTGGCAGGAAAATTGTATGAAAAAATGTTATTTCAACATATACCGGATGCACAAACAACCATTCTATATGCGAGTGACGATTCAACACTGTTACCTACTCTGGAGATATTAAAAACCTTTGATGGTATTCTGTGGCCGGGGTGTAATCTAACAGTTTACCATGATGATGATGAACGTGTTCAGCGG
>DKQR01000127.1:2690-6940 GCA_002471805.1 Fidelibacterota bacterium UBA7303 | reverse complement strand
CGCTTGGTTACAAAATTATAGATGCCGCCAGCCCCGGTTTCCGGATGGCCCGGGTACCAATTCTGGACCGTGGAATATTTGATGGTAGCATCCTTATGGGCCACCAGCTCCACCACGGCCGCATGAAGCTGATTCTCGTCACGCATAGGAGCGGTGCACCCTTCCAGGTAACTTACATGACTGCCTTCATCAGCTACGATGAGAGTTCTTTCAAACTGCCCGGTCTTGGCTTCGTTAATCCGAAAGTAGGTGGACAGCTCCATAGGGCAGCGGACACCTTTGGGGATGTAAACAAAAGAACCATCGCTGAAGACTGCAGAATTCATTGCTGCAAAATAATTATCAGTATAAGGGACAACCGATCCTAGATATTTTTTAATAAGATCCGGGTGGTTTTTCACTGCTTCCGAAAAACTGCAGAAAATGACACCGGCTTTTTTCAGTTCTTTTTTAAAAGTCGTGGCCACAGAAACACTATCAAAGACAGCATCCACAGCCACACCGGCTAGCATTTTCTGCTCTTCCAGGGGGATGCCCAGTTTGTCGTATGTAGCCAAAAGTTCCGGATCCACCTCGTCCAGGCTGGAAAGTTCTTTTTTCTTTGGCTGCGAAAAATAACTGATAGCCTGGTAATCAATTTTGGGATAGGTCACGTTGGCCCATTTTGGTTCTTCCATGTTAAGCCAGTGCCTGTAGGCTTTCAGCCGCCACTCAAGCATCCACTCCGGTTCTTCTTTCTTTGCGGAAATAGTCCGGATGATATTTTCATCTAGTCCTGGTGGAAGGGTTTCTGATTCAATATTTGTAACGAACCCGTACTCATAATCTGCCTTTAACCTGGAATCAATAACCTGCTGTTCGTTGGACATTGCAGTTTAAATTTATTTTTGTTTCGGGAGGATTTTCAGGCGGAAAAACTCGTCCCACAGCCGCAAGTACGATCAGCATTGGGATTTTTAATTTGAAATCCGCCATTGAGTAGATCGTTAGAATAGTCTACTTCAATATCTTTTAAATAAAGCCAACTTTTTAAGTCACATACTATTTTTAGTCCATTGGATTCAAATACTTTATCAAATTCCTGCTGCTGTTTATCAAAGTCCATTTTATAGGTCATACCGGAACAGCCGCCGCCCTCCACGGACATGCGCAGAATTTGGTTTTCGTCGCCGGCGGATTTCATGGCTATCTTCAGCTGTTTAACCGCTTTTTTTGTTACAGTAATAACTGCGTTTTGAAAATCATGTTGTTGGTCTTGAATGGTTTTTGGGTTTTGCAATTTTTCGCTCATTATTCCCACTCCGTTTTAATTTCTGGTTCATTTTTGGGAACCGGGGTTGGGTTAAATCCCAGTTTTTGCCTAGCCTCAGTACTCATCATTTCGGGGTTCCACGGTGGGTCAAAGGTAACATTTACATCTACATCTTTAACCGGGTCGAGGCTGGAAATTTTTTCTTTAATATCATTTGCCATGTGTTGACCCATACCACAGCCTGGTGTGGTAAGTGACATAGTAATAAAAACATCTGTTTTATTATCTTCCGCTTCTTGAAGATTTATGTCATAAATAAGTCCTAGGTTCCACAAGTCCACGGGAATCTCTGGGTCCACACACTGTTTGAGCATTTCTATAATATTATCTTTTAAATTCATATTAGTTAGTAATATCAGCTAGAGTCATTTGATCCAGCATGGATCTAATGGAATCGTTAATACGATTAATGGGTGTTCGAATATTGCAGGTATTGAGTTGAATACAATCGGTATCAAAATAACAATCCATCAAGCCTACTGGTCCTTCCAGTATTTCGATAAATCTGGTCATGTTTATGGTGTTTGAGTCTTTTCTAATCCTGTACCCTCCTGCAGGGCCTTTCACTGCCTGGATGATTTGCTCCCGGGCCAGCTTCTGGAGGGTTTTGGCCAGCAATTCTTGCGGAATGCCGTACTGTTCCGCGATTTCTTTAGCGGAAACCAACTGACCAGCCTCTTTTTGCTGTAAGTGCCCCATAGCGATAAGAGCATATTCAACTTTTCGAGTAATTTTTAACATAGTAAAAAATCTGGGGCCGGAAGTTATTTGATGGGAAATGTATAGGCAAGAAATAAATACGACTATTACAGTCGTATTTAGTAAGCTTTTAGGTATTATCCCACCATCGCTTTTACACAAATTAGCATCTGAAGAAGAGAAAGAATATAGGACAACTAGCCGTCTGACCCCAATGGGGTTGTGGGGGTCGCAGGTTCAAATCCTGTCGCCCCGACCGATGGTACTCCAATTATTTAATTATATTTGGCGCTTCAAAATTATTTATTTATAATCGCCGCTTTATGATAAGCCGAAATAACATATTTACCGTAATTATTTTATTATCTTTATCTAGTTGCGGAGGAAATCTGTCAACCTATTCTGGCCAAGATTCGGATGTATTACAGTTATTTAATAAAGCCGTGGAACTTATGTTATCGAATCGGTATCACCAGGCCATACCCTTGCTGGAAAAAGCTATTACCCAAAAAAATGATTTTTCACATCTTCATCTTAATCTGGCTATTTGTTATAGGAAGACGGGATATCCTAATAAATCAATCGAATATTTTAATTCTGCGCTTGCTATAAATCCAAAACTGCATGGTGCTTATTATAATCGCAGCATTGTATATAGTCGTTTGGGAGAATATGAAAAATCCAACACTGACCTAGAACAATTAGCGAATAGTTCCGACCCGGAAGCTGAACTTTTTTTTATCGAGTTAACTTTTTTCTTAGAAAACGGTTTTGAGAGAAATTCAACCAAGCCTTTTGGAATAGTAGAAAAGATTAGCTGATACTTGGTCTGAATGGTAACTGTTATTGTATTGTGCCTTTCAATGACTGATAAAGATTGACGATTCTCGACGCTCAATAATTTTACCAACCTGAAACCCGGAATCGAAGGAAACCATAAATTTTTCTGCATCTCCCTGGGGCAGGGAGATCAGCAGACCACCGGAGGTTTGGGCGTCCGCCGCCAGGAGTCGATCCACTTCCGTAAGCTGCGGGTCAAATCCGGTGTAATCTTTGATATATGCCAGGTTGCGGCGGGTGCCGCCGGCAATCATGCCTGCTTCGGCCAGATCTTGCACACCGGGTAGAAATTCAAGATTTTGAAAATCTATCCTTCCGGAAACAGCACTTGCCTGGCACATTTCCTGTAAATGGCCCAGCAGACCATAGCCGGTTACATCTGTAACGGCGTGGACCTCCAGCCCTTGCAATGCCTGGACCGCATCCTTATTCAGTGTGGACATGGTTTCTATTGCGGCAAAAACGCTTTCTTCCGGTGCTGCTTCTTTTTTTATAGCCGTGGCAATGATGCCGGTACCAAGGGGCTTGGTAAGTATAAGAATATCTCCCGGCTGCGCCCCGGAATTGGTCCACATATTTTCTTCATCTACTTCTCCGGTAACCACCAACCCGTATTTAGGTTCCTTATCGTCGATGGAATGCCCGCCCACGATGGGGATTCCAGCTTCAGCGGCTTTGTCTGCACCGCCCTGCAATATTTCAGTCAGGATCGATTTGGGCAGATCATTGATGGGAAAACCTACTATATTTAAGGCGAATAACGGTTTTCCGCCCATGGCATAAATATCAGAAAGGGCATTGGCGGCAGCGATCTGCCCGAACTCGTAAGGATCATCCACCACCGGGGTGAAAAAATCTACTGTCTGGACCAATGTTGTACCGCTGTCCAGGCGTACGGCGGCGGCGTCGTCGGCACTGTCAAAACTCAAAACGACGGAATCATCAGTGGGCATGTTAACATCACCCAGAACCTGGGCTAGGTCACCCGGACCGATCTTGCAGGCTCAACCGGAGCCGTGACTTAAGCTGGTGAGTTTTATTTTATTTCTGTGAGTCATGAATGAAATTTAGAAAGGGAATCCCCTGGATTGGGGAATAAAGATTAACTTTTAATACAGGCCTGCGGGTAACTCGATCAAGATTCGTCTTCGGCCAGGGTGATCAACCCGTCCTGGGGTGTTAATGTAAATTCTTCTCCTTTATCCGGGATCAGGGCTACACCGAAGAATTTATCCCTGTCCCCCTGATGGGCGTGAAGCTGGACTCCCAGGCATACTTCCTGCCTCAACAGAGCGGCCTGGGTGCACTCCCCGTAAGGTACTGTAATGGATTCCCTGCCGTCGAAAGAGAAATAATAATTTGCCGGCTTGATATACAATTCGCTCCCTTCCGCCTGGAA
>DKQR01000127.1:0-2316 GCA_002471805.1 Fidelibacterota bacterium UBA7303 | reverse complement strand
ACAAACTGGTTGGAAACCATGAAATCTTCCACACCGCTGTTTAAAATAATATCGATGTTCTCACTGTCCATGACCTCGGTGATCAGTTTCGGCCATTTATCCGACGTAGATTTCCGCAGGATCTGGCGGATGCGGATCAACAGGGAGATTACATAGGCATCCATTTCTTCAATGGTGGTTCCGCCGGGAGACAGGATCAGCAGGCTGTCAAAATTTTGGGGCTCCAGTTCATTGAGGGCATTGAGGTCATTTAAATCTACTTGTTTCATGGCCAGATTGAGATCAGGATGATTATCCTGGAGTTCAACCAGGAAAGATTCCATTTCCTCTGTTTTGGCTGGGTTGTAAGCAATGATCTCTGATCCCGCAGGTACATAGGTACAGAGTTTTTCTACAATGATGGCTGCTTTGGGCGTCCAGTTCAGCAAGGCTACCCGCTGGGTGCGCAGGCTGGTGTCCACTTGAGGCAGTTCCGAGATCTGGGGGTTTTGCACCGATTCTTCGTAATAAAATATGGTGGAATCATCCTCGGCGAACACAATCAGTTCATCCTCTTCCGTGACTTTTGTATCAGCAGGTGGGTTGAGCATGATTTTACCTTCACTGGTATGAATGCCCATGGGTGTACTGCTTTTGAAACGGTTAATACTTTCCCCAAAGGTCAACGGTCCGCCCCAGCCTTCATCAGGCTGGTAAAAATAAAATTCGTTGCCGTCAAAACCCACCATATCGCTGTATACCACGGAAAGCCCATTGCGACTCAGGGCCAGCTGGGCGATCATCCTGGAAAGGACACTAACCTCGTTTAAGGCTTTCACAGTTCCAGTGGTAATATTCTCAGCCAAATCCCGGTCCCGATCGGAGTGTATCTCACAGACAATGGGCGGATGTTCTTCGCCGTCACACACTGCAATAATGGACATGATGGATTTCAGGACCAGAGCGTCGGCAAGCTTTAGTTCTTCCTCCGGCCGCCAGCTGGCAGCCGAGTTCATAATAATAATGGACTTGGCCCGCTCGGCCTGGACTTTTTTCAGGTTGTTGATATTGGTGGTTACCCCGGAGCGGGTAATAATACGGGTGGTCACGAAATCAAGGATATTATCGCGGATCAAATTATCCATGTCCTCCTTGTCATCTTCTGCCAGGATCACAATTGCGGCGTCTGGTTCCGACTCGTTGGCTTCAATCAATTCTTTAATCACCTCAATAATACGGTCGCCAAAACCCAGGATCAGGGTGTGATTGCTTTCCAGTACCAGGCTGCGCCCGCGGCGGAGTTCCGCCAGCTTGGCTTCAAAAACACTGGTGATGAAAGCCACCATACTGGAAAAAAGCACCAGACCAATGAGTACACCAAGAATAGAGGTCATTTTTGCCGGCCAGTTGCTGTCTCCGTCTGTTTCCGCTGCCGAACCTTCCATGACGGCCACATAGACCCGCCAGGGAATCTCCAGCCAGCCGCCTAAGGTTTCATCCGGTAGAAATACATTGGCAATGACCCGCAGCACGACCATGACCAGAAACCCGGCAGTAAAGAGCAGTAGCAGGGCTAGGAAAATAGAAGCGCTGCCCCGGGACATGAAGTTATCAATGCGGTAGCGGATTCGCTGGCTTAAAGGATAAGGTATCTGTTCACTCATACGAAAGATAATGGTTAATACTACCCCAATTTTGTAAAGATTGAAAAATAATCCAAAAAAGAAAACAAATTAATTCTTATCAAATTTTAAAATGTCCCAGGTTGAATTCAGGCAGTTTATTTTGAAAATATTCGATTATGGGAAAAAACTGTTTTCTCTCAATTGTTGTGATTTTAGGTACACTTGGTTTTTTTGATTAAAACCAAATTCGGGAAATAGAAAACGAATTAATTTGTTTCGATCCTTGAATCCAACTTGGTAGATTTGGTTTGATTTCGTGATACGAAAAAATAAAATTTCAACCATAGAGAAGCCGCACATTTTATATTATTAGTACCACAACTTTATTATTAGAGAAGTAACACTACAGGTATATGGGAAAAACATTTAAAACAATCGATGAGGCCATTATACGTTTTGCTGGTGATTCCGGTGATGGAATGCAGCTCACCGGCGGGCGCTTTACGGAAACAACCGCTATTGTGGGCAATGACCTGAATACATTACCCGATTTTCCTGCAGAGATCAGGGCTCCGGCGGGTTCCCTGGCAGGTGTCAGTGCCTTTCAGATAAAATTTTCATCCCGGGACACCCATACGCCTGGAGATAAGCCCGACGTGCTGGTAGCTATGAACCCGGCAGCTTTGAAGGTCCATCAAAAAGAGTTGATTCC
>DKQR01000146.1:468-3579 GCA_002471805.1 Fidelibacterota bacterium UBA7303 | reverse complement strand
TTTATGCGTCATTATCGCCGTCATGCATTTATTATAATTTTGATTTTATCAGCGTTAATTACACCTCCGGATCCCATAAGTTTAATGTTAATGTCCATTCCGCTTGTTCTTTTATATGAATTGAGTATTGGAGTAAGTTGGATGGTCGTTAGAAAAAATCTTTCACCCTAAAATAGTTTTGAAGATCAAGTTCTTCAACTAAACATAAGTGAGGAAAAGAAAATGCATAAGTGGTGTATTTTATATATTTTGTTTGAAATTAATAGATATCAATACCCCTTTCATGAAACAAAACTATAAAACAGTCTTTATTTTTGCCGTTTTCATTGCCATTTTTACCGGTAGTATGCTTAATGCATCCAATCTAAAAATTGCAATCAATATTTCACCTTCCGATAATAAAATGTCGAAAAAGTTCTATACCCAATTCAATAATTCCCTTAAAAAAGAAATTTTAGACATTGAGAATTTTTCTATTATTTCCAGATCAAAATTAATAGATATAGTCTCTTGGACTGATATTGATTTAAATGATTGTGATCAATTGAAATGTATTAAGGAAGTCGGCAGATTGTCAGGTGCTGACTTCATTGTTGCAGGTTTCGTTACAATGAGAACCAAACTATCCATCGATATTTATATTGTAGAAGTTTCTCAAGGAAAAATAATCGCATCTGAAAGTTTTCATGAATCCGAAAGGACATTGCGAAAGGGAGGAATGAATAAAATTGCAAAATCGATCGTTTCATCTATTGATTATGTATCCTCGAGACAAACAGTTGAAATTACATCTGCACCTGCTGGTGCTGTAGTAGCATTAAATAATAAGGCTTTAGGTGAAACACCTATTACTGTTCCCGATTTGAGAAAAAGAAAGGAATATTCATTGTTATTTCATAAACAAGGATATGAATCACTGCAAAAGGATTTTACATTGGATGAGCAGAAAATGATTCATGTAAAATTAATTCCCCAAAAAGGATCTATTCTTATTTCCGGACATCCTTTTAAAGCAAAGGTGTATATCAATAATAAATATGCCGGAAAATTCCCTCAAATAGACTATCAAAACTTCATAGGTACATACAGTATTATGATTGAAAAACCCGGCTATAATAAATATCAGGATGTGTTTGAAATAACCTCCGAAGAATCAAAACAATTAAAATTTCATCTTAAACCCAAACCGAAATTACCGGCGATTGCCTTATCGACAGTAATTCCTGGAAGCGGTCAAATAGTGCGTGGATTTACAAAGCGGGGTCTTTTGTTTTTGGTAGTTGCTACAGGTGTCGGTTATCTGACGGCAGTTGAATATATGGATTACGATAGTAAACACACACACTATTTAAATGACTTGGATAGATTTAAAAACCAAACAGACTTAAATTTGATTGAATCGGATAAAGAAAAAGTGTTGATTTCTTTTGACGAAATGAAAAAACAAGAAACAGTACTTAATAATTATTTATATGCAGTGGGAGCAGTTTGGTCGATAAACATATTGGAAATATCACTTGAGTAATAGATTATGAAGAATATAATTCAATGTATTCTTTTAACATTAATGATAATGGGATTATTATCCTGTGTGTCTGAAGAAATTGCGGATTTAGACGATTCAATAATTGAAATAATCGGTCCGGCAATTCTTATGAATCCACTTGAGATTCATACACAGGTTAATGAGCATTTTTCGATCAATCTGCGATTAGAAGATGTATCAAATTTTATGGGTGTTTTTGCAGAAATTGAATACGATATAGAATTTCTTTTTTATGAAAATTATGAACTGATTGAAACCGATTCATCTACACTGGGAGTCTTTGACGGTGACATTTTTTCGTTTATTGAAAATGATACAGATGATGGATTGATAACAGTGAGTTTGAGTGTCGCTTCCGGTACCATGGAAGGTCTCGCTGGTGAAGGCGACTTGGTACAATTAAACTTTACGGCAACTCAACAAGCTGAAACAATATTAATTCTTACAAACAGTTGCAGACTGACGGATAACAATATGGATGAAATACCCATAGTTAATCTTTACAATGGGGTTATTTATGTGGAGTAAAAAAATACAATTTCTGTATTTCTTATTATTTCTAATAATGTCATTCCCCGTTGTAGTGATTAGTCAAACATTCACCACCCATACTATAACAACCAGTGCTGATGAGGCTCATTCTGTCTATGCAGTGGATCTGGATGGAGATGGAGATGTGGATGTGCTGTCTGCTTCAGGCGATGATTCCAAGATCGCCTGGTATGAGAATGACGGTTCAGAGAGTTTCACCGCCCATACTATCACCACCAGTGCCAATGATGCTCAATCTGTCTATGCGGTGGATCTGGATGGAGATGGGGATGTAGATGTGCTGTCTGCTTCAGAAAATGATTCCAAGATTGCCTGGTATGAGAATGATGGTTCAGAGAGTTTCACCGCCTATACCATCACCACCAGTGCCAGCGATGTTGAGTCTGTCTATGCGGTGGATCTGGATGGTGACGGAGATATGGATGTTCTTTCCGCATCAAAAGCTGATTCCAAGATTGCCTGGTATGAGAATGATGGTTCAGAGAGTTTCACCGCCCATACCATTACTACCAGTGCCGATAGGGCTCAATCTGTCTATGCGGTTGATGTGGATGGAGATGGGGATATAGATGTGCTGTCTGCTTCAGAAAATGATAACAAGATAGCCTGGTATGAGAATGATGGTTCAGAGAGTTTCACCGCCCATACCATCACCACCAGTGCCGATGATGCTCAATCTGTTTATGCGGTGGATCTGGATGGAGACAGTGATATAGATGTGCTCTCTGCTTCAGCAAATGATAACACGATAGCCTGGTATGAGAATGATGGTTCAGAAAGTTTCACAACTGCTAACATTTCTACTAGTGCCGAAGGGGCTTCGTCTGTCTATGCGGTGGATGTAGATGGTGACGGAGATATGGATGTGCTTTCTGCATCTTACAATGATAACAAGATCGCCTGGTATAAGAATGATGGTTCAGAGAGTTTCACAGCAGCTACCATTTCTACCAGTGCCGAAGGGGCTGAGTCTGTCTATGCGGTGGATCTGGATGGTGACGGAGATATGGATG
>DKQR01000146.1:0-168 GCA_002471805.1 Fidelibacterota bacterium UBA7303 | reverse complement strand
GATGGTGACGGAGATATGGATGTGCTGTCTGCATCAGCAAGTGATGACAAGATTTCCTGGTACGAACAACTCCATTCTACCTGGCACGTTTCTACAACGGGTTCAGATGTAATGGGTAATGGCAGTCCAGCGGCACCTTTTGCCACCATCCAGCATGGAATAGATGCA
>DKQR01000160.1 GCA_002471805.1 Fidelibacterota bacterium UBA7303 | reverse complement strand
GTCCCGCATTGGCAACATAAGATAGCGTCAGAGTAGAATCGGTATTAAAACCAATTAAATCTGTGCCACCAGCAGCGGCCTCTGTGTTGTAAGCGTTTAAGGATGCGTGAACATGAGCGCCCACGAACTGTACTGACTTATCAGACGGTGATGTTAGATTAACATCTTGTCCAATAGCAATACAGATCAAGTGAGTTACAGCGGTTTCCATTGCGGCTGATCCAGAAAGTGACGCACTATAAATTCCGCCGACTTCAAACATTTCTACTTGAGCCTGCGTTCTGAAATTTATAATAGAGTTCTCTCCGTTGACACCACTTGTAGCGGTATCGGAAAGGAGAGTTGTACTGGAATCTGCACCCGCACTGGCGCCTGACATACTAATTGACAGACTGCGCTTAATCATGTGTTCATCCTCCATCCACTCAAAAATAGGGACAGGAGTGACCATGCTTTTCATTCCGAAGATTGAAAATATAGGTGTTACATCAGGGTTATAATAGTGAATTTTACTTCCAAGTTCCAATACTTGCCGTTGCGTTCCATCGCTGAATTGAACGGCTGTACCGGTTCCATAGGTAGTAGCTGCCATTATTATTTCCTATCAGGGGTGTAATTATTGGAAAACTGCATTATACCATCCATAAACTCATTTACTTCCTTGCTTGACGATTTCAACGGAGAAGGTGTAACTCCGCTAACGCTTGCGAGGCTCGTTCGACCAGACGGACCTTCAGGTTGAGCCTGTGGATCATTTCCCGGTGCAGTTTTTCCAGATTTTTGCTGACTCATCATGCGCCAGATATTGACAAGGTTTTCAGGCGTGACCACGTTCGGATCATTAATAAAATCACGATATTCCTGAATGTCAGAATCACTCAACCCGAGGTTGTGCAACACCTGTTGTTCTGCATCAACTGCTTCTTTAGCCTGCATTTCCTGACGAAATCCGTCAAGTTCCTTGCGGGCTTCATTAGCACCTTGCATAACCAGGTATTTGTCATAGGCCTGCCGGTATTTGTATGATTCCGACCCTTCGATAGATTCCTCGTAGGGATCGTAATCATCCGGCTTGACCGGTGGCTTGCTCTGGTTGACTTTTTCTTCAATATTGCCGCGAAGGTTTTCTACCACTTCGGGATTAGCACGCAAAAAAGAATCAAGTTGATCCAGTTGCTTGTACTTTTCATCTTTTTCGCCATACTCGTTTGATAGTTTATCCTTCTCGCTTTGCAGACTGCGGTAGGAGTTTGCCAGTTTATCCCGGCCTTCGGCATCATCGCGAAATTTATTCTCGATGAGCCACCCTTCCGCTTCCTGCGGTGTTATCTGTTGCTGTGAATCAGCACTTCCATCAACGGGAACGCTACCATCGGACTGATTTTCATCTGGAGAGCCTTCTTGCGGGCCTTCATTGAACGCATTTAATGTGTCCATCATAAAGTCACCCTTTGGGTTATCTCCACCCGCCGGTATTGTTACCTGTTCTTGTTCTGTAGCCATTCGATGCTCCTTGTTTGTGCGGTTATCCGATAGCCGGAGCCGCTGGTTCAGAGTTAATCGCGTTTAGAACAGAAGATGCACCCTCTTTTACCTTTTTCGAGGCATCCCTCTGTCTCGCTTCTTCAAGTTTTGCATTTGCCTTAATATTGCTCACGGCCTGTGATGTAGACTTCGTGGCTTCGGCAATTTCCGCCCTCATATTGGCGTGGAAAATTTCTCTTTCGCGGGTTTGCATATCGCCCTGCAACTGTTTCAGTTCGCCTTCCATTTGCTCAACTGCACCGCGCAATTGCTGTATTTCGCTGTGTCTGGCGATAAGTGATGTTTTATCTATATCACCCTGCATATTCATAATCACCTGTGTTTTATCATAGATACCAGCACTTAACAGGGCCAGGTCGCGCTGTAGATCGGCAGCTGGCGATTTTGCTCTGGTACTCCCGATAACGACCTTCACATCCACTTTAGCAGACTGCATATCGTACATAGTCATTACAGCCCCGGATTTATCATCTATCACAGGTTCGTTGATTGTTAATTCTTTTGCATTACCGTCGGGATTAACCACCCGCAGTATTCTTTGCTGTGTATATATATGCGGCATCCATTCCTGGACAACACTGGATGCTTTTGTTATCATATCGTATATCGGCAGTATCTTCCAGTTTTGTTTACGGGCCACCGCCTCATCCACTATTTGAGCCTCCCCTACAGACCCAGGTGCATCAGACGATGAACCCTGTAGATATTTATAGGCTCCAAAGACTTGTTCTATGTCAAGTTCATAGCGTTGTTTTTCAGAATATAGCTGACTACTTACGGAGGGCGGGGCAAACTCTTTGATTTTTTGTTCCTTCAATGCCCCCGGATTCACGCGAATCAGGGCATTTGGTATATGCCACTTATTCACTTCTCCTGGATCGAGCGCCCCGTCCTCGTAAAGTAATTTAAAATTTGTTGTTGCAGTTGTATGTGATATTAATAACGCTTCGGTCCTGTTGAGCATACGCTGGGGTGTCTTTGCGTGACGAACGTCACCGGATGGGAATGGGGTGGACGTATGCTCATTACAGGCTGGAATTATTGGATAGCTGGTAATTGGTAATATTTCGTCATAAATCTGTTCATCCCCGAAAAAGGCAACTTCTCTTATGTGCTGGTCATAGATAAGTTCTTCAACAATTATCCCTTCTGTAACCATTGCCTGGTAACGCGGATCTATAAGCAGTGTCTTGTACTGGTCCCGGTCAAATTTCTTTGAACTGCCGGTATTCATATCTGTTATCAGGACCATTGGAACATTCACTTTACTGAAGCGGACATATTTCCTGATCATAGCCTGGTGATCTTTACTTACATCACCCCTGGTCCACACCTGGTCCCTTGAGTATTTACCGCTTCCCTGTTCATTTATTTCGTGATCTTCGCGGGCTTCTTCTATTTTTTTAGCATATTGCGGGAAGATCGCTTTTAATGATTCTTTGGTATGCAGATCAGAGAACATCATGGATGATGAATCAGAGAAATCCGGTAGCATTGTATTCGGGTCCACAAAAACAGATTCAGGTGAGATACGCCTGAACCTGGCCCCGCCCAATCCTCCATCAGCGTTCCAATCTGGATAAACATATAAATAAGCAAGCCCCTTGATAATAAAATCCTTACAAGCCTTCCTAAATTGCACATCCCCGTCAGATTCGCGCCAGACCCAATCCAGCATCTGATTACATACATAAGCCAGGTCATTATCTGTTTTACCGATAGGCCTGACATCCCATTCAGGTGAAGCCGCCGCTATGTTTGCCAATACGGTTTCAACTGCTGGTCTTATCTTATTATTGGCCTCCGGCGGCTGGCCCACTGATTCCAGGTATTCCTTTTGGGAGTCAGTAAGCTGGTTGCCGAGATAAAAATCTTCATCTTCTGCTATCTGGTAGCGCCATTCCTCTCCGCTTGATTTGTAGAGTGTATATTCGTTTCTCACTTCTGTGTAGCCCACATCCGGAAGATCGAGTTTTGTAAGTTTAATAGCCATCAGTTAGCTATTATCCTGCCTGTTTCCCAATCTGTTCTTATCCGTGCGGTGTCCGGCTCCACCCATACATTGTCCTTAAATTGTAAAGTAGGCTTCCATACATCGTCCAGCGCCCATCTTAACGCATCCAGGGTGTCTTTTTTGAATGTACCCACTTCCTTGAACTGTAAAAGTTCATCAATCAGGTCATAGTGGGTTTGTTTCATATAGACTGCTTTGGACGCAAAATAGGGTTGCATCTGCTTGATGCGGTAATATTTGTTTTTAATAGCCTTCTTGGCATTAATGTTTAAGAATCTTCCGGACTCCTTACTACGGCGCTGGATATAGTCTGCCAGCATAACATGGCCCGTTTCCTCGATCTTAATGTCTTTAGGCGCATACAGATCAGCCATTGCGAATATTCTGTCCGCACCGTCCATAGGCGCAACCTGGCCCCGGAAATATTCTATTACATAGATATTAAATTCCGGATCAACCGCAATAACCATGATCACAGTGTAATCCGCCTTAACATTCTCTGATGATGCCGGGTCCACACCCATAAAAATATTAACAGGAATACGCTTTTCACCACTATCACTTAAAATATTTAAGTAGGCATGACCAGCTGATGTGACATAACTGCCTTCCCAATACTGAATATCACCTTCCTTGAACACCCTGAAAGAGTCATCCATAGGTATATTCTGGTATTCCTGGTAAAAATACGATACATGGCCTTCCGACGATAAGCGGTCCTTTTCTGCCTTGAGCCACTTGTAAGAACGATGCTGGGGCCATAAGACCTGTATTTTCCTATTCTTGCGAAACTCCTTACCTGAAGCCGAAAATATACCGGCTTCCGTATCCTGTGGTATAGCCTGGTAAAACATTGACCTCCAGCCCTTGACTATTTTTTCTCCAGCCTTATTGTAAGACCGGCGCCCCGCTACCCGGTTAAGATACGAATTATCATCCACGATTGTACCCACAAAACACAATTTAGCATCTGTGGAACCAGGGATAACTGCCGCATTAAACCATCTTTTAAATTTTTCTCTCGAAAGTTCGGTCATTGTGTTGGATTCACCTTCGCCATCATCAACAATAGTAAGGGTTGGACGATATGGTCCATATTTCAACCCACGCACCTTCTGCCCGGTCCCGCGAATCAGTATCTTGCAAGTGCCGGACGGCTTGCCGTATTCATCAAAACCAGTAATAATCTCTTTTTCTTCCTTACCCCAGGTATCGCCCATGCGGTTGCCGAAATATTCACGCAATTTTTTGTTATATTCTATTTCGCTCCCAATGGCTTCCAGTAAATACTTTGACTGTGTCTCCGATTCGGAAATCAGAAGCACAAACTTTTCTTCCCCAAAGAGTATCTGGTGTAATGGGTATATAAAAGAGATAAGAGTGGTCTTTGCATGACCACGAGGAGCGACAACCGCAAGTTTCTCTCCCGGGTCGAGCGCAAGTAAGGCGTTAAATATTTCCCTGTGAAATTCAGGTGATTCGCACCTCATGTGATAGTGCATTGTGTTTTCCTTGTCACCAAATAAAAACTGGGCAAAGAAAAACGGATCAACATACATCCGCTGTAAAATCTTTTTCTTTTGATCTGTGTTCACGCTTCCGTTACTATATCTATTTTTTTAATCTTTTCAACCATCTTCTTGGTGTCCTTATGTCCAAAACCAGCACCGAGAACATGATCCGCTATGTCATCATCAGGAATAAGGCTATCCAGCTTCTTATCCGGCAACTGTTTCTTGTGCTGGGCCAACAGCTTCTTCTCACCGTCTGACAGCATTAAAACAGTATGCTCCGTGTTTCTCTCTTCCTTCTTGACATGACCAAGTATATCACTCACCCGGTTTAGAGCCTGTAACCTGGTGTTGGCTGGGGAACCAGCATCTTCAATAAAATCCTTGTACTTATTGGCAACATAATCATCATCAACGCCAATATTAAAAAAACGATCTTTCATTTTTTCTGACATAACTTTCTTTACACTCTCCTTTCGCAGTATTGCCAATGCCCTGCGTAGCGAGTTGGATGGGTTATTGTCACTGTAAACAGACATATAACAGTCAATAAGATCAGGCACTTTCCATAAACCATTGATGTCCGGCTCATAGTGATCAACCAATTGCTGGATGAAGGCGGACTGAAGTGCTGTTGGCTTAACATTACGAACTAAATTCTTCTTGTAACGGATGTCCCATTCATAATCAGGCTGCTTACGAGAGTATAGTTGAGGCTTGTAAGTGGGAATCTCTCCATAACCTGTCTTGATTAAGTAATGATCCTTCTTTGTATTCGGGACATTGTAAGTCCTCCTACCTAAAACCCGCAGTACCATATCATCAGCAGTAAGCACCCAATCACCATCGGATGCGTTACGCCAATCTGATCGGTATACCATGCCAAGAGCGTCAGCATCCGACCTTTCAAAAACATCAAAGGTCTTATTGCGACACTTAACTTTCACTTTTTAATATACAAATTTTTTATTGAAAAGTTCAAATCCTTTTAGGTGATCACCTACCTTAACAGTAACATATACATAGTCATATACATATAGGAAGCCTTACGGTAACCCTTTACCTAACCCTTACGGTAAGGCTTTCAGGAATAATAAAAAAGGGTTAGATTAACCCTTACCGTAACCCTTTAGCAAAGGGTTAAAAATACATAGCCGGGAACCAACCACGTTCATTTGCCAAGCCAAACGATACCTCTAACATACCTGATTAACTTTTCAAATATACCCGGCTATTATATCTTATTTCTTCTTCTTTCTCCAACTAAAAGGATTTATATTGAACTCCTTCTCATAAAAAGCTACCCGTTCCTCTAATTTTTCACGAGCAATCTCTTCATTTATGATGTGCTTTGAAACTAAATTAGCCCTCTCTTCGTTTGCCGCTATCATACTTCGCTCTAATTCTTGGATTCTGTACTCTATCTTTAGATAACCGTATACTATACCAGCACATAACACGATTGCCTGTATGAGCCACTTTATGTTCAATGAAATTATAGCGTTATCATCAATAATACTGCCCTTATACGAACGAGCAGTCTCCGGCTGACTCATAATTTGTCTAACTCAACACCACAAATAGACCAATCACTGCAACCAGAGAAAAAGCCCACTATGAAAAGTATAATTAGCAGTAATAAGGTGAAAACTAACCAGATTCTTAACTGTTTCATTAACTCAAAGCTAACCAAAACAGGCAAAAATAACCAAAAAAATCTATGGACAGCTACTTCCGCCGGCCCGCCCCCGTCGAAAACGAAGCCGCGCAGGCCAAAGCCGTTGAGCGGAAAAACTGACTTTCTGCCGATCTGATCACCGCCGGCCCTGGCCTATTCTGTCAACTTTAGCACCGGCGCCGGCCCCGTGATCCCTGCAAGAGTCAGAAACTGCCTTAATATTTAAAGTGGCGTAAGTGCTGTATAATTAAAGACCTATAGAAACCGCGGTTCGGATCTTCCAGCTGGTACACCTTAATATTTAAAGTAAGCCAGGCGCCCAGGATCAGGCAGCAGGCCAGCCAGGCCAGGCAGGGCGCCAGGCCACCAGGCCAGCGGGCCAGGCGAACGGCCACCAGGCCACCGGCCACCCATGCGCCGCACCTGATCCGGCGCAATGCGGGCCGCTCGTTATTCTCTGGCCTCAATGGTCGGCCCGTGTTTATATTGTCGTGAGGATTAAGAGCCATGATCTACGAGAAGCGACACAACAGACGACAGACGCCCGTCCCTGGGCGGTTCCTGGCCTTATCCTATAT
>DKQR01000060.1:510-5941 GCA_002471805.1 Fidelibacterota bacterium UBA7303 | reverse complement strand
AGCAATTGCTGAAGCAATCCCTGAGAAGTTTGTAGTACCTGTGGCACCATATGTAAGCGCTGCACCAAAAAGGAAAAAACCCGTTGCAAAGGCTCCCAGTAATAAATACTTTAATCCTGATTCATTGCTATAAAGGTTATGGCGGAGAAAACCCACTAGCACGTAAAGCGATAGAGAAAGTAGCTCCAAACCAAGGAAAACCATCACCAAGTCGTTTGCTCTTGTCATCAACATCATACCGATAACAGAAAATAAAATAAGCGCAGGATATTCACCTCGGGACTCACTTCCCATTTTTTCCAGGTATCCCTGCGAGATGATCATCGTGGCTAATCCTACAGAGATATAAAGAAAATCAAAAAACATTGAAAACTTGCTGAGATAAAGCATACCACCGAAAAGAATTTTATCTCCAGTGCCTCCCTGAACTATTGCAGCACCGGCCAACACAAAACCAAAAGCTGCTACTAACAAAATAATTCCTGGTCGATTTACCCGGGCCATCTCTAGGGTCAGGACAACCAATGCAGTCAATGTTAAAATAATCTCCGGAGCGATCCCGGTTATATCACTTGATGTAAAGTATTGGCTCAGGTCCATGAAATCACCCAATCGATTGTAATGTGGAGATCTATACCCATCCAATTATTTCTTTCAAATATCGACCAAATAAAGTAATAGAATCATATACTTCAAGGTTTTCTGCGCTGACGTGTTCGAGGAGATGATCTACTGAAACGTGCATATAACTCAATAGGACTCCCGGCTGTAGTCCAATAAAAAATACCAAAATAACTAGCGGTATCAAGGTTGTTATTTCTCTAAAATCTAAATCAGAGAGCTGAGACTTTGTGGTTGGGTTTATTTCATTAAGAACAATGCGATAATATAGCCAGACCATGTAAGTCACTCCGAGAACTACACCGAGGATGGAAAATGCTGCAATTACCATATTTGCCTTGAATGCCCCACTTATGATAAGGAATTCACCAATAAATGCATTCATACCTGGAAAACCGATGGCAGCAAGTGTGAAAATCGTAAAAAATACTACATAAATTGGAACGGTCTTGGATAGCCCTCCATAGTCATCAATCATCCTTGTATGAGTCCTTTCATAGATCATCCCAACACAGAGAAAAAGTGCACCTGTGATAACTCCATGATTTATCATCTGCAGCATTCCACCTTCAATACCATTTTGGTTAAGAGTAAATATTCCTAGTGTAACGAATCCCATATGGCTGACACTGGAATAGGCTATTAATCTTTTCATATCATTTTGCATCAATGTAACATAAGCGCCGTAGATAATTGCTGTAACAGATAGGACAAGCAATGGAAGAAAAAGTAATTTTACCGCATATGGAAACATGGGCAGAGAAAATCTTAAAAAACCATAGGCGCCCATCTTAAGTAACACACCGGCAAGTATGACACTGCCTGCAGTGGGTGCTTCTGTGTGAGCATCTGGAAGCCAGGTATGTATTGGGAACATGGGCATTTTAACTGCAAACGCTGAAAAGAATGCAAAGAACAACCATAATTGGAGATGGTGGGGGTAAATTGCGTTGGAGAGTGTCAAAATATCAAATGTCTTCCCACCGGCATAATACAATACTATAATACCGACCAGCATTAAAACACTGCCAGCCAGAGTAAAAAGAACAAATTTTATTGTGGCATAAATCCTGTTAGAACCGCCCCAAATACCTATCAGAAGGAACATGGGTATCAGTGTCAGTTCCCAAAATAGATAAAAAAGGAAAATATTAAGGGAAACAAAAACCCCTATCATAGCTGTTTCCATTATCAAAAGAGATATAAAAAATTCCTTTGTTTTTTCCTGTATAGCCTTCCAGGACGCCGACACACATAGTGTACTTAGGATGGTTACAAGAATTATGAACAACACACTAATTCCATCGACCCCAACAGTGTAGTTTAAATTCCATGCCGGTATCCATGGATGGACTTCAACAAACTGCATCTTGTAAGTCGTTTTATCAAATTGAGTGTAAATAGGGAGTGAAACAATAAATGTTGCTACTGTTGTCAAAAGAGCAATCCATTTTATTAACACATTATTCCTCATAAGGAGTATCAGAAGAGCTCCAGCCAATGGTAAAAAAGTGATTACCGTTAATACCGGGAAATCAAGACTATTTATAATTATACCTTCCATCTTTTACTATTAGGGTAATATGATCACGATTACAATCAGGGTAATAACACCTGCAACCATTATCATTGCATAATGTTGAATCTGGCCACTCTGAATAGTTTGCAGTATTCTGCTCCAACGAAGGGTCAGATTTGCAATTTCGCTAAATGTTCTATCTACAATAACCGTATCAATCCACTTAAACCACTTAGCCACACGTAAAATTGGTTTCTGAACAATAAATTCGTATACCTCACCGATAAAATTGTATTCAAAACTGGCTAGCGGTTTGTTTACAAACCACATAAAGGCTTTGGCTCCCTTTCTTGGAAACCAGTCTGTATCCATACTGATTGTGTCTTCACACCATAACTTTTTCAGAAGCAAGAAGAAACCGAGCTGTGTAAAAAGCAATATTTGCAAAGTTTCCCAGGTATGATATGCTGTATAAGGTTCAAAATGAACGGGGTAAGGCAGTAATGCATAAAGAGGTTTATAGAATATCCCAAGCCCAATACAGAAGATTGACCCTATAATCATGGCCAGTTCCATATTCCATGGAGGTTCGTGTGCTTTAATTCCCTGATCTTTCCCGAACCAGATAAAATAGGGAACCTTCAAACCGGTGTGAAGAAATGTTCCAGCTGAAGCTAACATTAGACCGATAAATGCCCACATGATATGCTCTTCACCAAAAGCAGCAACTGTCATAGATTTACTCACAAATCCGCTGAACAATGGAAATGCAGATATGGCAAGGCCTCCAATTATTGTATAAATCATTGTCCTGGGCATAGTCTTATAAAGACCGCCGAGTTCTGAGAGTTTTGCCGTCCCAGTTACATACAGAACCGAACCTGTTCCCATAAAAAGGAGAGATTTATAAAGAATATGACAAAAAGCATGTGCGACAACACCATTAATGGCCATCTGAGTGCCTAACCCTGTACCTGCGACCATATAGCCGACTTGACTGATAATATGGTATGCCAGAAGTCTTCTCGCATCATTTTCCAATACCGCGTAAACGACTCCATAAATAGCCATCACAACTCCAAGGAAGATAAGGATCTCTGAGCCCGCACAAACCCGGATCAGAGCATAAACAGCGGTTTTAGTTGTAAAAGCACTCATAAATACTGCACCAGTAACAGTAGCAGCTGGATAGGCATCAGGAAGCCATGCGCCAAACGGTGGTACCGCAGCATTAACAATAAAACCGATCAAAATTAGAAAAGACGCTAAACTTTGAATGTCCGTTGGCCACCAACCATGGAAGGGTAGATACTGAATTGATAAATCATCACTAACTGAATACTGAATCATGATTCCGGAAAATAGGATAAGACCGCCAATGACATGCCATAAGAGGTACCTGAATCCTGAATCGACCGAAGAGGGAATTTTCCGATACCATACAAGAAATACTGAAGAGAATGCCATAATTTCCCAAAAAAGGAATAAGGTGAGAAAATCTCCTGCAAGTGTTACACCAAGAGAACCTCCAATATAGTAAAAGGAAGAAAGATGTTCTCCATCATTCTTTACATGGAAGGAATAGATGACCCCAATCACACCCATTATAG
The DNA here is from genome assembly GCA_002471805.1 of Fidelibacterota bacterium UBA7303. Classification (GTDB taxonomy): domain Bacteria; phylum Fidelibacterota; class Marinisomatia; order Marinisomatales; family UBA1611; genus UBA2134. The sequence continues at coordinate 2,191 of DKQR01000060.1, read as the reverse complement.
TGAATATATAGGCAAAGACCTTGCTTAGCTTATCTACATTGCCAAAAGTTAACTCCCAGCTAAGAAACTCATAAACTCCATATACGCCATGGGGCATGTTTACAACAGCGAAAAAAGCCAGTATGGATAGTAAAAGCATGTAACCCTGCTTGAACCGCCCTTTGAATAAGGGTATTAGAAGTCCTCCTATGATATAGTATGCTGAGGGATGCATAAATTGAATGTTAAAAATTTCACTTATCATAATAATCCTCATCTCGCATAAGCCAGTGATGACCTAACCATTTGGACACTACAATAATTAGCACACAAGAGATAAACCCAAATAAAGACCAAAATCCTGGGACTTTATCACCAAAAAAGTGAATCTCATGGCGTGGAATAATAAAATCCGCAGCAACGAGTAAAACCAATATACCGTATGCAAGCTTCTTTACCGTTTTTGTGCGAAGTTTTTCTAAGATATCAATCAAATTCATCGAATGACACTCTCAGCTATTTGAACTATAAAATCAGGATACAAACCTAAAACCACGCTCACAATAGCAGTTAATGTAAGCGGAACCACCATGAACGGGATTTCTTTAACTCCTTCATTTGCATAACCATTGTTCTCATGTTGTTTAACCCTCGGATTTTCCTCCTTAAAAAATGCCTTATAAATGATTGGTACAAAATACGCTGCATTTAAAAAGGAACTAGCCACTAGCACAGCAAGTACTGCTACACTGTGTCTTTCCAATGAACCTATGACCAGATACCACTTTGTGATGAAGCCAGACACGGGCGGAATACCAATCATACTCAATGTGGCAATGGTAAAAGCCGCCATTGTCCAGGGCATTCTTTTCCCTATTCCATTCAACTGGCTGATCTCTGTCTTATGGGATGAGACATAAATCGAACCCGCACAGAAAAAAAGCGTAATCTTTGAAAAGGCATGGTTTGTTATATGTATTATGCCTCCGATAATTGCGCTGGGAGTCAGGAGTGCAGCACCCAGAATAATATATGAAAGCTGGCTGATAGTTGAAAAAGCCAGCCGCGCTTTCAGGTTATCCCTGCTTAAAGCAATAAGAGATGCAATAATGATAGTTAATGAAGCAAATGTGATTACAAAAACATCTACACCAATCTCCCTCATAAGGTCAGCGCCAAAAATAAATAATACAATACGGAGTATTGTAAAGACACCTGTTTTGACGACTGCAACGGCATGTAGCAGTGCGCTGACAGGGGTAGGAGCAACCATTGCAGCGGGAAGCCAACTGTGAAAGGGCATTATTGCACATTTGGCGAACCCAAATAGAAAAAGTATGAATATTAAATAAAGAAGGTTCGGATGGGTAAATTGAACCAGTACCGGGAATATTCCAGATTTTGAAAACTCAAGTGTTCCGGCAAGATTATAGGTAAGAATAATAGCTGCAACTAAGAAAGCTTTAGCAGTACCCAACAGGTATATAGCATATTTCCGTGCACCTCTTTTTGCTTCAGGTGTGTCCTTATGAGCAACAAGTGGATAGGTAATAAGAGTCAACCCTTCATAGAATAAAAACATGGTAAACAGATTTGCTGAAAATGCAACTCCAATTGTCATAGAAAGGGAGATGGCAAAACAGGTATAATATCTTGTCTGTGAATGTTCATTCGTTGTACGCATATATCCGATCGAATAAAA
>DKQR01000060.1:0-182 GCA_002471805.1 Fidelibacterota bacterium UBA7303 | reverse complement strand
GAAGTTGCTATCCAAAGAAGGGATGCACCTATGGCAAACAGGAGTCCAAGCGCATCAACCCTGAAACTAATCTCAACACCTGGTAGGAGAGTAAACAATGAATACTCAATGATAGTATTATTATAAACCACTGCAGGGATCATAGATAACACAATAAACAGTTTCAATACGCCAGCAATAAT
>DKQR01000198.1:7768-10098 GCA_002471805.1 Fidelibacterota bacterium UBA7303 | reverse complement strand
CCATACGGGCATATTTGAAGAAATCTCTAACTATACAATATAAGGAGTAGACATGTCAGAATTCATTCTTTACCATAATCCCAGATGAGGCAAGAGCAGGGGAGCCGTGTTGCTCCTGAATGAACATAATGTTGATTATGATCTTGTGGAATATTTGAAAAACCCACTCACCAAAGAGCAAGTACTGGCCTTGGCAAAAAAACTGGGGAAACAACCGGGAGAATTTGTGCGAACGAAAGAGGCTGATTTCAAGGAAAACAACCTATCAGGCTTATTAAACAAACCTGAGGCCATGGCTGCCGCCATAGCCAAGTTTCCGAAAATTATGGAGCGGCCAATTTTTGTTGCCGGTGAACAGGCGGCAATAGGCCGCCCGCTGGAAAACATATTAAGTTTGATATCATAAGCCAAGCGGGTTCTTGAACTGTAGAATTTTACTTATTGGGCTTACGCTGTTTTACAGCTGCGAGCCATTTGTCAATGAGTTTCCGAACGAAATCTCAGTTGCAGAAATGTATGAGTCAGTAGCAAAAACACCTGCTGTGGCAACTGCCGCCCCACAGGTCATAACCTGGAATATTCGTTTTGGTTCAGCGCGTTTTCCTTTTTATGGAGATTCATGCGGTGATAAGGTTATTGCGAAAAAAAATGATATTAAGGACAATCTTGATAATATTGTCGCTGAGATAAATTCATTGGACCCGGATATAATTCTGCTCCAGGAAGTGGATATGTTTTCCAAGCGCTCAGGCTATATCAATCAGATCCAATATCTGCTGGATAATACTGCCATGAACTATGGTTGTTATGCATCTATCTGGCAGGCGGATTTTGTCCCGAATTATGGCCTTGGCAGGGTGGACCTGGGCAATGCCATTCTGTCTAGATATGAGCTTACTGACGCGGAACGTATCCAGCTGCGGCTGCGAACAGACCAAAGCGACCTGGTGCAATATTTTTATCTAAGGCGAAATATCTTGAAAGTTAAAATACCTGATTTGAATCTGTACGCCGTTAATATTCATGCTACTGCATTTGCCACGGATGATACAAAACAAGAACACGTTGATAAATTTATTCAAGTATTGGCCGATATTGATCTCACCGGCGATCAGTTTATTGCAGGAGGCGATTTAAACTCATTGCCTCCTGGGGCCCCTGTAATTGATTTTTGCGAACATGATATGTGCAATGATGAGAATTTCCATATGGAAGGAATAGAACCATTTCATAAAGAAGGAAGTTATTTTGACAATTTTGATGGGGAACCAAACATTTTGCAGCCCTTATACGGCGCTTATGCACCAGCAATCAATTCGCAAGTAATGAATAATCCGGAACATCTAACCCATGCGCCCAGCACCAGTAATGAACGTTGGGATATAAAATATGATCGAAAACTTGATTATCTGTTTACAAATGTTGCCGGAGGCTGGGTGCATGGATCTGCTACTACACACCAGAACCTGTGGCCCCTGAGTGACCATATGCCCGTTTCTGCCGTTTTGAACCTGGCTGGAGATTAATTAACGGCTGTGAAAAAATATATATATATAATTATCTTGATCGGGCAACTTTCAGGTGCCCAGAATTGGGCGCCTCATTCCGCACGCCTCCTGACGGAAAAAAGATGGGAGATGGGGTTTTTTCAGCCTCTCCGTTATGGGTACACGGAAACGCTTGAGGTTTCCCTGCACCCGCTATTATTCTTTGTGATGCCCAACCTTTCTGTAAAAATTCCCCACCAAAATATGGGCAACTGGTCTACTGCATCCCGACATAGTCTTCTCTATCCAACTCCACTGCTGAATATGTTATCTAAAGGGACGAAGATCGGAAACAATATTGCATCATTAATTTCACCAAATTTTCTTATACCGCCCATGGTGGGGATTTCTAATGACTGGCTCATGTCCAGATCGCTGACTTTCGCAGATATTACACTGCATGGGGGAATAGATCTGGGCATTGTTTTTGGCGAACTGGATGAACGGTCTTCCATTGATCTGCCCTTGGTTTACCATCGGCAGGGCGTGTATTATAATACTTGGGGACTGGATTTGGGGGTTGATATTTTTAGGGATTTGACTAAACGGCTTGGAATTCATACCGATTTTGACTTGCGCTTACTTCCAGGACTCAGCGGCAGCTATGATGTTGAACATAGTCTTCTCTTGGTTTGGACCAAATCCGAAGGTGTTCAGTTTTGCGCGGGTTATAAGTTCGTTCACGGTCAGTTTCCTTATGGAGATGAAACAAGGTTTTTACCTTATGTTCCGATGATAGAAACCTGGATACCCATGGTTGAATTACAGGTTGCCGGCAACCTG
>DKQR01000198.1:0-7439 GCA_002471805.1 Fidelibacterota bacterium UBA7303 | reverse complement strand
AACCATAAAATTCCATTTATTGATTGCGGCAAAAAAACTTTGCATTACATAGTTTAACTGATTAGGTTTTAAATAACTATAGGGGTAGTGCATTCTAGATATATAGAATGTGGATGATTCGTCTTGGGTTCGTATGATTCACACTGCATTCAGCAGGATCTTCCCCAACGCAAAAAAATAAAATTTTATTAAAACTAAATGGAGACTGAAAAATGAGAAAACTCTCGAAATTAGCAGCCTTATTTGTTATCGTATCTTTAGCCTGGGGGCAAACCACGGGTAAATTGAGGGGTACAGTTACTTCCTCAGATGGTACTGCCCTTGCTGGTGCCAATGTGATTGTCGATGGTTCCGGTATGGGTGCCGCCACAGATGTAGATGGAGGTTATACCATCTTGAATGTCCCTGCCGGGAGGTATTCTGTTACGGCCTCTTATATTGGCTATAAGAGCACGACAGAATCTAATGTGTCCGTCAAGGTCGACCTGACTACCCCACTGGATTTTGCCTTGGAATCATCAGCAGTTGAAGGAGAGGCGGTTACCATTGTTGGTAAGAAACGACTGGTAGAACAAAGTGCGACCAATTCCGTGCGTTCAGTTGACGCAGAAGAGATTCAAAATGCGGCCTCCCGCAGTGTAACCGGTATGCTGGATATGCAGGCTGGCGTTACCATTACCAATGGCCAGTTGCACATCCGTGGCAGCCGCGCAGAAGAAGTGGCTTATACCCTGGACGGTGCCCAGATCACAGATGTGATCAATACCGGCCGCGACATATCAGCCATTCCGGAAGCTTTAGCGGAGATTGCAGTAGAAGCAGGTGGTTATGGTGCTCATGTAGGCGGTGCCAACTCTGGTGTGGTGAGGCAAACCCTACGTACCGGCGGTAATGAATTTGGCGGCAATGTCCGCTTTGAACAAGGTGATTACGGTCTTACAGACATAACGGCCACTCTTGGCGGTCCCGCTGGACCGGTTAAGTTTTTTGCAGCAGTTCGCAGTAAGCACGTGGATGATCATTCCCCTACGTATTATACAGATTTTTCAATCAATGATGGGGAACCTCTAGTAAGTAAAGTAGCCGGGCAAACCGAAGATGGTGAAGAAATTCCTATTGTATTTGAATCAGGCGGAAAAAATGGGGTTCAACACCGTGCCCAGGATATCATGCAGGTAAACGGTACTGCAACAATGGACTTAGGCCCTATTAACCTGCGTCTCTCCGGTGTATTGGATAATAATACCTATGAGAGTAATTCTCTGCCCATTTATTATATGTTTGTTGATGGAGATGACGGTTACGGACCTTCTCGTCTTCCAAAATCTGAACGCAGCTTAACTATGCTTAATGCCCGTGCGAATTATTTCCTGAATCCAAACTTCTTAATCTCTGCCGGTGTCAGCACCATGAACAGGGATTACGTAGGCTATGATGATGGTATGGGCAAACCTGGCGATATCGGTGACGCCCTTGGCTATGCCGACTCAGCATCCGTTGCGGCTGCTGGGATTGATGCTTCCTGGTGGGCCGGCGGCAACACAAATTTTGCCACCCCCGGAGAAACCTATATTTCACCGGCTGATTATTATGTGGGCAACGCATTTGGATTCAAGCGTCCCGGTGATGTTACCACCGGCTGGTCCATGAACAATCGCAAGACCAATGGTTTTGATGCCGGTATAACATACCAGATGGGTGACCATGAAATACGCGCCGGTTTTGATATGAAAAACTATGAATACCGCACATTCTATCTGGGTACTGGTGCCCTGTACAATATTAATAAAGCGATTGCTGATGGGAAATACACCCTTGCAGATGCGACAAGCGGCAGCAATGCGGATGTAACTGCTGATCTTTCCAACTATAACCGTGGTGGCCAGATCGGTTATGACGATTATGGCAATGAAATTAATGAGGGCCTTGACGGTCCGCGGCAGCCTTCTACCACATCTCTGTATGTTAATGACAAGTATGAAGCCGGTGACCTTGTGGTCAGTGCTGGTGTCCGTATGGATAATTTTAATATGGATGACTGGAAAATGAAGGACCCGGCAAACCCGGGCTGGGATGAGACTAACCAGGGAGTTCATGAAAGTGAATTCGTAGATTCTGAAACCAAGACCAGTATCCAACCCCGTTTAGGACTGGCATTTCCTGTAACAGATGAAATCGTATTTCACCTACAGTATGGGAAGTTTTCCCAGATGCCGGAACTGGACCTGCCCTATTCTTCCACTCGGTACATGCACCTGGTCTGGGGCGGACAGAACTACACCCCGGATCCCATGGGTTTTGATTTGGATCCTGTGGAAACAACACAGTATGAAGTTGGCATGAGCTACCAGTTTCTTCCCGATGCTGCCATTGATGTTACAGCATTTGCCAAGAATACCACAGGCCAGGTTGTAATTGGCCGCAATACTGATGTAGATATTGATAATACCTACGGGGCGGCATTTAATGCCCCGTATTATATGAATGGTGATTTCACAACAGTGAATGGATTTGAATTCACCCTCAGGACCCGCCGGATAAACCGTCTGATGGCCTTTTCATCCTATACTTGGTCTGATGCCCGGGGAATTAACTCGGATCCCAACTCAAATGCAGGAAACCTCGACCAGGCGGCATTAAGTCCTCCGCCGTTAATGATTACTCCGCTTTACTATACCAATAAGCATCGCGGTGCTGTTTCAATGGATTACCGCTTTGGAGAAGGTGACGGCCTGTTAAGCGGGCTTGGTGTTAACCTGCAATACAAATTTAACAGCGGCCACCCCTATACATTGAGTGATGGCGGTATGGGCCAGCGCGCTGCCGATGCAGGTGCCCTCCTTCAGGATGCCCGCTCCCGCGAACCGCAGGAGCCGGTAGGTCAGTCCACTACACCCTGGCAGAATTATGTAAACCTGAAGGTTGATTATACACTGAAGCTTGGCGGCATGGGCGTAACAGTATTTGCTTATGTGGAAAACCTGCTGGATACCAAGAATGTAATCAACGTTTACTCACGTTCAGGGAATGCCTATGATGACGGTTTCCTGACAGATCCAAAATTGAGCACTGAAATTGTGGCGGCCAATGGTCAGACCTATGTTGATCTCTATCGCAATATTAACCTGGAAAACAGGCAGCATTATATCAATGATTTTGGCCGGGATGTTTTTGCAACCCCGCAGATTGTTAGAATGGGTGCCAGTGTCAGTTTCTAACTATAAGGAATAGCTGAGAAATTTTAATCTAAAAAAGAAAAAGGGTATAAAAACCATGAAGAAAAAGAATCTTATAATGATTGTTGTTAGTAGTGTCTTCCTGATCTCCACATTGTTTGGTAAAGGTCCGACATCTGCAGCAGCAGCAAGGTCCATGAGTGATGCTGAGGTCCTAAACCCCACTATCTCTGTGATCAATATTAATAATATGGCCTATTGGATCACCAAGAGTGGCGGCGGAACAACTTCCGGAAGCCCCAATGGGGAGCAGGTTGATTATCCCATCTTTACCGGTGGTTTGATCTATGAAGATGGCATGCTCTGGGGCTGTAAGGTCAATGATGGCGGACCACAGCGAGTCAGAGTAAATGGTTCAACTTACTATCATGGGATGAAAGCAGGGCAGGCGATCTATGATGCAGATGGGAATGTTATCGGCTCAGATGACCCTACGAACCATCAAGTCTGGCGTGTGCGCAAGGACTGGGCTACAGGCGATCTTTCAACTGACGCAGCAAATTTTTATATGGAAACGTCTTCAAGTGTTTCTGCTGAACAGATCGCGAATGTGAAAGCCACATATGAACATGATTGGAATAACTGGCCGGCCCATCTGGGGGCTCCTTACAATGACGTCGATGGGGATGGATCCTATAATCCGGCAACAGATATTCCCGGATACCCGGGTGCCGATCAGACCCTGTGGACCATTTCCAATGATATTCCAAAAATTGTAAGCGCCACTGGAGACAGTATTGGTTATAACAACACATCCGCGCAGATTTACGGTGCGGACCCAATCGGTATTGAGTTGCGGGTCACCATGTGGGCTTACGCTTTTGGTGCCAGCGATCCTTTGGGAAATATTGTATTTAAAAAAGCTAATATGAAATATGTAGGCCTGCCCGATACTCCGGCAGATGCTACTCTGGACACAGTATATTTTACCCAGTGGTCTGATCCAGATCTGGGGACCTTTACTGATGACTACGTAGGCTGTGATGTGGATCTTTCTTTTGGATATGTATATAACGGCAACCGCCTGGATGGCGTTTTCAATGGTATCTATGGTCTGGCTTGCCCTGCTGGCGGATATGATTTCCTCCAGGGACCAGTTGACAATATGGACATCGATGGCGACGGTGACGTTACAGAGTTTCTGGGGATGACATCTTTTACTTATTTCGGTGCCGGTTCATCCATCAGCGACCCTAGTTTCTCATATGCTGGTTCGCTGCAGTTCTTTAACCTGATGGAAGGTTTTCTGCCCCGTCCAGAATACCCCGTCCAGATTCCGTGGACAGACCCGGCCACAGGTGAGGAAACAAAGTTTGCCCTTTCCGGGGATCCAGTTTCTGGTTCAGGCTGGATTGATGGAGTACAATTGCCCCCTGGTGACCGTCGCCTGGTGATGGCCAGTGGTCCATTTAACATGGTTCTGGGTGATGATGCCGATGTCGTGCTCGCCCTGGCTGCCGGAACAGGCCTTGACGCAGTATCATCCGTTTCCGTGGCAAAATATGTTGATACCTATGCCCAGTACGCATATGATAATAATTTTTCTCTCCCCAGCGCACCTACATCCCCATCGGTCATTGGGATTGAAATGGATGGAAAAATCGCGTTGGATTGGGGCTCCAACAGTTCTGCTGTGTCTACAACGGAAGAATCGGTGAGTGCCGGGTTTAAGTTTGAAGGGTATAATGTATACCAGTTGCCCGGTTCCGGTTCCCCCCTGACTGAGGGTGTCAAGGTTGCAACATATGATAAGGTCAACCTGATACAGAATATTTTAGACCCCACGGTAGACCCGTTAACAGGTTTGGTGGTAGATGCCGCCAAGCAGACCGGTACTGACAGCGGTATTCAGCGGCACTTTGAAACAGATTATGACGAAATACGCGGCCGTCCCATGTCCAATGGGATATCCTACTATTTTGCGGTGACTGCATACAGCTATCTACCAGACAACGCTGGCAGTCCCTTTAAGACGCTGGAATCAGGTGAAACTAGGATTACAGTAGTGCCCCATGATCTAAATCCAGGGGCTACCATTGGCGAAGAAGGTTCTTATGGATCTGATGTTACGGTTACCCATAGCGGAACTGCCAATGCATCTGCAACAGTGACAGTGGTGAATCCCTACGAACTCACCGGCAATAGTTATGCGGTGACCTTTTCAGAGCAGGCCTACTATCTTGATCTGGAAGGAAATTGGCATACTTCTGAACCTGCCGCTAAGGTTGGCGATGTATCACCATCGACGGTCACAGGTGTGGCAAATACGGCCATGCCTGTAGGGACTATCGACCTTGTATTGAACGTGAATGTCGTTTCACCGGACTATAACTACGCAGATGGTGTGAGCCTGACATTCCCTGAAGGTACAGAAATTAATAGTGCATCAGAGACCAGCGGGGGTGTAACAGCGTTAATCTCCGATAATGAAATTATGCTGGGGAATAATTCAGCTCCTTACGGGTTTTTTGCTGGTGGGGAAGTGATTGTTGTAAATATTAACACACCTGCAGATTTCCCCACCAATGCTATCGATATAGACTATGTCATTATTGATGATGGCTGGGCGCAGTGGTGGTGTGCTGATACATCCGTTGGCGGTGGCGGACAATGTGAAACCTGTGAGTCCTATGGTATCGGTGAAGACTGTAATGGAGACATCTTGTCCACAGCTATTAATGCTGAAGGAACTTGCTCAATTACGGAACTGGGTTATTATGTGCAGATTGAAAAGCACTGGAACCTGGCTAACACAACAACCGGCACGACGCTTTTAGAGAAACAAACTGTTGTTAGCGGCGGTGATTTATGGAATGGTGCTTCTGCTGAAAATAAATCCAAACTGCACTATAATACAGCTGCAGCCGTAACAACAGACGGATTTACCGTAAATGTGGCAGGTGGTTATGCGGCCCCTAGTGATTGGTATGGCTGGGAGTTTGAAACAACCTATACCGGCAGCGACGGTGATGCCATTTTTGATTTTGGTTCATACGCACAGCATGGTTGGGCTATTACTGCGATGGCAATAGAAACCTATGGTTTTGGGCTTACGTCTGTGGATTATCTGCAGAGAGATATTCAAATCAGGTTTACAGGTGAGTTCGAGGCTACACCAACTACAACTGCTGCAGGAGTTGTGTACTACCCGGCTCTTGCCGAAGGTGGATCCTGGGCTTGGATAAATGGATCAAGGTTAAGTCCATTATCAGACCATCCTGACCCAGGCAATCCCGGAGATGGGACTCCATTCAGGATTAAGATTCCGTTCGAAGTGTGGGACATGGAAGCAGAAGGTGGAGAGCAGCAAATTGATATAGCTATCTATGATAGAATGCAGTCTTATGTTTCTGGTGATACTGTCTATAGTTTTAATCCCTATGATCGGATGTACACCCACTTTATTCATTTGCCCTACCAGGAAGACGGAGCCTATGCTGATTGGGAAGGGAACCTAACGTGGAATGTGGTTTGGTGGGATACCCAGTTTAACCAGGGAGACGTTGTAACCTTTAACTACGCTAATCCATTACAGTTGGGTGTGGATCAATTTACATTCAGTACACAGAAAGCAACATCTTCAACTTCAAATGTAGTTGAGGATGTTAATGTTTATCCAAATCCGTACTATGGGTTCCATGAGTTGGAAACCAGCAGAGCTGATAAATATGTTTCTTTCAATCATTTGCCCAGTACTGCCACCATCAGCATCTATTCGCTTGGCGGTACATTTGTAAAGAAGATTGAAAAAACAGATGACGGCAGCCAGTTTACCCGCTGGGATTTAAAGAACCAGTATGGTTATCCTGTGGCCAGCGGTCTCTACCTTGTTCGTGTAGAGTCTGGTGGCAATGAAAAGATCTTGAAACTTGCACTTGTTCAGGAAACACAAGTGCTCAAGTACTATTAATGATCATTTAAACGGAGAGAAAAATGAAAAAACAAATCATTTCGACTTTAGGCATCATTATTCTTAGTTCCATGGTCCTTGGGCAGAGCTCACGGATGGGTTCAGCTTCATCTACCCAGTTGCTGGTTGTACCCGGCGCCCGCTATCTTTCTGGTGGCGGTGCTGCTGCAACGGCAACAGGTGTGGATGCGGTATTCTGGAACCCGGCGGGATTGGCCATGGGCGAGAACTCAGTTGATGCGATTTTTTCCAACCGCCAATACATTGCGGATATTCAGAACAGCTTCTTCGGA
>DKQR01000183.1:29511-33702 GCA_002471805.1 Fidelibacterota bacterium UBA7303 | reverse complement strand
GCATTTTTTAGCAAGCGAAAAGATCAACAGGTTTCCATTTCCAGCCAACAAGATAAAGAGAATCCAAACAGTTTCCTGTTTTATACTGCAAACGCAGGGTCCGGGTGGATCCAGGGCTTGGAATGGGAATATAGCCGCACTGTCACTCATGGGCCGCAATTATTCACAACGCTAGGTTACCTGGATACCTGGGTGGATGAATTTGGTTATCAGCTGGATACCGCCACAGCAGGGTCAGGTGGTAACCGGGAAGCGGCTATGTCACCAAAGGTCACCGGTTCGATTGGAATGAGCTATCATAGTGGATTTGGGATTTTCACTGTGGTGCAATTAACCCACAAAGGAGAATATTATTTCTCTGACAGCCATGATCAAACGTCTGAACCCTATTCCCTGATGAACCTGACGGTAGGGAAGATATTTCAAAATGCCACCATCAAATTCTGGGCTAGAAATATGCTTGATGTACGATATACGGTTCGCGGATTCTATTTTGGACTTATTCCGCCAGACTACCAGGACCAACTCTGGAAAAGTTATGGTGATCCGAGACAGATTGGCATTACACTGGACTACAATTATTAGGAGTTGTCATGGATGTTTCAGTTGAGATCAGCCTTTATCCTTTAAATAACGAATATATACCACCGATCCAGGATTTTATTGATCGGGTAAATGATGCTGAAGGGCTCACAGTCAAAACGAATGTAATGAGCACCCAAGTCTTCGGAAACTATGAAAAAGTAATGTCGTGTCTTACTGCTCAAATGAAGGAGACCTTCGAAAAGCATGGGAAAAACGTTTTTGTTATGAAGGTTTTGCCGGGTGACCTAGACCATTAAATCGGACTTAATTTCCCATGTAAAATTCTGAACTTTTTAATCTTTTCATATTTCCATTTTGAGAAGGAAAGACCTAATTTCGTCGGCTATTTTCGAATTAAGATCGTATGTTTGGCCAAATAACCGAACGGTTTGAATCCATCTTCCGCACTGTGCGGGGTTTGGGCAAGATAACCGATAAAAATATTAATACAACTGTTCGGGAAGTTCGCCGTGCTTTATTAGAGGCTGATGTGAACTTTACGGCAGCCAAATCCTTTGTTAGCCGTGTTCAGGAAAAGGCACAGGGGACAAAGGTGATTCAATCCGTGAAACCAGGCCAGCAGTTCATCAAGATTATTCATGATGAATTGGTTGAACTGCTGGGGCAAAAGACTGCTGAATTGACCTTGGAGAGCAGTCCTAGTATAATCCTGCTTGCGGGACTCCAGGGAGCGGGAAAGACAACGACGGCAGGCAAACTGGCTGCCAGGTTGAAAAAGCAGGGTAAATCTGTTTGCCTGGTGGCTGCGGATATCTACCGTCCGGCTGCTATCGAGCAATTGCAGGCAGTGGGGAAGCAGATTGATGTTCCGGTTTACCAAGAGGCCACATCGAATCCGGCTGCCATTTGCAAGCGGGGGATCGAAGAAGCACGTTCTTTGAAAAATGATGTTGTAATTATTGATTCGGCGGGTCGATTGCATGTTGATGGTGAAATGATGAATGAAATCCAGGCTGTTGCCGAAACAGTGCAGCCGTGTGAAATTCTGTTTGTGGCAGATGGTATGACAGGCCAAGATGCGGTGAATTCTGCTCTTGCTTTCCATGATGCATTGCCATTAACAGGAGTGATCCTGACCAAAATGGATGGCGATTCTCGTGGCGGCGCAGCTCTTTCAATCCTGGAAGTGACTGGAAAGCCGATCAAATTCATTGGTACGTCTGAAAAGGTGGAAGGGCTTGACCCCTTTGATCCCAAGCGCATTGCCGACAGGATCCTGGGGTTTGGGGATGTGGTTTCTCTGGTTGAAAAAACTCAGGATATGATCGATGATAAACAAGCGCTGGATCTGCAGAATAAACTTGTGCAGAATACATTTACACTAGACGATTTCAGGATGCAGCTGCAGCAATTAAAGAACATGGGTTCTATCCGTCAACTGATGGGTATGATACCTGGTATGAATCAGAAGACTTTACAACAATTAAATTTGGACGACCGCCAAATGGCATGGACCGAGGCAATCATTAATTCCATGACACCGGAAGAGCGACACCAGCCGCAGTTGATCAATGGGAGCCGCAGGTTGCGTATTGCCCGGGGTAGCGGTCGACCGGTACAAGATATAAACGCTCTTTTAAAACAATTTACAACCATGAAAAAAATGATGAAAAAAATGGGCAAGATAAAGAATTTTGGGTTACCAGAAATGGATACAGTAGGAAGATTTAACTAAAGGAGAAATAAATTGGCGACGAAAATAAGACTGAAACGAATTGGACGTCGAAATAGACCTTTTTACCGCTTGGTAGTTATGGATTCGCGTAAGCGCCGTGATGGGGCTGCTATTGAAGAATTAGGTTGGTACAACCCCATTGATGTGGACCATTCCTATGATATCAAAGATGACAGAATAATCCACTGGCTCGCCGAAGGTGCAATCCCCACCAATGCGGCCCACAAACTGCTGCGCCGGTCCGGTATTGCCCATCAATGGCACTTGATGCAGCAGGGATTGGATGAAGCCGCCGTTGAAAAAGAAATGAAAAAATGGGCCCTGAATCGCGAAGAAGTGCTGCAGGCTCGTACGGAACGAGTGAAAGCAAAAACTGCCGAAAAAGCAAAACCAGAAGAAGTGGAAGAAAGCTCTGACGGAAGTTTAGAAGTAGGTAAGGCAGATGCGGCACCTAAAGAAGATGATCCGCAAAAACCAGCGGAAGCACCGCAGGAGGATAAAAGCGATGATGCAGTATCTCCAGGTGATGGATCGGAAGTACAGGAAACTGTAGAAATGGAGCAAAGCATCGAAGAAGAAGAAAAAGGAAATGAGTCCGAAAAAGAAGAGGCTTCAGCAAATGGAAATGAAGATGCAGAGGAATCTGGGTCAGAAGAGTCTGAAGAAGATGCAAGTGGCGATGACCCTGGCCAAAAATCACGGGATGAGGATGACACCCGTGTAGAGACTGCGGAAGAAGGTGAAGATGAAGAGGATAGTAAAGATGCTGTCGCAGAGAATGGAGATTCTGAAGAAGAATAATTATTGGTTCAAGAAAATTTTAGTCAAATAACCAAGAGGAGACGCTATGCTAGAGTTCATTGAGACAGCGATTAAGTTACTGGTTGACAAACCGGATGAAGTAAAAGTGAACATTGTTGAAACAGAACAACGCGTTATCTACGAATTGACCGTTGGAGATGGTGACTATGGTAAGGTCATAGGTAAGCAGGGTAGAAATATTTCTGCTTTAAGAACCTTGATCTTTGCTATCAATGCCAAAGAAGGTGGCAGACGAGCCAGACTTGATGTCATTGACTAAATGAGTCCACGTATCCAACCTATCGCAACCATTACCACCGCCTCAGGCTTAAAAGGTGAAGTACGGGTGCGACCATTATCCAGGTATTTCGATGAATATGTTGAAGACCGAGAGCTCATGCTTGGGTTTTCGCCTGAAATCACAGAGAATATCAAGCTGGAAATTGTAAGAGGGATGGGTAAAAAAAGACGTTTCAAATTTGCAGGTGTAGATTCGTTCGTTGCTGCAGAACGAATTGTAGGGCAGACGATCTTTGTTGAAGCAAATGATGATGATGAAATCATTCTGATCGGCAAAGAATTGTTAGGCTTTGAAGTTATCACTGATACTGGGATTTCTATTGGAATTCTGAGTGATGTGGTGTGGCTTCCTACAAACGACGCCTATTTAATTAACGATGGAGAGCGTGAATTGCTGATTCCCGTGATCCCGGAGGTGGTTCAGGGAGTTAACTTCGATGATAAGCTTATCATAATTACTCCTATGGATGGTTTGCTGGATTGAATCAAATTGCAGTCATAACACCGGTACCGGATGTTATTGACACTCTCATTACAAACAGTATTCTTCGGAAAGCTGTTGAGCGCAATGCCGTAAAGTTTCATATAGTAAACCTGCGGCAATTTGGGCGGGGGAATTATCGGCAGATCGATGATACCCCATTTGGCGGCGGCAGCGGCATGGTTATGATGGCCGAACCGCTGATCAAAGCCATTGAACAGACAATGGATCTGATCGGCGGGTCAGAAGATGTTCAGGTGATTTATCCTTCTCCGCAAGGTGAGACCTGGAGTCAAAAAGCCGCCAATCAGACCAGCAAGGTAAAAAA
>DKQR01000183.1:987-29131 GCA_002471805.1 Fidelibacterota bacterium UBA7303 | reverse complement strand
GTATCTGTGAGTATTCTCTGGGTGATTTTGTGATAACCAGCGGCGAGATTCCAGCCATGGTTATGGTAGATAGTGCGGTCCGGTTGATACCGGGTGCTTTGAATACGCTGGATTCAGCCCTGACAGATACGTTTACGCATGACCTGCTGGATCACCCGCATTATACCCAGCCGCGTGAGATTGAGGGGTTGCGGGTACCTGATGTCCTCTTGAGCGGGCATCATAAGGAAATTGAGACCTGGAAACAGGGACAAAGAGAAAAAAGGACAAAGGAAAGACGTCCGGACCTCTGGAAAACATATAAGGAAAAATTGAAAGAATCGGAGACAAACTATGAATAAGGTACAAGAAGCAACAAAAGAATTTTTACGGGCGGATCTTCCGGAATTTGATTCAGGGGATACGGTGGCCATTAACGTACGGGTACGGGAAGGAAATAAAGAAAGGATACAGTTGTTTGAAGGTGTGGTGATTAACAAGCGGGGCGGCTCTGGCCTAGATGCCTCCTTCACCGTACGCAAGGTGTCCAGTGGATTTGGGGTAGAACGGATATTCCCCCTGCATTCACCCATGATCGCCTCTATCAAAGTAAGGCGCCGTGGAAAAGTTCGCCGGGCAAAACTCAATTATCTGAAAAAAGTTTCCGGCAGCAAGGCTGCGCGAATCGAAGAAAAACGTTAAGTTTATTTCAATTCTGTTAGGGCCCCTCTGCAGGAAGATTAGTTGCGGCAGGGGCTTTTTATTATTAAGATAGAAAAAAAAATTATTCTGGGAGTTACATCTGCTTCCCATTTGGCTGTCCATGCGCAAATGATGGTATTCCCTACGCTTCTGCTGTTATTCCATCAGGAATTTGGATTGGGCATGGATCATTTAGGACTCATGGTGACAGTGGGTGCATTCATGTTTGGTTTGGGTGCGATTCCGGCAGGGATTCTCGAGGGCAAATTAGGCGGAAAAACCTTACTGTTGATGTACCAGATTGGGTCAGCAATTGGTGGGTTGATTCTTGTGTTCGCAGATAATCCGATTCAAATGACATTGGGTTTGGGAATGCTTGGCCTTGCTTCCAGTATCTACCATCCGGCGGGACTTACCATTTTATCCAGGCGACTCACCAATTTGAGTAAAGGATTAGCCGTTCACGGTGTGGCAGGTTCATCCGGATTAGCTTTAGGTCCATTTATTGCCGGCTTGACGGCAGAATATGGTTCTTGGCGGGCATCCTACCTAATCTGGATCGGTTTGCAGCTTTTATTGGCGTTTGTTACCTTTACGATGATTAAGCGAAAAGAGCAGCCTGTGGAAAACAACATTTTGCAACAAATAGAAATCAACGATAAACCAGCCATTATTCTTTATTATGTAATGGCTATCACCTTGGGATTTTCCTTTGGCGGATTCACGACATTTATGCCAACCCTCTTTGGGATGCAGACAGAAGGTGTATTTTCCTTTTTCCCAGAAACATTAAAAGCGGGCATTTTTACGACGCTTGTTTTCCTGAGTGGAATTATTGGCCAAACTATTGGCGGATACTTTGGGGACAAGTATAAGAGATCAACGTTGCTGTTTTTCATCATTATTTTGAATATGCCCATCATGGCTATCATGGGATACACGAATGGATGGGGATTATTCATTGCCAGCATTTTCCTCGGTATCGTATACTTTTTGAACCAACCGGTTTCCAATGCGCTTCTGGCAGACCTTACGCCAAGCTCCCATCGGGGATTGGGATACGGCATCAGTTTTTTCTTAAGCTTTGGTATTGGCGGAATTGCACCGGCTATTGGCGGATGGATCGCAGACCATTATTCTGTGGAAATGGTTTTCCCGGTGATGGCGACCAGTTTGATTCCCGGCGTTATTGCCGGATGGTTATTAATTCAACGCAGGAATCAAACTGCTTGAACTGGTATTGAAATTTGACAGAAGTTCTCTTGCATAAATTATGAAGCTGTCATTAAAAGACCTGCCGTCTGTACATCAAGTATTACTTGAAGTAAGTAGTGATATAGAAATACATGAAGATTATTTGAAATTTATTATTAATAAGGTTTTAAACCAACTTCGTGGTGCAATTAAAACTGGATCGATCCAAAAAACCAAAGATGAATTATTTAAACAGATTGTGACCAAAGTATGGTTCGAATCTGCCCCAAGGTTGGTCAATGTGATCAACGGAACGGGTATTGTTTTACATACTGGGTTTGGACGGGCGCCGTTTGATGGAAAAAAAATAAAACGAATTGCCCAGCGTCTGGACGGTTACGTAAATCTTGAATATGACCTTGTTTCCGGTAACCGGGGAGAACGGCAGTCCCATATCCAGGAACAACTCAGTGCCCTTTGCGGCAGCGAATCCGCAATAATGGTCAATAATAATGCGGCAGCCGTCCTTTTATCCCTGAACACAATTACTGAAGGGGGTGAGGTGATTTGTTCCCGCGGACAATTGGTAGAAATTGGCGGATCATTCAGAATACCAGATATCATTACAAAAAGCGGTGCGATTTTAAAGGGCGTGGGCACCACAAATAGAACTCATTTGAAAGATTATGAAAAAGCGATTTCAAAGAGAACAAAGCTCATCCTGTGGGTTCATACCAGTAATTATGTTGTCAAAGGATTCACAAAGGAGGTTTCCTTAGCTGATCTAGCGAGCCTCGGGAGAAAACATAAAATTCCCGTGTTGGCGGATTTAGGGAGCGGTGCTCTCTTGAACATGACTAAACTGGGACTGGCGGATGAAATTCCAGTGAAATCCATTGTGAACAGCGGACCGGATATAACCACATTTTCCGGGGATAAACTCCTAGGAGGGCCGCAATCAGGGTTGATCGTCGGCAAAAAGAAATGGATCAGTGCATTCCAAAAAAACCCGCTTTACCGTGTACTGCGGTGTGATAAAATCACAATTGGGTTGATGGAGGAAACACTGCGGTCCTACCGTTCTGATTCATTTACGAAGGATAATTTCTCATTAAAAATGCTGACCACTTCCCGGAAAGTGCTGAGAACCAGAGCCGAAAAGGTTTTTAATGGACTAAAAACGAAAACAATCAGAAACCTTGGGATCACCATTGTGGAATCTTTTGTGGAAGCAGGAAGCGGTTCCCTGCCTGAAAAAAATATTGCCAGCATGGCACTACAGTTTAAGCCGAAATCACGTAAAGTAACCGAACTGGCAGCGGCCTTTCGATGCGGTTCAATCCCTGTTGTTGGATACATCACTGCAGATAATTATTATATCGATCTTAAAGCAGTGCTTCCAGTACAAATCAGGAAACTAACGGTCGCGATTTCCGAGGTATAACCATGACACAAATTGTTGTCGGCACAGCAGGTCATATTGATCATGGCAAAACATCCCTGGTCAAAGCACTGACCGGAACCGATACGGATCATCTTTCCGAAGAGAAAACAAGGGGCATGACCATTGACCTGGGGTTTGCTTATCTCAATGAATCCATTACCATTATCGATGTGCCAGGGCATGAAAAATTCATCCGCAACATGGCTGCGGGCGCCGCAAATATTCATTTTGGTATCCTGGTGGTTGCGGCTGACGATGGCGTGATGCCTCAGACCAGGGAACACCTGGACATTCTTACCCTGCTTGGTGTTCACAGAGGTATCGTAGCTCTCACCAAAATTGACCTGATTCAAGACGATGAATGGCTTGATCTGGTGGAACTGGATGTGCAGGAATTAATGGCATCCGCCTCCTTTGAACCAGTAGCAATTCATCGAATCAATAATTTAACCGGCGATGGTGTAAACGATCTGAAAAACGATATTTTGAATTTGGCAGATGGATATAGTGCTGTGTCTGGATCTGAAATTTTCAGACTAAATGTGGACCGCATATTCTCCAAAACGGGGTTTGGAACCATTGTAACAGGTACGGTCCAAAATGGAATGATATCAAACGGAGATGACATTGAACTTTTGCCCAATGGGATCAAAACGAAAATCAGAGGTATTCAGACCCATGGCGGGCCGACGGATTCTGCCGCTGTCGGAGACCGTGCAGCTTTGAATCTGCTCAATATAAAGCCAATGATATTGAAGCGGGGAACCGTTTTGGCAACACCGAATTGTTTGAAAACCACAAATCGAATAATTGCCAATCTGACCCTGACCTTTCATACGGACTGGGTTGTGAAAAACAAGCAGAGGCTAAGATTCCACTTTGGAACTGCAAGATTACTAGGCAGAGTTTCACTGGCTAATAAACACCAATACAAAAAAGGAGATTCCGGCAATGTTTTAATCGACCTTGAATCTCCTGTCGCAGTTGCCATGGATGACCGATTCGTCGTGCGCTCTTACTCGCCAATGGAAACCATAGCCGGTGGTATTGTTTTGGATCCATTACCCATCGGTAAATGGTGTGATATAAAAGAACATACTTTGCAATTACCCCTGGAACCAAGGTCAAGATTTGAATATGTATTGAATCAGGATTGGAAACTACCCAAAACAAAAAACGAATGGCAGTTACTATTTTTCAAATTCGAAAAACAAATCAATGAATGGGTAAGGGAACTGAATATCAATGAATCAAAAGATGGCATCCTTTTTTCAAATAAAGCCCTGGAGAAGGGTGAAAATGAATTAAAATCATTTTTCAGGCAGTCTTACCGACAGAATCCCTTTCGGTCTGTTTTAAGCGTTGACGGCATTACAGCCCAGCTCAAATGGTCTGAACAATGGCTGCAGGTCGTTATCGTTAAAATGACAGAAGAGGGGACCCTGGCTGAGGAAACAGGTGGCTTTTCGCTCATAGGGTTTGAACCCAGTTTTTCACGGCAGGACCTGGATGAATTAAAGGCTATCGAATTCACTCTGAAAAAGTCAGGGTCTGAACCTATTTTAGTCAAAGAAATCATTGCTCAATTATCATTTAATCCAAAACGGGTTGGAGATTTGCTGCATTTGTTATTTGACCAAGGCAAGGCGGTAAATCTCGGGAACAATTTCTGGTTGAATCGATCGAATCTTGATCAGGTCATTGCAGATATGCATAAGTTATTTAAATTAAAAAATGAAATGGCTGTTTCCGATTTCAAGAACCTGACTGGATTATCCCGCAAAACAGCCATTCCCCTTCTGGAATATCTTGATAAAAAGCATTATACCATTCGCAATGAAAATGTTCGTTTGCGGGGAGAAGCTTTACATGGGTAAAAGCATTGTCGCAGCCACCCCCGTCATGAAACAATTCATGGATGTGAAAGCACAGTATGCAGATGCCATTGTGCTTTTTCGGATGGGCGACTTCTATGAAACATTTCTGGAAGATGCGGAGATTACTGCAAAAATTCTGGGAATTGTACTCACCAAGCGCGCCAATGGTAAGGCTGCCGATGTGCCTTTAGCTGGTTTTCCTTATCATGCTCTGGATAATTATCTCCATAAACTGGTAAAAGCCGGGCATCGTGTGGCTATCTGTGAACAAGTGGAGGATCCCAAATTAGCCAAAGGTATTGTAAAAAGGGAAGTGACTGAAGTTGTGACTCCCGGTACTCTAATGTCTGATAAAGCTTTAAGCGAAAAATCCAACCAGTTCATCTCATCTCTTACCTTTAATAACGACGACCATGCCGGTTTTGCTGTCCTAGACTCATCCACAGGAGAATTTCATCTAGGTGAGTGCCCTACAGAAAAAATCAAAGAATCTTTACTGCAATTTTCTCCGAGTGAAGTTGTCCTGGGCGAAAGAATTGTTTATTCACTTTCAGACTGGTATATCGAGTTAAAGCCGTTCGTTACACAAGTTGATGACTGGATATTTGATCAGGAATCAAGTTATCGGACATTGACTCAGCATTTTAATCTGCCGTCGCTGAAAGGTTTTGGCTGTGATGACTTTCCCCTGGGTATTTCAGCAGCTGGGGCTTTGATGCACCATATTAAAACAAATCTGAGCATGAACTTGGATCACATTTCAACTGTGACTCCTGTGCTCAGCGAGGGTGTGATGGGTCTGGATGGTTTTACCATGAAAAATCTGGAAGTATTTCAATCTTTGTCTACCCAGGGTACGCACGGCACTCTGGTGGATTGTTTTGATAATACATTGACTGCAGGGGGCGGCAGGATTTTCCGGCAATGGCTGCATCGTCCCCTAACAGACAAAAAACGATTGGATAAACGCCTGGATCTGGTCCTTGGGTTTACGACTCGGAAGCAGGTTCTGGTATCGATACGGAAATCCTTAAAAAACAGCGTTGATATAGAACGCATCCTTGGAAAAATAAATCAAGGGAAAGCTTCGCCTCGAGATGTGGTTGGCTTGGCAGAGATGCTGGATAAAATCCCGGCCTGGAAGAAACACCTTGCAGAATCTGCTGACACTGCACTACAGACATTTTCCAGTTTATTCGTAGACGCATCTAGTATGGTGGGCAAGATCCGGGAGACTCTGAATGAGGAAGCGCCTATACAACTCACGCAGGGCAATATTATTAAAACAGGGTTCAATTCTGAGCTGGACGAATTGAGAATCCTGTTAAAGGGCGGTAAAGATTGGATCACAAACTTCCAGGAAGCAGCCCGCCGGGAATTGGGCATCTCATCCTTGAAAGTGGGCTATAATAAGGTTTTTGGCTATTATATCGAAGTTACAAAAGTGCATCAGGAGAAAGTCCCCTCTTCATACATTC
Organism: Fidelibacterota bacterium UBA7303; assembly: GCA_002471805.1. Lineage (GTDB taxonomy): Bacteria > Fidelibacterota > Marinisomatia > Marinisomatales > UBA1611 > UBA2134. The sequence goes on along the minus strand of DKQR01000183.1, from coordinate 22,457 downwards.
GAAAACAGACCCTGGTGAATTCTGAGCGGTATATCACTGAAGAATTAAAAGAATATGAAGAAAAAATCATCTCCGCAGAAGAAGATATTTTTGAAATAGAAGCCAACATCTTTCGTGAACTAAACCGTTTCATTCTTGCGGAAAATACTTCCATACATACAAATGCCAAATTGATCAACCGGCTGGATCTGCTTTGCGGTTTTGCTGCAACAGCTTCCAAAAGAAATTATACACGGCCGGTGCTTACCCATGAGCCAGTACTGGAAATTAAAAAAGGCCGCCATCCCGTAGTTGAGCAGCTTCTACCGGCAACAGAGAAATTTATTCCCAATGATCTTAACATGGATGGAAAAAAGAATCAGATCCATTTGATCACAGGACCCAATATGGCCGGGAAGTCCACTTATCTCCGACAGGTCGGATTGATTGTCCTCATGGCACAGATCGGGAGCTTTGTACCGGCAAAATCAGCAAAGATTGGAATCGTAGACCGATTATTTACCCGGGTTGGGGCCAGCGATAATTTGGCTGGTGGGGAAAGTACATTTTTGGTCGAAATGAATGAGGCTGCAAATATTTTGAACAATGCCACAGACCAAAGTCTGATTCTTCTGGATGAGATCGGAAGGGGTACAGCCACCTTTGATGGCTTGTCTCTGGCCTGGGCAATCACGGAGTATCTCCATGACGCTCCCGGCGTGAATGCACGGACGTTATTTGCTACCCATTACCATGAATTGACAGATTTAGGTGTTACCCTGGATCGATTGGAGAATCATTATGTGGAAGTGAAGGAATTTGGTGACCGGATCATATTTTTACGTTCCATTACAAAAGGTACCGGAAATAAAAGTTATGGTATCCATGTAGCCCGGATGGCCGGTCTGCCAAAATCCGTGATTCACCGCGCCACGGAGATTTTAAACCATCACATCTCCCAGTCTTTAGAGAGAGACGACCCTGCTCTACCGCCTGATTCCTCCGATCAGTTAACTCTTTTCCAGGAGCAGGAATCCCGTTTAAGAAAGGATCTGAATACGTTGGACGTAAACTCCTTAACACCCTTAGAAGCATTGCAAAAGTTGGATGAACTTAAAAAAGACCACGGTCTTTAATTATTTTTTCATTTTATGCACCATATCGCCTTTAACTGGCGATGGTGTCTGGGTTAACTATGGCTGGGAATTATTTGACCATGTGACCAATGCCCGCATCGCAGCCTTGGGCAATGCCACTACTGCTTACGCCATGCCGACAGCTGCAGCCGCACTTGTAAATCCATTTTTTGTTTTTGAATCCCAGAATAAGGTTGAATTAACTCACCAATCCCGTTTCGCTGGATTGATTAATAGTGACATTCTAAGCGGACAGGTCATGATCCAAAAAAAAACAAGGATGGGATTTAATGTATTATATGAGGGAATAGGGTCTATTCCGGATACAAGAGAAACACTGCTGGATTGGGGACTGGACGGCGTATTTGGCACCCAGGATGCAGGAGAAGGCAATGGTATTCTTGATGAGGGTGAGCGACTGGATGGTGACCAGGTCCGTTATTTTTCTCAGCAGCAGGTGGGCATTCATGGCGCATTCTTGGGAAAAATAAGAGGACTGTCCCTTGGATTGGGTGTAAAAGTCCTGTCTTACAGCCTGGATACACATTATGCGCTGGGCCTCGGGATGGATCTGGGGATGATAAAAAAAATAAATAATATTGATTTTGGATTTGTCATGAGGAATATTCCCTCCTCAGGTTTGATCTGGGATCACGGCATGATCGAAACGACCACACCCTCCATGGCCTTTGGACTGCATGTACCCTATTCTTCTGAGACATTGCCGTTAGAGATGCATACGCTGATGAATGTGAATTTCTCCGGGAATACTCGTCACCTGGAATCCCAAATTCGCTCTGGAACAATTTCGCTGGATTCTTCTTTTGGCGTGGAAGCAATAGTGAAAAAAAGACTGTCGTTTCGGTTTGGAAAAAATCAATTGGGCAATATGACGGGAGGGCTTGGTGTTCTTTGGACCGGGTTTGGTGTAGACTATGCATTCCTGGCGTCTGATTTGAACTCAGGTCTTGGTAATCACCACCTTTTAACCCTACGAATCTCTCCAGATTGGATCCGCGCATTCATCCTGGTAGATCAGGAACTTTAAATTAACCATAAACAATAGTTTAGTGTGGATTATAGACAGGTGATTTCGTAGGTTTCCCGGCTCAATTTTACCAGAAAATATGATCAAAAGTATGACAGGGTTCGGCCGGGGGTCAGCAGGTCAGGGCCAGAATAAAGTAGAAATAGAAATTCGGACTGTGAATTCACGGTTTCTTGAAGTGAAACTTCGCGGGTTGAGCATAGACCCCAACATAGAAGAAAAAGTTCGTAATCAAATCAGTGAAAATTTGAAGCGGGGTAATGTTCAGGTCCGAATTGATCTCGGTAACAGCCATGATGCATCATCTCTACGATTTAACAGGGAACGCTATGAAATCATTCAAAACATTCTAAATGATATTCATGTCCAATATGGACAGCGGCTTGGATTGAGTGATTTGATATCTGTCAGTGATTTGTTAATCTCTGCAGAGCCGGACAATTTGAATCCGGACCTGGTTGTGGAGGCAGTTGAAAAATCCCTGCAACAATTGAATGATATGAGGTCGCGAGAAGGCGGCTTGATTCAAAATGACATATTAAGCCGAGTAAAAATATTGCAGGAGACCATAGATATGGTTGCGGATTCTGCTACTGATTTTACCGATGAACGCCAGGCGGTTCTTCGAGAAAAAATTTCAAAGCTGTTGGAAGGGGAAATTCTGGATGAAAGCCGATTGATCCAAGAGGTTGCTTATCTCGCGGACAGAGCGGATATTACAGAGGAAATCGTACGCTGCCGGAGTCATTTTAAACAACTTGAAGATTATATAAATGAGGATGGACCTGTAGGGAAACGGATCAACTTTTTGATCCAGGAAATTGGCAGGGAAGTGAATACGATCGGGGCAAAAAGCCCACAAACGGAAATAACAGGGCATGTGGTTGAAATGAAGGATCAACTCGAGAAAATCCGGGAACAGGCCCAGAATATATTGTAATGAAAAATATTATAACCATTTCAGCTCCCTCCGGGTCCGGAAAGACCACCTTATGCAAAGCACTGCGGCAGGTACGGGAGGATATTGGATGGTCGATTTCATACACTACAAGAGAACGCCGGAAAAATGAACAAAATGGTGTAGATTATCATTTTATTTCAAAGAAAGAATTTGAAGATCGGATTTTAAAGAATGAGTTTGCCGAATGGGAAAATGTCCATGGGAATTATTATGGAACATCAAAATCCACATTAAACCGCTCCCTTGAAAACAATGAAACCCTCTTATTTGAGTTGGATGTAAAAGGGGCCATGTCGCTTAAAGCAAATAATCCACACAATACCTATTCTATTTTTATATTACCGCCCAGTGTTGAAGCCTTGCGGGAGAGATTAATAAAACGGGGATCGGATTCATCGAGGCGGATTGAAATACGGTTAAAAAGATTTGAAGAGGAATTGGGATATAAAGATCGTTTTGATTGTGTGATCATTAATGAAGATCTTGAATTGGCAACAAAAGAATTAATAAATGTCGTTAATCAATTAAAAGAAGGAGTTCTCTATGGGAATTAAAACAATACCATTCCGGGATGTGGAAGAACACGCAGATAATATGTACGAGGCTGTTGCCGCCATGTTTAGTCAGGCTCGCCGTGAATTAGGGGAGCGGGTTCTTGAAGCAACCCTTCAAGAAGTGGAGAGCGATGATTACGGTGTATTTGATGAAGTGGAAGAATCAACACCGGAGGAATATGTGGAAAAAGAAAAAGTAACTACAGTTGCGATCAACAAATTCCTCGACGGGGATGTCACCTGGAGAAAAACAGACGAACTTGGTTAAATGAATCAAAGAGGTTCAATTCACCAATATTTAAGACAACAGCGAGATCTTTTTGGGGATGAATTGTACCTGAACAAGCCAACAACCAATAGACCGGCAATGATCCAAAAGGATCATGAATCTCTAAGTCTTGAATCTTTTGGGGAATCAATCCGTGAGTGCCAGGAATGCCCCCTGGGAAAATCTCGCACGGAATTTGTTTTTGGTGTTGGTGATCCAAAGGCAAACCTGCTGTTGGTTGGGGAAGCACCCGGCGAACAAGAGGACCTCCAAGGCGAACCGTTTGTTGGCCGTTCTGGAAAATTATTGGATAAGATATTAAAAGCAATCGGTAGAGATCGAAATAAAGATGTATTTATTGCCAATGTAATAAAATGTCGCCCTCCTAGTAATAGAGATCCATTACCATCAGAAGTGGAAAAATGCGAGCCATACCTTAAAAAACAGATTGGTCTGATCAATCCTCGTTTAATTGTCGCTTTGGGCCGTGTTGCGGCAAAAACCCTCTTAAAACTCGATGTCCCGCTAAAGGATATGCGCGGTAAAATCCATAGTTATGCCGGAACGCCGTTACGTGTGACCTACCACCCGGCGGCATTGCTGCGCAATCCGGGATTAAAACAGACCGCCTGGGAAGATTTTCAATGGATCCAAAAATATATTCATGGTGAATCCTAGCTATGGCAGAACCAGCAGACCAGATCCTAAACGTACAACCGCAATCTGAAGAAGCAGAACAGGCTGTATTGGGTTCCATGCTGGCTTCCAAAGAAGCCGTGAGTGAAACAATACAGTGGCTCAACCCCGAGCATTTTTACAAGGATGCTCACAGCAGGATTTATTCCATAATGATCACCCTTTTTGATAAGGGTGACCCCATCGATACGGTGTCGGTGATCGATGCTCTGAAGAAGAAAAAGGAATTAGATGCCATTGGCGGGACCTATTATGTCACAGGTCTGGTCGAAGCAGTCCCCACAACTGCCCACGTTGAACGTTATTCAAAAATCGTTTTGGAAAAAGCTCTTCTGCGCCGCCTTATTGGCCTTTCGCACGATATTGCCAAGGAAGCATACGATGACAGTCAGGAAATAGAAGATATCCTGGATACTGTTGAACAATCTATTTTTAATATAACTCAAAGTCGTCTAAGGGGAGGTTTCCAGCACATTGAGTCTATTTTACAGGATACATTTGAAAAATTAGATAAGATCAGTTCTAAAAAAGGATCTGTCATTGGTGTCCCATCCGGATTAATAGATTTAGACGATAAAACATCTGGATTTCAAGATGGTGATTTGGTCATTATCGCCGGCAGACCAGGGATGGGAAAAACGTCACTGGCACTTTCATTAATAAGAAATGCTGCGGTAGAAGCCGGTATTGGTACTGGCATGTTCAGCCTGGAGATGGCGAACCATCAATTGGCCATGAGGCTGCTTTGTTCAGAAGCCCGGGTTGACAGCCATTTGGTAAGAACTGGGAATCTACCCAAGACCCACTGGAAGAATTTAAGTTTATCTGTGGGCACCCTGGCGGAAGCCCCCATCCACCTCGATGATACTCCAGCGTTAACGGTTCTGGAACTCCGTGCCAAGGCAAGGCGGCTTAAAGCAAAACACAATATTGGGATGATTGTAGTGGATTATCTGCAACTGATGCAGGGCCCGAAAGGAGTAGAAAGCAGACAGCAGGAGATATCTGTTATTTCCAGATCCTTAAAGGCGCTTGCCAAGGAGTTAAATATACCCGTAGTAGCACTTTCGCAACTTTCCCGAGCTGTCGAGCAGCGTGCAGACCGCAAACCGCAGTTATCAGACCTGCGGGAAAGTGGTGCCATTGAGCAGGACGCCGATGTAGTCATTTTTCTGTATAGGCCCTGGGTTTACAGTCAGGAAGAAGAGGATGAGGGCAAAGCTGAGATTATTGTGGCGAAGCAAAGAAACGGACCTACGGGATTGATCCAGGCTACTTTCTTAAATAGATTTGCCCGCTTTGAGAATTTATCTCCTGCGGATGCGCCTTTTTAATGGACAACCCTCTTACCGCACTTGCTCCTCAATTATTCGGGGAATATCCCAGACCATTTCAAAAGTTATTTGATGCCATTTCAATCCCAAAAGACAAATCAAATGATGATATCAAACTCAAATTGTGGAAAGCATATGAATTTGGTTTGAACCACCACAAGGGACAAAAACGCCGATCCGGTGAACCTTTTTTTAATCATTGTATAGCTGTTGCCAGCACCTTGGCCAAGTGGCATATGGATCTGACAACAATCATTGCCGGTTTATTGCATGATACCATTGAAGACACAGATGCCACGCTGGATGAATTGATGCAGGATTTCGGCAATGATGTTGCAGATCTTGTGGATGGTGTTTCGAAGGTCGGTGGGATCGTGTTTTCATCGAGAAAAGAGAAGCAGGCAGAAAACTTTATGAAAATGTTATTATCCGTAGCCAAAGATCTCCGGGTTATTATTATCAAATTTGCAGACCGGCTACATAATATGGAGACCATTGGGCATATGTCTCGGATCAAGCAGCATAGAATCGCAGTAGAAACCAGGGAAATATATGCTCCATTGGCTCATCGCCTGGGAATGTCTTCTGTTAAGGCTCAACTGGATGATCTTGTCCTAAAAACTTTAAATCCATCTGTTTTTAAAGAAATAGATTCCAAAGTCAAAACCACGAACAGGCAGCGGAAAAAATTCATCAAAAGTATTCTTAAACCCGTTCAGGATGAATTAAAAAAATATAATATTAAGCCCAGTATTTACGGTCGGCCAAAATCCTTAGCGTCTATTTATGGAAAAATGGTCTCTAGAGATAAGGAATTTGAAGAAATATATGATCTGTATGCGATCCGGATTGTGGTGGAGAAGGTGGAGCAGTGTTACTTGTCTTTGGGGATAGTCCATAGCCTGTACAATCCTATTCAGGAGAGGTTTAAGGATTTCATTGCAATGCCAAAATCCAATGGATACCAGTCTGTGCACACGACTGTTGTTGGCCCCGAAGGAAGAATGGTGGAAATCCAGATCCGCACGGTTGAAATGGAAGAGACTGCAGAAATTGGTGTCGCAGCTCACTGGGTGTATAAGGATGGGAAATCGGCTGAGATAGATAAAAATGTCAAATGGCTTCGTGAACTTTTGGAAATACTTCAAAACGAATCAACCGATCCGAAAGAATTCATGGATTTACTTAAAATTGATTTGTTTAGTGAAGAGATTTTTGTTTTTACGCCTGCAGGCGATTTAATTCAATTACCGATTGGAGCGACTCCTGTAGACTTTGCCTTTCAGGTCCATACGCAGGTTGGTATGCACTGTATGGGAGCAAAAGTCAATCATTCAATTGTACCACTGAACACAAAATTAAAAAATGGAGACATGGTTGAAATTATTACTGGCAAGAAACAAATGCCCAGTTATGGATGGCAGAAATATATAGTGACAAGCAAGGCCCGCAACCGGGTCAACAGGTATTTGAAAAAACTTCGGGATGATGAGAGTATCAAATTAGGAATTGAATTGCTTGAAAAAACACTGCGCAGATTGAAAATGGCGAAGGATGTAAAGGAATTCAAGGAAAGCTATGAGCGTTTCGGGTATTCAGACCGGGATACTTTATTAAAAGAGATTGGAACAGGAAATATTACAGTTCGGGATATGCTAACAAAGCTACGTCCTCAAAAACCAATTGAAAATGGAAACCTGGAGGATGATGAGTCATCTCGGTTTTTGAAATTTGCCAGATCAGCCCGTGCCGGTATCGAATTGGATGGGATAGATAACCTAATGGTTAATTTTGGGAAATGCTGTAATCCAATTCCCGGGGATGATCTAATGGGTTTTGTTACTCGGGGCCGAGGGGTGACCGTCCACATTTCGTCGTGCAAAAGTCTGCCATTACTGGCCAATGAAACGGACCGTTTGATTCCCGTGAACTGGAATGTGAAACGTTCAGATTATTTTAATGTCCGCTTGCGGATTATGGGACAAGATTATAAAGGTTGGCTCAAGGACATTTCAGAATGTATTTCCAACCAAAATGTGAATATTATCAGTGTAGACACGAAAGTCAATGACTCCGTTAGTGTTGCTAACCTAATTGTTCAGATGAATAATAATCGCCAGCTTAACAGATTGATGAATAAGCTATCCAATTTAAAAAATATAGACTATGTAGAAAGGACAGGCCGTTAATGGAAATTAAAACATATACAAAACGGGATATCGCTACTGAGATTGCGAATAGAAAAGGGATCAGTGTGCGTTCATCTGTTAAACTCGTTGATGAATTCTTTACCGTACTGCGCGATTATTTATGTGAAGATAATCCTTATGTGCGCATCGAAATCAGGAATTTTGGAGTATTTGAATCCAAACCTACTAAAGCAAAGCCTCGGGCAAGAAACCCGCGAACAAATGAGGAAATCTATGTACCGGCCCACAAAAAAACCCGTTTCAAGCCAGGGAAAATCTTAAAAAAACACCTACGTAAACCCATTTAAAATCTATGGGCAGAATTCTCGGAGTTGACTATGGCGATGTCCGAGTGGGATTGGCTCTTTCAGATACAACAAAACTGATCGCATCGCCCTTGAAAACAATTCAGAATAAAAATTCTGAATTTCTCATATCCGAACTAAAAGAAATAATTGCTGAAAAGGATGTGGAATCAATTGTGGTTGGAATCCCAATAGGAATGAAAGGCCAAGATACTAAGCAGACGATAAAGGTAAGAGACTTTACCCAATCCCTTTCCTCACTTTGTCTTCCTATTTACATGGAAGATGAAAGATTATCCTCTGTTGCAGCCGAAAGATCATTACTTGAAGAAAACATAAAATCTGGACATAATAAGGAAATAATCGATCAACGGGCCGCTGCAATCGTTTTACAACAATTTTTAGATCGAACCCGAGTAAAATGAATTACATATTTACAAGGCCCGCATGGCAGCTAGCCATTGTATCAGGGATATGTGTGGGGTTTGCATACCAGCCTTGGCACCTGGGTTTATTAGTTTATATTGGCTTCATTCCTCTGATCCATACCTGGTTTAACCATGGTTTAAGGGATAATTTCAAATCAGGTTTTCTTTTTGGCTTGATTTATAATTTCATATCGAATTATTGGATGGGAGTTAACTCCGGTGCTGATTTTAGTGTGGTTCTTTTATCCCTAATAAGCGCAGTTGTTTATCTGGCACTATTCTGGGGGATAGCCGGGGCGATCATTGGTGCTCTCCGCAAGGATGTGAATCTCTATTTGATCCTGCCATTTCTGATTGTTTGCCTTGAATGGGTCCGCAGTTTTGGACCCCTGGGATACGCCTGGGGCAATTTGGCGTTGACCCAAACAGATTATTTACCACTATTACAAAATATAGATATCGTAGGAACCTATGGCTTAGCATTATGGATTATATCTGTTAATGTAATACTTTATCATGTCGTGCAGTCAAGGACTAACGTAAAGAAGTTGTCTCTTTTCACTGCAATTATTTTCATAGGGTTATTTATTTCCGGATGGGGCAGAATGCAATTATTTGAACCCAAGTCCGATTATATTGATATAGCAATAATTCAGCCCAATGTGGATCCCAATGAAAAATGGGATTATTCCAGCCGGCAGGAGACGATGATGTTTATGGATTCACTGTATGGTGTTGCCATATCCCTGCATCCGGATTTTATTTTATTCCCTGAAACTGCTCTTCCAACCTATTTGAGATTAAATAACCGTGTCCGATCGCAATTACAAACAAAAGTTGATGCATCCGGGATTCCGATTCTTGTGGGAACGATAGATAGAGTTATTGACCCAAATGGGGATAAGTTATATTTTAATAGCGCCATGTATTTAAGCCCCGAGGAAGACTATGAAATGTATGAGAAAATTCATCTTGTGCCCTTCGCAGAATATGATTTGTTTCCAACCCTGTTTCATCCATTGGAAAAATTGAACTTAAATATAGATCGCGGTGTTTTTCGGGGCGGCACTGACTATAAGGTATTTAAATTGAACGAAGTAGAGTTTTCAGATTTAATTTGCTATGAGTCTAGCTTACCGCGTATTGCCCGACAATTTGTTCAAAATGGGGCTGAGATCCTTATGATTCAGGCCAATGACGGCTGGCTGGGGAATTCTGCCGGTCCTTACCAGCATTTTGAGTTAGCGCGGCTACGGGCTATCGAGAACAGGATTCCTGTCGTTAGATCAGGAAATACTGGAATTTCAGGCGTTATATTGCCTACTGGGGTAGTGCAGAGGAAAATCCCTCTGGGTGTAGAAGCAGTATTTAAAGAGACCATTCCCTTATATACTTCCGGTAGTTTTTACAGTCGATATGGTGATGTATTTGCAACTTTGTGCTTTGTAATTTTCATGGTAATTGGGCCTTTAAAATGTATCAAAAAACTTTTCTGATCATATTGCTTAATACTGCCGTGCTTTATGGGCAAAGCTTAAAGCTACATCCCGTGGCTAAATCAGCGTTGATGCCTGGCTGGGGGGAAAGTGCACAGGGCAAGTTTCTTAGAGCCCGCGTTTTTAGGATATCTGAACTATTTTTATGGACGAGTTGTGTGGGTGCCTATGCATTTTCTCGTTATGAACGTTCAAGTTACGAGGCATTCGCGGCTGAGCATGCTGGAATAAACTCCGAGGGTAAAAATCATCAGTATTGGGTAGATGTAGGTAATTATCAAAATATTACTTTATTCAATGAAGAGCATTTACGGTTTCGCGAGCCCGAAGATATTTATAGGGCAGGAACCGGTTTCGATTGGGCCTGGGACACAGATTCTAATCGAAAAAAATTTGAAGATATGCGTATCCATAGCGATGGTTTGGCCTTGACTGGGAAATTCCTTATTGGTGCTGTGGTTTTAAATCATATTGTTTCGGCCATAGATGCATTATACCTGACACGGCTGGAACGGATTCAATCTATTTCTTTAAACCCCGTATTGCATCATAATAGAGATGCAGGGTTTAATATGAATATAACATTTTTTGTTCTTTAATGAATCCATTAACACGTCTGACTCTATTCCTTGGCTTCTCTATTTCAACTTTGCTTTCCCAGACACCGGTCCTGCTTTTACTGCATGTCATTGTCAGTTTTTTTATTATTTTTTCAATTCGCAAAGATTGGCAGGAATGGAAAAAACGGATTATACCATTTATAAAATTTTTTCCATTGACCGGCATCCTGTTTTTTGGTATTTCTTTTTTCGTATCTGATCGACTAATACCTGAAATTATTTTGGATGTCAGCTTGGCAACGATCCGGCTGATGGTGTTGGTGAATGTAATGACAGCGTACACAATTCAAGCCAAATCGCAGGATATATTTATCGCCATGAGAAGCGTTTGGTTTGCAATAGGTAAACCGTGGAAATGGGTGGATGACCTATTTCTATTTTTTGATATTACCATACGATTTTTTCCCAGTTTTCAAGAAGAATGGAAAAGGATGGAGCAATCACAAAAAGCACTTGCATTTAAAATTGAAAAGGATTTCTTCAGACGATTAAAATCGATCGCAATGTTTATACCTGATTTTATTATTCTCAACCTAAATAGAGCTGACACACTTACAACCATTGTGCTTATGCGAGGGTATGGCAGTGTATTGCCACGAAGTGTTTATCCATTCACGTCTTTTCAATGGTCAGACGGAATAATTGTCTTTGGGATGCTTACGTGTTTGATGGGAATCCATTCCTATGTCACGGTTTAAGCTGACTATTCAATACGATGGTACATTATTTTTTGGCTGGCAGATTCAAGCAAGTGTAAGGACGGTACAAGGAGAGGTGGAACAGGCTTTGCTGAATATTGACAAATCCACTCAAAGAATTCCTGTCCATGGCTCGGGGCGTACAGATACCGGTGTTCATGCAACGGGCCAGGTCGCTCACTTTGACCTTGCGACCAAATTGGGAGAGCGAGAATTAAAAGATGCGCTCAATGCACACCTATCCGAGGATTGCCGTATTATGTCCATTGAAAAAGTGACAGATAATTTTCATGCCAGATTTGATGCGGTAAGACGGCATTATCGTTATCAATGTTACACAGGGGACTCAATCTTATACCGTAACCAGGCCTGGTGCCTGCGTGTTCCGGATATACAAAGACTGAATAAATTGGCCGTATTGGTCATTGGGGATCATGATTTTCAATCATTTGGCAAATATAGATTGGATCAGAAGAACACTCATTGCACAATCTATCAAGCCGAATGGAAAGGTCAGGGGGATTTCGTAAATTTTTTCATTTCAGGCAATCGGTTTTTACATCATATGGTGCGGTACCTTGTTGGCACAATGATAAAAACAAGCCAAGGAAATTTTCCCCAGGATGGCTTTGAATCCTTATTGTTGGAACCGCAAAAGGATGCGCGGGTTCAAAAAGCACCTCCGCAGGGCCTTTTCCTGGAAAAAGTAGATTATGTTGATTAGAAAGATTATACTAGTACACTTGTTTCTGGTGTCTGGGATATTGGCCAGCGACATAGCCATATCAAGGGAAACAGCCATTACGCGGGCAATTGAAAAAGTAGGTCCTGCAGTCGCCAGTATCAATGTAGAGCAACATGTCTCTTCTTTTTCATTTGATCCTTTTTTTGGTTTTGGATTTCCCAGAGATATTATTCCTATGAAATCATCGGGTAGCGGAGTGGTGATCAGCCCTGATGGGTATGTTTTGACCAATCATCATGTTGTTCAGGGTGCTGATCGCATTACGGTGATCCTGTCTGGCGGAAATGAATATGATGCACAACTTGTTGGGACAGATGAAACATCCGATCTGGCACTCCTGAAACTGGATGGGAATAATTACCCTTACGCAGAACTGGGGGATTCTGATGACCTGATGATCGGTGAATGGATCATTGCAATCGGCAACCCGTTTCAACTTTTTTCTGTCAGCAACAAACCATCGGCCAGTGTGGGAATAATCAGTGCGATACATATGGATTTTGGTCAGCAAAAATCCGGGAAGGTATTCCAGGATATGATCCAGACAGATGCTGCCATTAATCCTGGCAATTCCGGCGGACCACTGGTCAATGCACTCGGGCAAGTGATTGGAATTAATACATTTATTTTCACCGGGTCAGATTATGCTCAGGGCTCTATAGGCATTGGGTTTGCAATTCCCATCAATGCCGCCAAGCGGATTGCAAAAGAACTGCGGGTAACAGGGCATGTGGATCGGGGGTATTCTACGGGATTGGTTGTGCAGTCTGTTACAAAAAGTATTGCCAAGTACCTAGATATTCCTTTCAGAGACGGTGTTATCATTGTTGAAGTGAACACCAGTAGTCCTGCATACAGGGCTGGATTGGAGCCTGGGGATGTCATCATCAGTGCCAATGGTGAAAAAGTATATATGCCTAGTGATATTCGCAAAGTAATTCTAGAAAATGACCTGCGTTCAGGCGATATATTGTCACTAAGGGTATATCGGGACGGGAAAAAAAGAAAAGTTGAAATGCGTCTAGGAAAATACAGGCGCAGGTAAAATAAAAAAATGAAAATCGCTTCCGAAGGCAGTATCTTCATTTTACCATTGTGCGTAGTTACAATTCTTACGGTGCTGTATGCCTGGACAACCAATACCACTTTGGCCCCTGCTTACGCTCTTGTACTTTTGCTTGTATTTTTCCTTGTCTTTTTTCGGGATCCCATTCGAATGTGTCCGGATGACGGAAATATTATCATTGCGCCTGCAGATGGCAAAGTCATCAAGATTGAAGAAGTGGATGATCCCGATGTTGGCAGTGCGGTGCTTGTATCCATATTTTTGAATGTATTCAACGTTCATGTCAATCGAATGCCTATTCATGGCCGATTTTCAAAAGTGGAGTACCACCATGGTAAATTTCTGGCCGCTTTTGATCACAAAGCATCCAATGAAAATGAAAGGACAGAGGTTTTAATCATCTCAAAAATTGGTAACATTAAATTGAAACAGGTGGCTGGCCTGGTGGCCAGAAGGATTCTTTGTTACGCGATTCCGCAAGAAACGATGAAAATGGGTGAAAGGCTCGGTTTTATACGATTTGGATCGCGCACAGATTTGATTCTCCCAAAACACGTAACTTTGGCCGTAGAATTAGGGCAGAATGTTAAAGGCAACAGGACAATTATAGGTACATATTCATGAGCAATCAAAATCAGAAGAAAAGCAGAGTTAAAAAACGATTTATACCCAATATTCTTACTTTGGTAAATATGTTTCTGGGTTTTCTGGCTATTGTACTCATCCTGGATGGAGATCCAATGAAAGGTGGGATTTTTATCCTTATTGCTGCTATTTTTGATTTTTTTGATGGGAAGATCGCCAGAATGCTGGGAATTGATTCCCAATTCGGGCTTGAATTTGACTCTCTGGCGGATACAGTATCTTTCTGCGTTGTGCCTTCTATTTTAGTGTATTCTCTGTATGTGAATGGTTTGCCTCCTTTGCTGGGTGGGATCATTAGTTTTATACCTTTAATGTTTGGTACCATTAGGCTGGCAAAATTCAATTTGAATCAAGTGCCGGGAAAACCAAAATCTTATACAGAGGGCCTCACAACACCGGTTGCGACAATTGCGCTGTTTGCCTACCTGTTTTTCAGCAAAGATGTTTATGGTAACACCGGGGACCCACGAACCGCACTGATGCTTGTTTCCGGACTTGCCATTTTAATGATAAGTCCCATCCATTTTATCAAACCGCCATCGTTTTCTTTTAGATCAGGAAAAACCAATTCAGTATCGTTAATCGTTTACATTATTGGTGGTGTTATCTTACTTACATTTAAGGGCTTGGTTTTACTGCCCTTAGTTATGCTTTATATCTGTTGGAATATTTTCCGGTGGCTAACCAATCCTCATAGAGGAACAGTTGAGTCACAAATGGATCATCCCAGCGGGTAATGTATAAGCATGGTTAAAAGAAACGTATCTCTAATCCTTGTAGGCTTATTTGTAGGGGCTGCGATTGGCGGTGTATTGGGCAACCTTTTTGGCTGGATGCTGCCTGCCGGAGTTGTAAAAGATTTTTTCTTGACCAGTTTATCACTGGATATAGGCGGATTGGCAGGAAATGAGATGGGTGTGATCATACTAGATTTACAAATTATTACGCTAAAATTTGGATTGGCGATGAATTTTAATTTTACCAGTATAATTGGTATTGCAGCAGCGTACTATATTTTGCGTTATTTTCGTTAAACTTGGGAGGTTGTCATGAGACAAGCTGACGTTTTTTATGCGTTTTTCAATCTTGGTACAGGAGAGGTTATCATTCTCCTCCTGGTTATTCTACTGCTATTTGGAGCTAAAAGATTGCCTGAACTGGCACGCGGTTTGGGTAAAGGAATTAATGAATTCAAAGATGCAGTGAATTCCGGCAAAGAGCAGATCATGGAAGCTACGGATGATATTGATACTGAAACTGATTCAGAAGAAGAGAAACCACGCAATTGAAATAAATACTGCTCATTAATATAAAATTTCCATTGCCGCCCTGTACCACCTAGAAACATTTCTCAAATATATACGTACGTTGTTTAGACGTCATTAGAAACAAAGTAGAAAAACAATATATTATTTATGGATTTTCAACATCCCTGGTTATTAATTCTTTCAATTATTATACCATTGCTATACTTATGGTACAGGTATTCAGGCCAAAATCGGGAAGGGGTGATAAGAATCTCATCTGCCGCTTTCATTTCTGACAGGATACGGAAAAATGGTGTGCAGAAATCAAGAATACTGTTTGCGTTGCATTTTATTATCATTTTTCTGGTTATTTTGGGGCTGGCTCGTCCAAGATTGGTTGATAACCTGCATGAAACCAATGTCAATGTAGTTGACATGATGATGGTACTCGACATCAGCAGCAGTATGCTGGCAGATGATTTCTCCCCAAATCGTTTGGAAGCAGTGAAACGAACCGCGTCAGCATTTATTGACGGCCGTAAGGAAGATAGAATTGGTATTCTGGTGTTTGCAGGTGAATCATTTATTCAATGTCCGCTCACTATGGATAAAGGTATATTGAAAAGTCTAGTGAAAGAAATTAATGTAGCATCAAAAGAGCACGACGGAACCGCCATTGGCATGGCCATTGCCAATGGCACCAATCGATTACGAAATAGTGAAGTAGACAGCAGAGTAATAATCCTATTGTCGGATGGAAGTAATAATGCTGGTGAGATTGATCCAAAAACTGCAGCAGACCTGGCATCGCAGTATGGCATCAGGATTTATACCATTGGCGCTGGGACTGACCAATCTTATACCAGAATACCCGGCCGTGGCTTAATCCGCAATGAAATTGACGAAGAAACTCTGATCCATATTGCTGAACAAACAGGAGGGAAATACTTCAGGGCCACCGATGAAGAAGCTCTGGCTACCATCTATGAAGAAATC
The DNA here is from genome assembly GCA_002471805.1 of Fidelibacterota bacterium UBA7303. Lineage (GTDB taxonomy): Bacteria > Fidelibacterota > Marinisomatia > Marinisomatales > UBA1611 > UBA2134. The sequence continues at coordinate 6,046 of DKQR01000183.1, read as the reverse complement.
GACCTGTTAGAGAGGTCAGAAATTGAAATTCGTGAATTCACGCAATATGAAGAACTGTACGGCTGGTTTCTAATACCAGGATTTCTTCTTGGGCTTTCCATGGAAACATTTCGCAGGTCTGTTTTCAGGAGTAAAACCTGATGGCATTTCGGTATTCCTGGGTACTATTCTTGGTAGCCCTGCAGGTGATGCTGCTCCTGATCTGGAAATTGAAAGAAAAACGATCACGGGCTCTCTTCGAATACGCATCTGCTTCCGTATTGAAAACCCTAGAGTTAAACCTGGATAATAATAGAATTCGGTGGCGAAATCGTATAATCATGATTGGGCTGTTTTTTTTAGCGATTGCCGCAGCCGGGCCACAAATAGGAACCCGGGTTAGGCCTGTGGAACGGAAAGGTGTTGATTTGGTTATCGCCCTGGACACCTCTACTAGTATGGATGCGGTGGATGTTAAACCAAGCCGCCTGGCAAAATCTAAATTCGAACTAGGACAACTAATTCGAAAATTAAAAGGCGACCGCGTTGCTATCATTGTGTTCGCAGGTACCAGCCATTTATATCTTCCTCTGACAACAGACTATGAAGCAGCATTATTATTCTTAAATGAAATTGACACAAAAATTATACCTACGCAGGGTACGGCGATAAGCTCAGCCATCCAAACCGCCATGACTGCTTTTACGGAAGAGAAGGATAAATACAAAATTATGCTCCTGGTTACAGATGGTGAGGATCATGAGGGACGGGCAATTGAACTGGCACAACAGGCTGCCAGAAACGGATTGGCAATATATACTATAGGAGTTGGCTCAGAAGTGGGGAGTTTAATACTTGTCAAAAGTGAAAATGACGGCCGCATGGAATATAAACGGGACCGTGATGGTAAATTGATCACGTCCACAATTGATGAAAAAATTCTTCGAGATATTGCCCGTGCTGGTCATGGAAAATTTTTCTGGTTTGATAATAATCGAGACACACACCTGGATATTGCAGAGGCTATCGATAGTATGGAGAAAAAAACCATCAGTACTCATGAATTTTCAGAATACGAAGACAGATACCAATCTGTAGCTTTTTTCGCACTTGTATTGCTCATCGCGGGTTTTGTCATTCCAACCCGGCCTAAAAACAAAAAAGTATGAAAACAACTGCTTTCATTTTTATTTCTTCCATTTCTATGGCGTTGGCCCAGGATAAGGGTCAAACTTTGTACCAGGAAGGTAAATTTGATGAAGCTCGAACTTATTACGAGCGTATTCTCCGGAACAGGGAAAAAGATGATGCAGCAAGATTCGGTTTGGGAACTTCCGCATACCAGCAAAAAGATTTCGAAACTGCGGCCCGGGTTCTCAATAATGTTATGAGGACAAAGGATAAATCATTACAGTCCAAGGCGCTATACAATATTGGAACTTTATTTAATGAACAGCAGAAAATGGAGGAAAGCCTGGCTTTTTTCAGGAAGGCAATTGAATCTGATCCCCTGAATGAGGATGCCAAGGTCAACTATGAACTTCTAAAAAGACACTTACAGCAGCAACAGCAGGACCAGCAACAGAATTCTAATCAGAACCAAGATTCGAAAGATCAGCAGAATTCACAGGAAACAAAAAACCAGCAGCAGGAAAATCAGGACAATCATCAGCAAGACAAGGATAACCAAGATCAGAACCAATCCGGATCTGATGAAGAAAAAGATCGGCAAAAACAAGAACAAAAAGAAGATCAGGCACAGCAGGGGGATGAAAAGAATAAAGACCAAAAACAGAAAATTACCGAGCAGACCCAGGAAGAGGGCAACGACCCTAAGACAGACAAGCAACTACAAGCAGAGGCTATTCTTAATGCATTAAAAGATCAGGAAAAAATCAATCAGAAGCGACAAATCGCCAAAGCAAAATCTAGAAAACTGGAGAAGGACTGGTGATTCGTATACTGGGAACGGTTTTGTGGCTGTCCTGTGTTGTGGGACAATCGGTTCAAATATCGGTGGATCGGAATCGAATTACCCAAGATGATTTAATTACTCTTTCCGTTGAAGTCAGCGGTTCAAAATCATTTGCCAGTGTGAACATGGACCCTGTGAAAAAAGATTTTGTGGTTGTTAGCGGGCCGGGTCAGCAGACCAATGTGCAGTGGATAAACGGCAGTATGACCAGCACCCGAACCTTAACTTGGACCCTATCTCCCAATCGGGAAGGCACACTAACAATCCCCGCCTTAACCGGTACTGTTGATGGAAAAACATTTCGTGGCAAGCCAATACAAATTCTTGTAAAAAAAACATCTAATTCCCAGGGGAATGAGGTGTTTGTGGTGGCGGAAATCGATAAAGACAAGGCTTATTTAGGTGAGCAGATTACTGTGACCTATAAACTTTATAAAAGAGTAAATATTTCCATTGAACCATTCCAAATTCCGGAGTTTCAAGGATTCTGGGTGGAGAACCTGTTCTCTCCGCAGCGGTTGCAATACAGAACTGTGAATCTAAAGGGAGTAAAATATCAGGTCGCCACCCTTGGCCAAATGGCACTTTTCCCCATCCCTTCGGACAAGCATGCCATCCCATCCCTGCGGGTCAAGGCACAGGTTGAGTTAAAAAAGAAAAAGAGGCGCCGTGATCCATTTTTTGATCCATTCTTTGATTCATTTTTTTCAGAAACTACCACAAAAATCCTTGTGTCAGAGGAGCAAACTATCTCAATTTTACCTTTTCCTGAACCTCGCCCTTTCGATTTCAACGGGGCTGTAGGATCTTTTAATATTATATCCAATACCGATCGTGATACAGCAAAAGTGAATGAAGGCTTCACATTCACTATTTCCATGAAAGGATCCGGAAATCTTGGTTTGTTCTCTTTGCCGGAAATAAAATTCCCTGACCAATTAGAAGCATTTACACCTACAGAAAATTTTAACAAAGATGTATTCCGTGATGCTGTGACGGGAACCCAGACCTGGGAATACATATTAATTCCAAGGGTAGCCGGGACCATAACCATTCCCCGAATACAAATGTCATATTTTGACCCTAATGAAAAAAAATGGATTCGTACCCAGACCAACCCTATTGATATTCCCATATTGCCTGGTGAAAAAAGTGCAGTTGCTAGTTCCGGCCTGACCAAAAAAGAGGTAGAATTGATTGGACAGGATATCCGGTTTATTCATGCTTCTTCCTCCATTTTTACTAAGATTGGGAAAAATGAATGGCCAAGATCGGTTTTATTCTTTTATCTTGCATCAATTGCAATCTTTATTTTTCCTGTCCTGCTTTCCCAGGTCACTGGTTATCGGCTCGCTACGGAAGAAAGCCGTCAAATACGAGGTGCATTACGGACTGCACTACGGGAATTAAGAAAATCCAATGGTGATCCTTTTGAATCGGCAAGCAGAGCTATTTATTCTTATTTGAAAAATAAATTATTGCTCCCAACACAAAACTTAGATCCTGCTCGTGTTGAAGTATTAATGGAACCGCACTTAAGCGAAGATAAAATGAAAGAATTGACGGGTTTGCTGAAGGACTGCGATGCCGGACGATTTGCCCCTGAAGGCCTGGAACGGGAACCAAAAATATTAGCGGATACAACGGCCCTTTTAAAAGAGATGGACAGACAATTATGACCCGTAAAATTCCCCTGGCTTTGCTCATGTTTGGTGTGCTGTCTGCCCAGATTCCGGAAACGTTGTTTGAAGATGGAAATAAAGCAATGGGTGATGGGAATTATACTGATGCGATTCAGGCCTACGAATCAATCTTAGAATTGGGATTTGAGAATGGTGACCTTTATTATAACTTGGGGAATGCCTATTACAGGATACATTCCATTGGTTTGGCAGCATGGTCCTATTATAATGCGCTATCCATGAAACCTCGAGATAAGGATATTTATCATAATCTTCAAGTCACTCAGGCCAGACAGGTGGACCGTATCGAGATGCCGAAACCATTTATTCTACTCGATTTATATCGCCGGGCAAAAGGTTCGTTGACGTTCCGAGAATTGATATTTTTTGGAAGTTGTCTGCTGTTCATAGAAGCATTATTAGTATTCTGCATTCAGTTTGGCTGGTTCGCAGGCTTTTTTCATCAGCACATTGTTACGCTGATGATTATTGTAACTTTAGGCGTGCATGGCATTGCTGTCGATAAATATTTCCAAAACAAACGTTCCCATTTTGGTGTAATTACTGCAAATGGCGTGAATACCTATTCTGGCCCGTACTATGGAGAAAATACGGTCTTATTCCGGATCAATGAGGGCATACGAGTGGAGATCCAACAAACTCAGGAAAACTGGATAGAAATTATTTTAATTGATGGTAAAAAAGGATGGGTACCCACTGAATCGATGAGAAGGCTTAGATGAAACTATTTATTTTCCATATCTTGCTCTTACAAGTTCTTATTGGCCAAGACTCTTTATTCTGGTTCGATATGAATTCAGTAATTGATCCACCGCCAAATACTCCCAAAGTAATGGATGGAATCTTTGGGACTTCCCGGTTAAGAGTATTGGACTCCTTAAAAAATGTTCGCAGGTTTTCAAGTGAAGGGTTCCGGCTGCAAATTTTTGAAACGGTTTCAAAAGATAAAGCTGATTCCACCCTCTTTCATTTTCAAAAAACATTACAGGACACGGTTTACCTCATTTTTGAAGCACCTTTGTATAAATTGCGGTTTGGTAATTTTATGACCAAAAAAGAAGCAGAGATTCAAAAGGATAAACTCAATAGACTGGGTTTTAAGAATATCTGGATAGTACGCAGTCGTATCTACCAAAATTGAACATCGATTTGAGAACCAATCTACGGTCTGCCTAATTTATATAGTTATTTTTTAGGGGAATCATGGCAGGACACAGTAAATGGGCAAATATTCGTCATCGAAAAGGTGCCCAGGATGCAAAACGGGGTAAAATATTCACAAAAATCATTAAGGAAATTACCGTTTCTGCCCGTATTGGCGGCGGTGAAGTTGAGTCGAATCCTCGACTGAGGAAAGCTGTTGCCAATGCGAAGTCCAATAATATGCCCGCCGATAAGATTA
>DKQR01000183.1:0-611 GCA_002471805.1 Fidelibacterota bacterium UBA7303 | reverse complement strand
TCTTACGAAGGTTATGGCCCCGGCGGCGGCGCAATTATGATGGAAATCATTACAGATAACAGGAACAGGACTGTAGCGGATATCAGGCACCTTCTCACCAAACATGGAGGCAACCTTGGCGAAAACGGATCAGTATCTTGGATGTTTGATAAAAAAGGACAAATTATTATTGAGAAAAAGCCAGATAATGATGATATCATTTTTGAAGCTGCTATTCAACATGGAGCAGACGATTTTTCTGTTGATGAGAACTTTTATGCGGTCACTACAGATCAAACCGTTATCATGGAGGTGCGGGATGGTTTGGAAGATGAAGGATTCTCAATTCGTTCAAGTGAAATTGAAATGATACCGAAAACTCTGAAAAAAGTAAATGGTCAGGATGCTCAAAATGCGCTTAAACTGCTGGAAGCACTGGATGATCATGATGATATCAATCATGTTTATTCAAATTTTGATTTCGATGAAAATATTATTAACCAGGAATAACCCATGAGAGTATTAAGTGTTGACCCCGGCCTGAGCATTACCGGATTTAGTATCCTGGATCAGAAAAAAACAAAAACACAATTATCGGCATACGGAACAATTCGTCCTCCAAAAAATGATAC
>DKQR01000041.1:716-3931 GCA_002471805.1 Fidelibacterota bacterium UBA7303 | reverse complement strand
TAATGCGTATAACCAAATCAAGGTGGGTGCAGACCTGACCCGCCACCTGCTCAGCTTGGACAGTTATGCTCTGTTAGATTCATCTCAGGCAGATCAAGTATTCACTCCGGTAATACCCGATGTAGGAAGTTTTAACCGCTCTAGCTATGAATTCAGCCCTGAAGAATGGTCTATCTATTTTCAAGATAAAGTAGAATATGGTGATATGATTATTAACGCTGGCCTAAGGTTCGAATCCTTTAGCCCTAAATCAAAAACGCCAAATAACATACATGAACCATATATAAAGGACCCAAGAAACCCTGCTCTTGATTCTTTATCATTGGAAGAATTGGAAAATCTAGATTGGGGTTCCCTGTGGTATTCTGAGATTGATAGCGCTGGGAACACAATCAATCACACCTATTCTGAATTTTATGACCGGTTTAATGACCAGCCTAATCTGGGAAATAAACGTGGTTGGTGGAAAAATACTACAAGAAAATCCCAATTAAGTCCACGGCTCGCAGTCGCTTACCCGATTTCAGATAAAGGTGTGATCCATTTTGCCTATGGTTACTTCTTTAAAATCCCGGACTTTTCCCTTTTATATAACAACACTGAATACAAATTGACAGAGACTGGCACTGATTTTGGTATTTTTGGTAATCCAGACTTGAAACCGGAGACAACCATCAGCTATGAGCTAGGTCTTAGACAGGAAATTGGTTTTAAGACTAAAATAGAGATCAAAGGCTTTTATAGAGATGCTCGAAACTATGTAACCAGCGGCATACCTATTGACCTCGGAGATGGGAAATCTTACTACAACTATGTAAATAAGGATTACAGTAACTCCAGGGGTATCATTCTCATGTTGTTTAAACAATTCAGTAACTACATCGGCTGGCAGTTTGATTATACCTTCCAAATTGCAGAAGGGTCCAACTCAAATCCCAATGAAGAATTTGGATCAGTTCTAGCAGGTAAAGAACCTACCCGATCCATTATTCCTCTGGATTGGGATCAAATGCATAATTTGAATGGTTCAGTTACAACTGCACACAAAGGATGGGGACTCAATACAATTTTTCAATATGGGAGCGGCTATCCATATACTCCTGTCATCACCAATTATGAACAGCAGGGCGAAGTCCTTTCTAATGTACTTTTAAGAAACAGCCGCAGGAAATCCAGCACATTCAGGATGGATTTAAAATTCTTTAAGAATATTAGAATTGGCAGTTTCAATGGTAGAGCCTATATCAATGTATATAACCTGACTGATCGGAGAAATCATAATTTTGTTTATGCTGATTCCGGTCGTTCGGACGAAACCATAGAGAAAACCAGAGCTGAAATTATTTCGCCTTTTGAGCCATTGAGGCCTAACACAATCGATCAGTTTTTCAATCGTCCAGAATGGTATGATGAACCTCGCGAAATACAATTAGGATTACAATTCTCATGGTAAAAAAATCCTATATATTCTTGTTATGGTCTGTCTTGTACTGTCAATCTGATGAGCGAGGTGATTCTGATTTTAGAAGGGCAACAAATATAGATGTAAATAAAGTCAGGACGACTATTTTCAATTATGGTGTTACGGGTCGGACTATGGCAAATCCAGGGCATATTCCATATGAATGGCCAGTTAATTCTGGGCAACATTACATTGCGTTGACTGCACTTGCAGTTGGCGCAGAAGTCACAACAAATGCTGGGGAGGTAAGGCCTCTTGTAACAATCCCCTTTAGATCTGACCAATCTGGAAATTCTATGACATGGGAACCCGTACCGGGATATTTAAATCCAAACTCTCAAAAAATTGGTATCAGCGATGATGAAAGTACCTGGCCTACAAGTTGGCCGGATAAAATGGATGACATTAATGATCCTGGATGGTCGGGATCCTGGAATGGATTTTTTGGTAAAGATCAGTTTAATGCTCAACAAGAAATATTTTATAAAGTATCTGATGATAAAAATTATATACTTGGAAACCCTTTTTCTCCCGATACAACTGATCTTAACCGTCAAGGTGCCGGCCTTCTTGCAGGAGTCCGAGTACTAGAGTGGAAACAGATCTTAATTGAAGACGTGGTTTTCATCCTCCATGAAATCAAAAATGATGGGTCTTATGATTACGAAAAAGTATCATTTTCCATGTGGCTAGCTGACCTGGTTGGTGGGGATGGTGATTCAGGTGATGATACCCCGGATTTTGACTTAATCTATGATGTTGCCTGGTCTATGGACAGTGATGGCATTGGGAATGCCGCTTTTGGATCAGATCCTGTGGGGGTTGCAGCAACATCCTTTATTGAGACACCGGGAAATAATATTGATCGGATTGATAACGATGGAGACGGTGAAGAAAATGGTCCAATCATAACTGAAGATTATATTATCGATGAGATTTTAGGTAATGCAATTGATGATAACGGCAATGGCCTAATTGATGAGAACTTGACCCATGTGCCTTTTGGCGACCAGGCAGGTGTAACTCATTCTGATAAAATAGATAATGATGAAGATGGTGAAGAAAACAGTCCTGTAATTACACAGGAAATGATCAATGCAGTATCACCTCAATGGAATATCTGGCCTTCCTTGGATGATCCTATGCAGGATTCAATTATTCATATTATCGGTTTGGATGAAACAGATATTGGTCTGCGCTACGCTGATGGGATTGATAATAATGCTGATCCCGAAGACCCCTACCTTTTAGAGTATCCTGTGGGTTTAGGAGTTGATGTGAATAGTCCACTTGTTAGTGAGGACATGGTCTTATCAGCCGCAAATGACCCCTGGCTAAGGTATCGAGTTCCTAACTCTAATATAATCCTCTATGATGTGAATATTGAAGACATTGGCAAACCTTATGCAGATGGCATAGATAATGATGGTGATGGTGCAGTGGATGAAGGTATTGATGAAGGCATTGATGAAATGATCGATGAGTCACGGGATGATTTTATCGATAATGACAGGGACTGGGAATCATCTGATGATGTAGGGATCAATGGTGATGAATCAGGTGGGGTGGATGCAGGCGTGGGTGATCAGATGCCTACATCGGGTTCCGGTACGGGATTCCCCGGCGAACCCAATATTGATAAAACTGATGTTGCAGAGTCGGATCAAATGGGACTTACTGCTGTTGGATATGACCCGGCAGGTTCAATCCCAATATCAAGTGATGGCTATCTCTGGTTGTTTTATATGACACC
>DKQR01000041.1:0-298 GCA_002471805.1 Fidelibacterota bacterium UBA7303 | reverse complement strand
ATGTCTGTTACATTAGGTAATGACGTAGCAGATGCTTTGAGGAATAAAGCAGTAGCTCAAACCACCTATGATTTTGATTATCAATTTGCCAAGGCACCTGATCCGCCCAATGTTACAGCGGTTTCTGAAGATGGTTCAGTTACCTTGTATTGGGATACACGTGCCGAACAATCCAAGGATAAATATATGGGGGAAATCACCAATGATGTTGATCTATATGACTTTGAAGGTTATAAGATTTATCGCGCTACAGATTTTGAATTCAATGATGCCTATACCATCACTGATGGAGAAGGTA
>DKQR01000128.1:3743-4118 GCA_002471805.1 Fidelibacterota bacterium UBA7303 | reverse complement strand
GAATTCCTATCAAGCCCCGGTCACTCGGGGTTTTTTGTTTGTGGAATGATTGGTAGATAAAGAAAATGAGTTTATTGCGGTGCTGTTGGAAAGCAATAAAGGGACTTTGCCCAAAATGCGGGCATGGCAGTATTGTTCACTCAAGAATAGCAATTAAAGAAATATGTGATTCTTGCGGGTTAAAATTCATCGATCAATCCGGTGATGGCTGGGCATTTTTACTATTTCTTGATAGGGCCCTGTTTATTTTCCCAATTGTTGTGTGTTTTTATTTTGGCACCAATATTAAGGTAGTGTTTGGGTTATGTGTCTTTTTGCTATGTACTTTCATTTGGTTGACAACACAGCGTTTGGGTGTATCGCTGGCAATTGAAT
>DKQR01000128.1:801-3442 GCA_002471805.1 Fidelibacterota bacterium UBA7303 | reverse complement strand
TGGGTGTATCGCTGGCAATTGAATACTGGATCAGGGAAGGCAGGAAAATAAAAAAGCCACAATAGTTTTGTGGCTTTTCAGGAGTGGCTAATTAAATATAATGTTTTACCAGTCGTCATCCTCCTCTGATTCAAGTAGATATTCTGCCTGTTCATCCAGCCAGGCTTGGTAATCTTCATTATTATGGACGGTTAAAAATCCTTTCATCCGATAGTGGCCCAATCCACATAATTGTGCGCAGGCTATTTCAAGTCCCTGACCTTGACGGGCTGTGCCAATGGTTGTTTTTAGAAATTCATCCGAGGTCATGGTCGCTTCAAAATGCACTGGGATACTCATCCCTGGAATGGCATCCTGTTTGACGCGTAGTTCTGGAAGACCAAAACTGTGAATTACGTCTTTTGATGTTAGATCAATCCTAATTTTTTCATGTACTGGAATATGCAGTTGGTTAATGGTGAAAAAATCGTCTTCTGCATTTTCACTTTCTCTATCTAAGCCGATAGGGTTCTCCTGTTCATCCACTAATTCTGGCCTGACCTCTCCAAATTTCCCATCTGGACCAGGATAATGGATATTCCATGCAAATTGCTGAGCTATTATTCGGAGATGCACAGACTCCGATGGAGCGGGAACATCATTAACACGACTAGCCCATATGGGGAAAGCAAAGCCGAATAGAACAACAATCTCAATAACTGCGACTGCTGCTTCTAAAAGGGAAGAGACATGAGTTTGTACACCGCCATAATTTGCTTTTTTATTTTTTGATGCACGGAATTTGATTAGGGTTACAATAAAAAAACCTCCCCAGCCAACAAATAAAACCAGCATAAGCCAGTGTATAATAGCATTGACTTCATCAATACCACTTCCCTGTACAGACATATTTATTGGCAAGCCAAATTTATGGAGAAATTCTATCAAGGATAATGTCTCAGTTCATTATGTAACTTTTCAAAAGATTTCATTTTCTTACGAATAGAAATTATTGTTTTTATAACGCCACCCATTACTCCACCTGTTACACCGAGCAAAGTGATAATTGCCCAGTTCATACCTGATGTTGCCGGAGCATCGGGAGCGCCGAAACAAGTAGCGCAGGCATAGGCTGTATCCGGGAACAAGAATACCATAGTAACAATAATGAAAATAGTGGCGAATTGAGTCATAAATTTATATCTCTTTGAATTTCTTCATCACTTTAACACCATAGGTTATTAATCCTATTGTTATTAGAAAAGAGAATGCACTGATGGTATAGGATGTGATTCCTGGGCTTGTAGGGGTATTGAGTTCAAACAAGCCATAATAACTAGTGAGCAATACAGAGGCAGCAATGAAAAACAGATGAAATGTTTTTAGAGAGATCATGTTTAGACCCCGGTTTGGTCCGTAGCGGTAATTAAGGGTAATAACATGAGCACAAGAAAAAAGAAAAATGTCAGGATCAATATCCATACAATTGTCTGTTTTTCCGTAATCAGGTGCATGAAATAGCCTGCCACTAAACTTGCTTTTATAGTAGCGATCGTTAAAGCCAAAAAGATTGCTTCCGAACTAGATACATCCAGATAACTGGCCATTACAGTAAGGATAGTTAATACTGCAAGGGCTCCAAAAATGGTTAAATAAACTTTTATATGTTCTTGAATATCTGCTTGATTGTTACCACTCATAGTTTTCCCTAAAGTAAATACAAGATTGGGAATAAGAAAATCCAGACCAAGTCAACAAAATGCCAGTAAAGACCCGCAGTCTCTACACGGTTAGTAAAATGATCTGGATCAGTATCCCATAATTTTGATCCCATTGGGAGCCACATATATCCCATGACAATCATACCACCAATTATATGCAAACCATGAAGACCAGTAAGGGTGAAATAAATTCCCATGAAGGTGCTGGAAGACGGATAGATCCCATGGTGAAATTTTCCTGTGTATTCGAAATATTTTATAACTAAAAAGATTGAAGCACAAAGAAGTGTGAGCCCCATGTATAACTTATATTTTTCAAAATCTTTCAATTTTAATGAAGCCCAAGATAAAACTACAGTTACACTGGATGTGATTAGAACAAGTGTATTTATAGTTGCCATTGGGATACTTAATTTTGAACCCCAATAAGCAAAATCACCCTCTGGTGCAGCCATCCGTAAAAATACATAAGCTGAAAAAAGTCCTCCAAATAGCATTACTTCAGATGCTAAAAATATCCAGATCGCTAATTTTGAATTAATTAACCCGGTGTCTGGTCTTTCATCAACAACGTATGGTACCTGCACTCAATAATCCTTTTATTTAACAGTTTGTGGTAAAAAATCTTTGTTTTCACCAGGTACGCTATATTCATAGGGGCCACGGTAAACTTCTAAAGGCTCTTCAAAATTAATGTGTGGCAGTGGCGGTGAAGGAGCGGTCCACTCGACTGAGTTTGCGTTCCAGGGGTTTCGATTTACTTTTTCACCATTGAATAAAGACATAAAAATGTTGATTAGAAATGGAATTTGAGCAGCAGCCAGGCAAAATGCTGAAATAGACATGAATTCATTCCACTCTAGAACACCCTGAGCATGGGCGTAAATCTGTCCGCCATCATAGAGACGTCTGGAAACGCCCGCAAGTCCTTGAATGAACAT
>DKQR01000128.1:531-783 GCA_002471805.1 Fidelibacterota bacterium UBA7303 | reverse complement strand
TTCACCAGGTACGCTATATTCATAAGGGCCACGGTAAATCTCCAAAGGTTCTTCAAAATTAACATGTGGTAATGGTGGTGAAGGAGCAGACCATTCAACTGTGGTTGCACCCCAGGGATTTCGGTCTACCTTTTGCCCATTAAATAATGACATTAATACATTAAGTATAAAAGGAATCTGAGCTGCTGCCAGACAAAATCCTGAGATAGACATAAACTCGTTCCATTGGAGCACACCCTGAGCATGGGCGTA
>DKQR01000128.1:0-423 GCA_002471805.1 Fidelibacterota bacterium UBA7303 | reverse complement strand
CCCAGGGCTTCACTCATTTTTCGACCTGTGACCTTTGGAAACCAGTAATAAATTCCTGCAAAAAGGGCGAAAATGGTTCCTGGAGCGACCACGTAATGAAAGTGCCCGATTACATAGTAGGTATCGTGTAAATGAATATCGGAAGCACCGATACCCAGTGGGAGTCCGGTCAAACCGCCAATTCCAAACATAGGCAGGAAAGATAACGCAAAGAGCATGGGTGTATTGAATCGAATCGATCCTCCCCATAGTGAAATAAAAAAAGCGGTCAATATGACGACCGATGGGATTGAAATAATCATGGTCGTGGTTTGGAAAAATGCGCTCATAGTTGTTCCCATTCCAGTAAGGAACATATGATGTGCCCAGACAATGAAAGACATAAATCCAAGAAATACGGCTGCATAGACCATTGATTTATAA
>DKQR01000020.1 GCA_002471805.1 Fidelibacterota bacterium UBA7303 | reverse complement strand
TTTCTTTTGCTTACCTATCCCATGTATAGTGCTTTGAAAAATAAGTGACTAATTATCCTATCAAGCCCCGGTCACCCGGGGTTTTTTATTTCTGGGATGATAGGTAGATAAGCCCACACGCATTCTACGTTAATTTTTTGAAAGTTTTTTGTGTTTGTGAGGGTGGTGGGTAGATTTTAATGGTATTATTATAAGCAGGGTTCTGTAATGGCCTTGAAAACAGCGAACTGTTATCCCTAATTCACTAAACAATCCATGGAAATAACACGTCGGTTAGTTCTTACCTTCACTTTTATCTTTGGTCCCTTGGTTCTCGTATCGTACGTTTACGGCCTCTCACATGCAGAAAAACCCCAAGACCTTTGGGGTGGTATTCCACTGCCATGGCAGTCGTACATTGTACCATTTATGTTCTTAGCCGCTGCAGGGTTTCTGGTTTATTGGTGGATAGTATTTTTCCAGTTTGACCAGAGTGCATTCTCCTCTCTGCATTGGCCGTGGAAAGAACCGGACGGTAAAGGAGCAGACAGACTCTTTCTAGCCTATACCTTGATTCTGATTCCCTCAGCTCTTTGGCTGGAAAGCACCTTGTTTCATCTTTCAAATGACTATAGTTGGACTCCGGTTTTAGTAATAGGGATATTAATACTGGTTGCAATTGGCAATGTTATGCTTGGACTGCTGGCCTACGGATCCTATCAAGATGGAGTGGATGGATCTGGACTGATGATTGCTGGAGCGGTCATGCTGGGGATACAGTGTGTTATTAATGATTGCATACTCTGGTCCATAAAATTCCCTTGGTGACAAATTGCATTTACAATTACACATTCTGCCTTTGGATGATTCGTAGGGGGTTTTTGTTTGTGGGGGTGATGGCTGGTTGATTACTGCATATACATAAAGGATATACTTTTTTACACAGACACGAATATCTGAAAGATATCTGTATTGTGTTCTATGGTGAGGGAAGGAGTTATGCTGGTTGTGAAGAGGAAATTAAGAACCAGGTCAAATTAAAGCGGCCTTAAATGGATGGTTTTAACCCGTAAATGAGAGTTAATATCACCCATAGAATTAAATCGATGAAATACGCAACTTTATCCAATTTTATTAAGGGCGGATACAGGAACTGCGACGGGCATTTTATAGATGTATTCAGTCCGTTAAATGGCGATGTCATTTCTAAGGTTCCGCTGTCCTCGGCTGATGTGGTCAATGAGGCGGTGGCCGGGGCAAAGCAGGCATTTCCTGTCTGGGCAGAACAGCCTATCAAAGAGAGGGCTCAAGTCTTTTACCGCTATCGCAATCTTCTGGAAAAACACTTCGAGGAGCTGGCTGCACTGATTTCAGAAGAAAATGGAAAAACTATAGACGAGTCGCGAGCGGAGATAAGTGTCTCCATTGAGATGGCAGAGTTCGCTACTTCTCTCCCTCAGCTTTGTGTTGGAGAAATAAATGAAGTAAGCCGCGGGGTGGCGTGTCGTTCAGAAAGGCATCCCCTGGGTGTGGTTGCAAGCATCACACCCTTTAATTTCCCCAATATGGTTCCCAACTGGACGGTCCCCAATGCCATTACTTCAGGGAATACTATGATTCTTAAACCGTCGGAACAGGTTCCGCTGAGCGGCAACAGAATCGCTGAACTGCTTTCTGATGCAGGTTTACCTGAAGGGGTATTCAATGTTGTTCACGGCGGCAGGGAAGCTGTGGAATCTATTTGCGATCATCCCGGAATTGATGCGGTCAGTTTTGTGGGATCTACAAAAGTAGCAAAAATTGTCTACCGGAGAGCAACCGGAAATTTCAAACGGGTTTTATGTCTTGGCGGTGCAAAAAACCACCTCATTGTTCTGCCTGATGCAAACGAAGAGATGACCGCATCCAATGTAGCTGCCTCCATGACAGGATGTGCGGGACAACGGTGCATGGCCGCTTCCGCCATGGTTGCTGTTGGAAATGTGGACTCCATCATTGACCGGCTCTGCGAAGAAACCAAAAAGATTATTCCTGGTGAGAACCTCGGCGCTGTTATTTCAAAACAGGCAAAAGAACGAATCGAAGGTTATATAACGGAGGCGGAAGCAGAGGGGGCCAGCATTCTTGTGGACGGCCGCAGCGCCAGGGTCAGGGACAAGGAGAATGGTTTTTATGTAGGGCCGACTGTTATTGACCATGTTACACCGGAGATGAAAATTGCGAAGGAGGAAGTGTTTGGTCCGGTACTTGCGATACTGAGAGCTTCCACATTGGATGAGGCTTTACGGATAGAAAACAGTTCTGTTTACGGCAATGCAGCCTCGGTGTTTACTCAATCGGGAGGACTCGCAAATTATGTTGCTGAACGAGCCAGTGCCGGGATGATCGGTGTCAACATTGGTGTTCCTGTTCCCAGGGAGCCGTTCTCATTCGGCGGCTGGAATGAATCCAAATTTGGTTCCGGAGACATTACGGGAAAAAGCTCTATCGAGTTCTGGACAAAGCTCAAAAAGACCACTAGTAAGTGGAATCCTGAAGCCAGAACCAACTGGATGAGTTAGCCTCAAGATCCCTTCCCGCCGGAGTCCTATGAAGAATTCATTATATCTTGATTGGAGAAATCAATGAACAGCCAAGACATACGCGACAAGCATAAACAATATCTTTTTCCAGCGGTCAAGAATTTTTACCAGGAACCTCTCGTTATTTCAAAAGGCAGGGGTACTACTGTTACCGATATGGATGGAAATACATATCTTGATTTCTTTGGGGGGATTTTAACTGTTTCCATCGGCCATGCTAACGAAGAAGTCAATGGAGCTATTCTGGCCCAGTTAAACCGCTTGAGCCATATTTCAACCCTCTACCCTGTCGAATCTGTTGTAGAGTTAGCTGAACGTTTGGAAAACATTACACCAGGAAATCTGAAGAAATGTTTTTTTACCGCTTCTGGAACCGAGGCGGATGAAACAGCTGTTATGATGGCGCAATTGTTCACGGGGAATATAGAATTTATTACTCTCCGTCATGCCTATTCCGGGAGATCCATGCTGGCCCAGTCTCTTACGGCACATTCCACCTGGAGAGCTCTGCCCTCCCAGATAGCCGCAGTTAAACATGCTCTTTCTCCCTACTGTTATCGCTGCCCGTTGAAAAGCACTTATCCGGAGTGCGGCGTTGGCTGTGCAGAAGATGTAGACGAATTGATCCGCACCACCACCACAGGTAAAATTGCAGGAATGATGGTTGAACCCATCCAAGGAGTAGGAGGATTCGTCACTCCGCCGAAAGAGTATTTTAAAATCGTAGCTGAAATTATAAGAAACTACGGCGGCGTATTTATTTCTGACGAAGTCCAGACTGGATTCGGCCGCACCGGGAAAATGTGGGGAATGGATCATTATGGCGTGGAGCCAGACATGATGACCATGGCAAAGGGCATTGCCAATGGGCTGCCGCTGGCAGCAGTAGTCACCACAGGTGCCATTGCAGATTCTTTGATAAAAAATACCATATCGACCTTTGGCGGGAACCCCGTCAGCTGCGCCGCCGCGAATAAAACCATTGAAATAATACTTCGGGATAATCTGGCTGAAAATGCCAAAAGCATGGGAGAAATTCTCCGTAAAGGATTGAAAGAAATCCAAAATAAATATCCGAAACATGCAGGTGATATTCGAGGCATGGGATTAATGCAAGCCATTGAATTTGTAGTTGATGAACCGGCTGGAGATCGAACGCCAAATCCAAAAGCGGTCAGTCAATTTATGGAGGAAACCAAAAAGAGAGGTTTACTCATTGGCACAGGCGGTCTTTCGGGAAATGTGGTGCGTATATCTCCCCACCTGAATATCGGCCGGGACGATGTGGAAAATGCATTAGAAATTTTGTCTGATTCATTTGCTGCGCTTACTGTTTAACAA
>DKQR01000068.1:2511-2649 GCA_002471805.1 Fidelibacterota bacterium UBA7303 | reverse complement strand
AAATAGGGTATAATGACTTCTTCAGACCCCCATTCTATTATGGCACCATTAGAATCACAATACACCATAAATCTTCGTTCCCATAAAGAACGAAAATATATTCTTCGTGAATCACCACGATATTTTTTGGGGTTTTTT
>DKQR01000068.1:0-2206 GCA_002471805.1 Fidelibacterota bacterium UBA7303 | reverse complement strand
CACGATATTTTTTGGGGTTTTTTGCTATGTACCTACCTGAATACGACATGTGTTATAATAAATAGTATGTAAGGATATTTATATATGACTCTTGTACCATATACGGGATCAGACCCAATGTTAATCCACATGGCCCAGGAAAACCCGCCGCCTACGCATGAGCAGAAATCACATATAAAAAACGCCATTACTCCTCCGGGCAGTAAATACACCACAACAAATTTAGCTTATCCAGAAGCTGTTGAAGGTGACCCTATGCAGGGGCATTATATTATATTTGAAATTTTAGCACAACAAAAAGCAAAATTGGCTGGACAAAAACTGTTAAAGGCTACAACTGAGGCCGTCGCCCAGCAAGCAGAGCAAATCAAGGCTGAATATGACAATCCCAGCCCTGATGGCATATTATCAGGCGTCGATCATGGCCTGCTTCAAGCTCTCGTAGACCGCACTCGAACTCAGGCGACAGAGGCCGTCCAGGCCGGCCTCACGGCCATAACCGCTGGGCCCACCGGTGGGCCCAATTCAATTCAAGTAGCTCAAAATGCAACAGTTGCAATGCCAGTCTGTATAGCACTTTATATGCCACCTTCTGTTAGTGTCACCTATAATGTAAAATATGGTGATCAAGAAATTGGTCGCCTCGCAGAATCAGCAGCTGCTGGTATTCAAGCATTTATGAATACTGAAGGCGGGTTTGGGAAAAAAATGGGCGCCGCAGTTGGGACAGCCGGGAAAGGTATCGCCGGGGCAGTTGTTGAGAAAGCGACCCCTGCAAGTGCAAAGGCGCTAATGGCAATTCAAAGTGGTGCTATATTCACTCCAAGAATGGAATTAATGTTTGAAGGTATTGGTCGTAGAAATTTTTCATATACTTTTAATTTTATGCCAAAAAGTGAAAGAGAAGCAGATATTGTTGAGAGAATTGTTCATGAGTTTAAATATCATATGGCGGCCGATTTCGGCGGCGGCTTTTCGATAGGCCTGGGTGGTGCCGATAAAATAGATCTTTCGGGAGTTGATGGCGTAAGAACCATGACAATACCAGATTTCTTTAATATAAAATATATGTATATTGATAGCACCACAGAAGGTAATAAACATCTCAATAAAATTAAGCAATGTGTTCTTAAAGATATGCAAGTTGAATATGGTGCTGAAAGATATACGGCGTATGCTGGAGGACGACCACAAACAACCAAAATATCTTTATCCTTTGAAGAACTAGAAATTATTACTAAAAAGTACATTGCAGACGGATATTAATCATGTATTTTGCAAACTTTCCTCTTATTCCATACGACTCAGTTGGTGATGGTAATCTTGAATTAGTTACCAATTTATTGAAACGAGTTGCTGTCCGAGCTAAGGTTAAAACCAATGTGATGGTGTTTGACACATATGATGTCAAAGAGGGAGAAACTCCCGAAATAATTGCTGATAAACTATATGATGATCCAGAACTACACTGGGTTATTTTGTTGTTTAATGATATCACAGATAGATATCATCAATGGCCAATGAATAATAATCAATTCCTGGCATATATGAACGACAAATATACTGACCAAAATGCAGTACATCATTATGAAATTTATCAGAAATCAGGAGACACCACAATAAAAATTAATGTTGGTACAACAGCAACAGATTATGGTTCTTCAGTAGAAACTTTTAACCCATCATCAGATGTTGATGGAGAATATATTACTACCACCACAGTTCATACCTTTTCTGTAGGAGATGCTGTCTCATATTCTTCATCTAGCGGAACAACAATTTCTGAACTTGCGGAAAATGGAAAATATTTTATTACCAGTGTTGCAGAAGATATTGTATTGAATGGTAGTGACGATGATTATCAACGAATAATTCTTGATGGAACTGATTCAGATTCAGCCAATGCTGAAAGTAGAATTCGTTTAGATGGTACTGGTGATGGGATTATTTTAAATGAAGATTCTGGAATTCATGGCCGACATATAGGAAGTGCCGTTCTTATGGAAACTGGCAATTTCCTTGTTGGTGAAGACACTACCACTCTCTTTAAGATATCAGGTACATCAGGAGGAGGGCCAATATCACTTTCTGCCGGTTCAGACGAACTACATTCTTTAACAAAAATTACTGATGTGGCAATTCCTATTACTAATTTTGAATATGAAGAATCTGTACAAGATGAATTAAGACAGATTAGATTACTTGA
>DKQR01000116.1 GCA_002471805.1 Fidelibacterota bacterium UBA7303 | reverse complement strand
ATTAAACCGGAAGATATTCCTAAGATCAATTATAAAAAACGAAGAGCCAGAAGCGACAATACTGTAGGGATCACGTTTGCCCGCCTCGGGAATTATTCCATGGCCATCGACTACTTACAAAAAGCAGTTAAATCTGATCCAGAGGAATTAGATTATAAGGTAAACCTGGCTGTGGCTTATTATCGCATGTACAAATACGACCAGGCTCTGAGTCTTTATGAAGAAATAAAGCAGAAAAAACCCGAATTAGTGACTCAATTGGACTTTATTGAAAGTATGGGCGAAATCACACCAAAATTCAGTAATTTTGATTAAATTCAGCCATGATCGCTGTAAAGTCATGAAAAATATATTAATCATATTAAGCATATTCGCCTTTGGACTTCTCTGGGCCCAGGATGATGACGATCTGGATATGGATGCTATGTGGGAAAGTACAATCTGGGAAGAGATCGAAGAAGTAACCACAGAAGAGTATGAAGTTGAAAAAGTCACTGCTGTCGCTGGGGTTCGTGGTGCCGAAGCAGAAGATGAAGCGCTTCATCACCTTTATTACCGGAAATCCATGAAAGGCATCGACGAAGGGGCATTAAAAAATGCATTGGGTAAAATGCTGAATACACTTTCTGTATTAAAAGAGAAGAACCCTGAGCATGACAAAATACCACAATTGACTCATCTGGTTTGCCAATTGTATACAAAACTTGGTGATGAGGATAAAGCGAAATTATTTGAGAACGAACTCTTGGCTATTTCGCCCGATATGCACGCTAAGTATTATAAGTAATTTTTAAACACCTGATATAAAAAAAGGCCGTTGAACGCGGCCTTTTTTTATATCATACTGTCTTTTATTTCCCCCATTCGATTTATTCTGCCATACATACAGCCAATAAGAATAATGGTACTAAGAATTATTTTACGGACCTCATGTTTCTCCTAACGCCGCCTGAGTCTTGTAAAATCCAGCCACCGCTGGGCGTATCTCCAACAATTTCTCCCTCAGCCTGTAGACTGCCATTTTCATACCAGAAACGTGCTTTGCCATTGGCAATACCATTTGTATAATTAACCAGCATTTCTTTTTTCCCATTTGGATACCATTGAATCCATTCTCCATGTTCTTTCCCATCTACATATTCGATCTGTAAAAGTTTTTTTCCCGTATCGTACCACTCCCGGTATACCCCTACGGTCTGCCCCATTTCATAGCGTGCAAACACTGCCTTCTTGCCGTTATTGTGCCATTCTTTATATTTGCCGTGCTCCAGTCCGTCTACATAGTTTGCATCGATCAGTTTTTTCCCTTTTTCATTCCATTCCAAATAAGGGCCGTCCAAAATCCCATGGGTAAAATGCGCATCCAGCTCAGGTTTGCCATTCCTGTACCATTGCTGCCAGCGTTCGTGGGGTTCTCCATTATCATACGTTCCCAGTAATACCGGTTCACCCACTCGGTTCAGAGTCTGCCAGTGCCCATGCCGCTTGCCCTCCTTGAATTCACCTCTCATCAATCCCCCTTCGAGGTATTTAACGACCTCTCCCGTGAATATCGCTCCATCTTTATAAAATAATCCATTCAAAGAATCCAGTTTTCCCCATTCGGTAGCATCAGCATAACACATGCCCAGGGGCAATAAAATACACAGAATAATGGGAGTATAATTTTTCATTAAAAATCCAAGACTTGTTTACCAATACTGAAATTTAGGTACATATGCTGAATGATTCTGTTTAAAGTTTGCCCGAGATTGCCTTTAAGTGTTCCTGACCATGATCATCAAAATAAAGGTTAACAAAATCATCCAATAAAATCAATCCCTCCTGAACATAATTTATGGCCACAGTCTGTTTACACTTCATGGCTGCCACCATTACCTGATGCAGATTAGTAGTCTGCTGCACATAGGCATTATATGCCTCCCCTTGGGTGGTAGTTTTAGCTTTAATTCTCTGGATCAGAAAATAAGTGGACACTGTTTCCTGGATACGTACAGCATGCTCTTCCTTTGTGTTTACCCAGCGAATACATTGATTCATATCCTGGGCACTGGTCTTTCCCTTTAGGTGTATAATCTGATCCATGGCTTTTTGAATCGTGCGAAAATCTTCCCGCATTTGAACGATCCGTAAAGCATCATCATATATGCCACATGGTACCTGACAATGGGCCCACAATTGTCCTTTTGTTATAAAGAATGCAAATAAAATGGCTCTGTTTACTAGTTTCATATCAAATCCCTATCATTTTCTTGCTCTGAGGTTAATGATAAATAGGATTCCAGTTCATTTTCATTTTATCAATTTACAGGATTCGGATAACCTCAGTATCAATTATGATTATGGATTATTTCCTTTCTGGTTTCCATTCCGCATAATTGGGCGTGGACGGATCGCCAATCAAAATATTAAACAGGTCCTCTTCTAGTGTTTCAATGGGAGTTTCTACAATTCTGCCAATCTCCTGCCTCTTCTTATAAACAACAAATGTAGGTACATGATGGATATTTTTATCCTTCTCCAAACCATAGCCGCTGGTTTTATTCCTGTCCAGCATGATCATTTGCAATTGATTTTCAGACCAGCCCATTTCATCCAGTATTTTAAAAAAACGGGGTACTTCCCGGCGGCTGTCCTCGCACCAGGTCCCCAGGAAGACCTGCACCTCGGTACTATCCAGGAAATCCCTGGAGGCAGTTACAAGATCATTGTCTATTTCATAATCCTCATATTCCAGGGCATACCATTCACCATAAGAATCTTTCATAATATCAGCTCTTACGGCAATTCCCACCAGCATGGGTTTGCCGCTTTTTTCATCCAATGCTGTTTCCAGCCTTTGCCCAAACAGGGTGACAGTAAATCCCAGTATCAGTGTAATATGCTTCATATATATAGCCTTTTTGGCTTACACCGAATTAATATAACTCCAAGCCTGCTCCAAACTATTGAATACAGCCCGTCCTGTTTCCTGCAGGCGTCTGCGGGTTACATGGCCCTGATCCACCAGAATACAATCCGATCCAATTTCTTCAGCCACTTCGCTGTCATGTATTGTATCGCCCACCAGGATCACTTCAGAGTCTTTAAAATCAAGTTCCGCCATCCAAGCCCGGCCCAGCTCAGTTTTTCCGGCAGCATAATGATTATCGATTCCAAGAACATTAATGAAATAATCAGATAGTCCATGGTCTTTTACCCAATTCGTTAAAAAGGACTGTTTTCCCGCAGATAGAATAGATTGGGTTCGATTGCTCACCAATACAGATTGTAATATCCGCAGCGCATTGGCATGGAGCCTGGCCCTGTGAAAATTCGTATTATAAAATTCTACAAATTCCGTCCCGGGAACAGAAAAAGGCTCGTGGTTAAAGTCAAATCCCAGTTTTACATAGTATTCAATGACCGGGAAGCAGAAAATCTCTTTATACCGTGTTTCATCAATGAGGTCCATATTGCGATCGGACAGGGTCTGGTTGATTGCCGCCACGCATAACCAGCGGTCATCGAGAAGTGTGCCGTTCCAGTCCCAGATTATATGTTTGTATTTCATCTTATTTTCCAATAGGAAACTTCGGGCAGTTTTTTAAAAAAGTAGATAACTTTTCCGACCTATGATTCCGGAATTAATAACCCAGTTAACCCAACGCCTGTCCCAGCCTCTACCGGGGAAAAAAGCCCAGGATATTATGATGATCTATCCCGGTTATCCATCCGCGGTTCTTAAAGCATATGCACAGCGGGTGCCTGCGGGTGTATTGATCCTGTTATTTCCCAGAAATGACGGTTGGCACTTTTTTCTCACCAAACGGACAGATAGGGTTGACCATCATAAGGGACAAATATCGCTGCCGGGCGGAGTAGTACAAGATGGGGAATCCCTGATGGAGGCAGCCCTGAGGGAGACCCATGAAGAGATCGGAGTTGCCTCAACCCTTGTTACCGTGATCGGATCACTTACATCCTTTAATATTCCAGTATCCGATTTTGAAATATTTCCCTTTATCAGCTGGGCAGTGACAGAACCTATGACCGTGATCCACGATGCCGAAGTAGACCGTGTTTTTTCCGTGTCTCTTGATTCCTTTCTAAATGACAAAAATCAAAAGCAGAAAAAAGAAACCCTCCGCGGCGAAATGAGGACAATTCCCTATTTTGACCTGGGCAGTGAACAGGTCTGGGGCGCAACCTCGATTATTCTTTCAGAATTTAAAACAGTCCTGCAGGATATTCTATGAAACTGGGGCACTGGCTCAACTCCCTTTCCCTTTTCGACCACTTGCTGCTGCTGCTGCTGTTTCTTGTTGGGGTATATTTCAGCAAATTGACGCTGGAGGCTCTGAGGGAATTCTATCGCAAAAAAACCAATGATAGTCCTTATATGGTCAAGTACCGTATCACCCCCCTGGCGCTGCTGTCCCTGGGTATCTTTTATACTGTTATCCTGGTTAAGATCATGAGCAGACTTTTCGGTATTTTAAACTGATATAATTATTTCTTTTTTCTCCGCCTGGCTGCAGCCATGGCTTTCCACGCCAGCTGGGGTACTTTGTCCAGGGCATTGAACTGACCGGCGCCCTTCAGCCACTCCCCGCCGTCAATGGTGATTACATCTCCATTGATATACGCCGACCCATCGGCCATAAGGTACGCTGCCAGGTTGGCTAATTCCTCATGCTTGCCAAAGCGTTTCATGGGCACTCTTTCCTTCATTTTTTTCTCTATATTTAGCCCTGGGGGCACCAGCCTGGACCAGGCTCCCTTGGTGGGAAAAGGTCCCGGTGCAATGGCGTTGGAACGAATATTGTATTTGGCCCATTCCACAGCCAGAGAGCGCGTCATGGCCAGTACGCCGGCCTTGGCAGAAGCGGAAGGGACCACATAACCAGAGCCGGTCCAGGCATAGGTGGTTACAATATTGAGAATATTCCCGCCCCCGGATTTGATCATTTCCCGCCCCGCATTCAAGGTACAATTAAAAGAGCCCAAAAGAACAATATCCACAATGGTCTTAAAGGCATTTTCGGACAATTTTTCTGTTGGCGAAATAAAGTTCCCCGCCGCATTATTCAGCAATCCATCGATCTTTTTGAACCTGGATACACTTTGGGCAACCATATCTGCAACCTGTTCGGGCGAACGAATATCCGCGGCCACAGTTAAGATTTTGGCACCGGTAGCCTCATTAATTTCAGCTGACGTTTCATCCAGCACGTCCTGGCGCCGACTGGTGAGAACAAGATTTGCACCCAGTTCAGCAAAGCGGACTGCCATAGATTTTCCCAATCCGGTACCCCCCCCGGTTATAATGATGGTTTTT
>DKQR01000006.1 GCA_002471805.1 Fidelibacterota bacterium UBA7303 | reverse complement strand
GATATAGTACAGGTCAATAATGCGGTAAAATACCTTGTAAAACACCAACGTATGCGCGCAGATCACCCAGACGTCGAAATATTGAAGAAGATTATCATAGATAACGGTTGGAAGACCCGCGATAAGTAATAAGACCTATTTATAATACTATCCTATAAGGCTGCTTTTATTTTTATCTTGTTAAAAATGTGATACTGACCCCAATCGTCGCCCAGTAGGTGTAATCTATATCTTCCAATACACCATTGGCCAAAACAGCATTGCCCACCAGGCCGATCTTTGTCTGTGTTGGTATCAGATCCAAATCCATGAGATTGATCAGAGGCGTAAGGGAAAAACCCATGGTGAGGCCGTAGCCCAGGGTAAACATGCCTATTCCATATTTGTATTCTAATTGGTAATAATCAGGAAGAAAAAACAAAATACTGCTGATATCCGAGCGGGCCACACCAAAAAAACCTATGGTTTTCAAGTTTTTTAGCGCCTGCTTGGAAAAATGGTTTATCCATTGCAGTTCCATACCAAACCCGGTGGAACCAAATTGCATTACATTTCTCTTGCCGACAACGAAAGTCCCGAACGGCTTGGGCGGATTTTCATCCAGGATTTCATCCCTGTAAACTGGAGCCAATAATTCCAATGAAGTATACTGTTCGACAGGCTTTTCCATGGCTGCAGACAAGCCTTCCTGCTCCACAGAGACATCTTCTATTTCGTGGATCACCACTTCCCGTCCGGTCCATTCCAGGGTGTAAGCAAACTGGTCCGGCTGCATGAAGGGAATGATTTTACGGTCAATTTCCCGACCAGTGGAATCCAGCCGAATCTCCACTGTTTCCTCCATATTGGGGTCATGAATATACTCCAGGGTATAAATGCTGCTGTTTTTTCGATTGTAATACTGGATCATGCGCAGCCATTCGCCCTCTTCCATAAATACTAAATGCCGGCCTTCAAATGTGCTGTCAGATCGGAAATATGAGGATTCGATCACTTCCATAACCAGGTTAGAATCTAGCTGGGGAGCATACGTGAATTTGTAGGTATAATACTGGACTCCAATATTGTCTTCCACTTTTACCTCCTTGGGCCTGCCGTCCCTGCGGCTTGAAAAGCGGGCCTTCCATCCCGGCCGGACCTCGCTGAGCTGGTGAGAGTACAATCTGGGGTCCAGCCGGGCAATAGGACCGCGGCTGTGAAATTCCACATAGTATTCTGACCGGCTTCCGCTGCGCGTCCATTTTAAATTCCAGGTATGGAGAGGATTGCGTTCACTATCATACTCCGTAACCGTTTTGATACGTTTATCTTTATTGTAGGTCGCCTCATAAAAGGGGTCGCCATAAAATGTTTGCGGATTGCCTTCTATGGATAATGAACGTCGGTAGGGGCTCCAGTATTTGAAATATTTACTGCCGGGATTTTGATCAAATTGTTTTTCCCTGGATCCAGCAGTCTGTTGCGGAGCTGGTTTTGAAGGGACGGTAATTTTCACCTGTAAATTCTTATCTTTCACTGTTATAGCTGCTGTGCCGGTACCCAATTTTTTATGGATAGCCTGGAGAGTGTAAGATCCCGGTTCAAGTTTTTTCAATATGAACTCGCCCTTCTTATTTGTTTTCCCGCCTTTTACTTTTTTCCCGTTAGGATCCATCAGGATTACGCGGGCTTTTTTTACACCCCGGCCATTTTCGCTGATCACAATACCGGAAATAAAAAATCTATTTTTGGAAAACAGGGAAGAAAGAAAAAACAGGAAGAAAAATGCCCGGAGCAGGTTTCGGGAAAACAGGCTAATTATGCCATCCCCCAGCTTAAGAGCAGGATAACCAGGAAAAATATTCCAAATCCAATAAAAGATCCGGTGCGGACCTTTTCATTATAGTCGAAGACCTCTCCCTCTAAAGACTGGTAATTGAGTACTACCGTGGCCTCATCCCCTTCATCCACAAAAACGTCCATCAAACCCATGCGCATTATATCGTTAACCAGTTTTTCATTGGGGGTGCGGATCTTGGTCATTTTGGTGGGATCTTCCGGGAAATAACCGACCTTATGCCAGCCAGGCAATACATCCACGCCAAAGTCCAGGGGTGAATGGCCCACCATTTTATCATCCACATAAATTGGCAGTCCCGGGGTGTCACAGAGAATACGGATGGAAGAACGAACCCGTTGATCCTTCCAGGACAGTGGATGCTGCTTTTTCTGGCTGTCTTTGGGGTCTGGAAAGATAAAGGATTGCTTTACATCTGAAGTTTCCCCGTCATAGTTCCCTTCGTCATACAAAACATTGATCAGGACTTCGTTGCTGTTCAGGTGACGAATCACGTCAAAGGATCTTAATGGGCGGGAAAGGTGGATTGAAATCTGGACCGCGTCCACAGACATGGAATGCTGGATTTCCTGGATCGGGTATGAAACATAATCCGCAAAAAAATCCGTTGCCGGTGGCTGAATGTTATACAGGTTAAGGATCAGCCATTTTTCACGGTCTATCCATCCTGAAATATCATTGCTGCCAATGGTATGGGAAAAAATGAATTCTAAATTGAGACCTTTATCTTTTTCTTTTATTCTCAGTTCTGCGATGGAAACGGGCGCCTTCTCCTGCGCCTGGATGCAGGATAATATAAAGAGTCCAACTAGAATCCCAAGTATGGGCTTAGCCGGAGAGATGGTTAACATGCTATATGGTTGAATCAGGAGCTGCTGAAAACAGTTTAAAACGGATGGTCTGTGTCCGGCCTGCGCTGACAAATATATCCTGATAGTCTGGAATGGCAATTACAAACTGGGGAGGAGGGCCGAAAGGATTCACCATCCGAATTCGGTGCCAGCCCGGCCTCACGGACAGTTTTTTGGGGATAGGTGTTTTACCAAGGTAGGTGCCATCCATAAAAACATCTGCGCCATCTAGGTTGCTGTTGATTTTGACATAGGATCTGCCAGTTTCACGCTCAGGAAGATGGAGAGTCAATTTTGGCTGTGCAGCTGATTGCTTGTCCCGGGGAAGCTTGGTTATTTTATAATCCTTTTGTTTCCTGGTTCGAGGCTTGGTGGGCGCCACCGTGTAGGATTTTTCCTCCGGGATCTCAACTCCAACACGCTTTAATTCGCTGATCAGCCCATTGAGAGTGTACAACCCCACAATGCCGTCAATATTTTCCTGTGAATAACCCATATCCGTTTGAAATTGAATGACAGCATCTTCGGTCATATCCCCAAAACCGCCGTCGATACCGTCACCGTCAGGACCTTCTGTTCCCAGGTCATACCCCAAAAGGGTCAGGGCCTGCTGCAGTTTCTTTACATCCCTGGGCCTGTTGATGCCGTGATGCAGCATGCCTCTTTCAAGGATATTAGTAATTTTGAGGCGCAGTGTTTTCTCTGCTGCCTGATCTGGTTCTTTTTCCTTTTTTTCTGCCAGCGAGGGTCCAATGAACGATTTTTGAATCTTTTTCACTTTCACAGGCTGCGGATCGGCCTCCAGGTCGTCTCCTACAACATCCTCGGTACTGAACCACTTATCATACCATACGAAGTACTTTTCTGGTCCATACTTGTCACGGGCGTATATGAAAGAATCATAAAATGGCGATCCCTTGGCCTCCTTCTTGGGCAGGGAAAATACCATGTTTTCATTCTGGTTTTCGGAGAGTTGGACCTCCGAGCGAATGCTGTCGCCAACGGATTCCCAGACCTGCACCAATATAACCCTTGTGGCCTCTGAGTGAAAAATCTCAAAATCCTCAAGGGGCCGCTCAAATAGGAACCCCAGCTGCACGGATTCGCGATTCTCCGATACTTCCAGGCTTATGACCGGGCTGCTGTATTCAATGAGTTCACCCAGTTTATCACTCAGCCGGGTATTATTAAGGGTCACATAGAACCAGTTCTCATTTCCGATCCACCCGGCCAGGTTATCCAGGTCTTTGATGCGGTTGCTGGTTACAATTCGAAGGAGGGTCCCATTGTTTTTTTTATGGGAGGTAATTAACTGTACTTCATTGGCTTGGACTGAATCAGCGATAAACAGTGCAGCAAGCAGCACCAGGCTGTATCTGTAACGTTTACAGTTCATTTAATTCCTGTTGAAGTTTTATCACTTCATTTAATTCCACTTCGGGATCCTGTCCCTTAGTTTCTTTTTCCCTGATTTCCGCACGAAGTGTTTGAATTCTTTCTTTTAATGGCTTTGATTTTAAGATTCTTAGACAATCCGTTACAATCTGTTCAGGCGGTATGTCCTGATTCACTTCAAATAATATTTTTGATATTGAATCCCGCTCAGACTTATCCGAAAAATACTCGATAATCGCTGCAGTGTCCACCTTCAATTTGGCGTTTATTAAATGCCCTGAAAGCTGTTTTAGCAGCGGATGGGTAAAATTAATATCCGAAACAGCCTTGGTAACATACTTTCTGATAGTAATATCCTCGTGGGCCAACAGGCGCAGTAATTCGATTTGAGCCTTTTCCTCCCGGGTTGTGAAAAATATGGGCTGGTGTTTATCGGGATCCGGTGCTTCATCCGGGTAGGAGCGAACTGCACGCTGGGTCTTCATGGTACGGATCAGGTCGCTTTCATCTACTTTCAGCCTCTGGGCCAGGATTCGGATAAGGTCATTGTGAACGATCCCATCCTGGATCCCGCGAATTTCCCTGAGAATGTCCAGGATATATTGTTTGCGTTCCGCCCCTTCCAGGGCCGGTCCCTGGAAAAAATCCAGGTGAAAATCAATAAAGGAAACAGGGGCTTCAATAGCCTTTTTTACTTCTGAAACACCTGATTCCCGGATCCAGTCATCGGGGTCTTTATTTTTCGGCGGCCTTACAATCACTGGTTCCAGTCCGTTTTTGAGCAACACCCACCCTCCCCGGATTGCAGCACTCCCGCCGGCCTCATCACCGTCAAATAATAAAATCACCTTCCTGGTAATGCGGTTGAGAGCCCGGGCATGCCGGGAGGTAAATGCTGTTCCGGATGTGGCCAGAACTGAATGGATTCCGGCCTGGTATAACTGCAGAAAGTCCATGTATCCTTCCACCAACACAGCATGACCTGCTTGGCGAATGGAATCCCGGGAAGCCTGGAGACCATAGAATACATCACTTTTTTTGTACAGCGGCGTCTCCGGTGAATTGAGGTATTTGGCGGGATCCTCCGCACCGAAGATCCGGCCTCCAAAGGCGATCACTTTTCCGGAGGGATGAAATACGGGAAACATGATCCGTGACCGAAAACGGTCGAAGGTTCCTTTTTCGGATTGTATGAATAAACCTGATTTTGCGACCTGGCCCTGTGAAACCCCGATCCCGGATATCAATTGGACCAGCTGATCCCAGCTGTCGGTAGCAAATCCCAGTTTGAATTGTTTGATAGTGTCTTCAGTAAGTCCCCGCTCCCTAAAATAATCCAGTGCTTTCCTGCCGGTATCCTGAAACAGGTTATGCTGATATAATTGGGTGGCTTTTTCGTGGAGATCATACAATCCTGAAAATAATTCAGAGCTGCCGCTGCCTTCTTCGAATTGAATGGGGATATTATAACGGTCCGCCAGGAGCTTAACTGCTTCCGGGAAAGTGATTTTCTGGTACTCCATCAGAAAGGAAAAAACATTGCCGCCGTTGCCGCAGCCGAAGCAATGATAGATCTGTTTGGCTGGTGCGACACTGAAAGAGGCGGTCTTTTCACTGTGGAAGGGGCAAAGGCCGAAATAATTTGTCCCGCGCTGCTTTAAATCCACATCCCGGGCAACCACCTCAACGATATCCGCTGTATCCAGGACCCGGTCGATAATATCCTGCGGTATTCGAGTCATCAGGGCTGGGTCAACTCCATGATGTAAGATTCTCCCAATGCTACCGGGTCTTCCCAGTTAAAAAAAGAAACCAGAGCAATCCTGAAAGCTGTTCCGGTCTGGGCGATCCGGGAATTAGAGGCAATGACGTGAGACCATTTCTGAAGGGGTACGATAGCCAGGATCCAGGTGAAAGCCATAATAATGAAAAACCCCTTTATAGACCCAAATACAAACCCCAGGGATCGGTTGACCCACTGGTTGCTTTTGGAAAGATAGGCGATATGGATAAATCTTGTCAGAATCCTGGTCGCGATCAGGACCACAGCAAAGATCCCCGCAAATGAAAGGCATAAAGCCACCCAGCCATCCATAGCCGCCAGTTTTACCAGTTTTTGCGAAAGCTCCGAACTGGAAGAAACGGATGCGATCAGTGCTGCAATCAGCCCGACCAGGCGGCCCAGTTCTTCGATCAGACCCCGTGCAAAACCGCTTACGCCCAATACAATCAGGAAAAAGACTGCTAATCCGTCAAGGAACCATGACATTTAGGCCAGCAATTCCCTTAAGATACTGTTGGCCATTTTGCCGTCGACCCTTCCATTGCCGCGCTGCATGACCCGAGGCATCACTACACCGATATCGCCTATTCCGTTGGCTCCGGTCTCAGCAATGACCGCTTCAACCAAATGCCGAATTTCATCTCCGTCCATCATCTTTGGCAGGTAGGTTTCCAATACCTGCAGTTCCGCACTTTCCGTTTCGGCCAGATCAAAACGGCTCGCCTGCTGATACAATTCCATAGATTCTTTTCTCTGTTTCACCAGCATCTTGACAACGGATAATCCTTCCTGTTCAGTGATGGCTTCGCCTTTCTCGATCTGTCTGTCTTTTAATTTAGCCAGTAGGGTCCTTAAGGTACCGGCCCTGCCTTTTTCACCACTTTTCATGGCGCTGTACATATCTGTTTTGATAGTTTCAATAAAATTCATGATTTATCTTTTTGATCAATGCGTTTCATGGCCAAAAGCAGGCTATCCTTGTCAGCTTCAAAACCGATGAATCTCCTGCCGCATTGTTTGGCTGCCAGCCCTACGTCCCCGGTGCGCATGAAAGGATCAAGCACCCAGTTCAGTTTGAAACTGCTGGTCTGCAGTATCCGCATAAAAAGTTCCTGGGGTTTTCCCCCATTTTCATCCAGTGAGCCCGGTATATCCATCCACAGGTTGGAACCCACAGGATTGTGTAGCAATTCCTGACGGTCAGCTTCAACGCTTACTGCTTTTTGATTGAACAAAAAATCATCAGACTTGGTTGCAAACCAGATATCCGCAGCTTCATTGGTCCAGGTAGGAACTCGGGGCTTTTCCCTGGCCAGGCGGTCCCGCCAGGTGATCCGGGATCGAATTTTGAAATGATTACTCAATAAGCCATGATACATGCTGGAATAGTGCCAGTTGGTCAACAGATAGATACCGCCGGTGTTTTTCAGGGTCCGTTGCGCTTCAGTAAGCCATTTGGTATTCCACTGGTAATAATCCTGGAGGGTCATTCGGCTGTTCTGTGTTTCAAGGGAATTCCAGGGATCTTCCGGGGGGTCTGCGATTATAAGGTCAATGGATTGATCTGGTATCTGTTTCAGCCCATCCAGGCATTTTACAAGGAACAGCCCTTCCTGCATTTGTTCTGCTGTCATGGTCATATCTTCCACGGTGTGGATGGCTGGAAGATATTTGTTCAAGTCATCAATGGTGAGCCCCGGAGAAGTCTCTAAAGGGTTAGTGAATAGGGATTTATTCATTATTTACGAGGGTACGATATGTAAAATTTAGGAAGATTTAAGTAAAAGTCTGTCGAGAATCATGGATTCGAAATGCTGCAGTTTATCCTCCTGTTTATGAATATTAAACCCGTCCGTATCGATCACCAGCACTTCCTTTCGGGGCAGGGACTTTATCCAGCGTTCATAGGAAATATTCAGGCTGTGCAGGTACTGCGGATCAATGGACTGTTCGTAATCACGACCGCGGGAGTGGATACGAGTCAAAAGAGTATCGGTACTGGCTTTGAGATAAACGATCAAATCAGGTTTTTTTAGGAAAGCTGTCATGGCAGAGAATAATCCGCAGTAATTGTCCCAGTCCCGGTCTGATAAATGATGCATTTCATAGAGATTCCGAGCGAAGATTTCCACGTCCTCATAGATGGTCCGATCCTGGATCACGCCGCTCTGTGTTTTGGACATCTGTAAATGAGAATCAAACCGTTTATGTAAAAAATAAACCTGGAGATGGAAACTCCAGCGGTCCATATCTCCGTAAAAATCGCTGAGATAGGGGTTATCGGCCACCGATTCAAAAAAGGGTGTCCAGTTCTGGCGCACTGCCATCCTGCTGGTAAAAGTTGTTTTTCCCACACCAATATTCCCGGCCAGGCCGATAAAAGGATAATTGGATTTTTTCATATCATGTACCCGTGAAAAATACGGCGCAGAATCTTGAATTGGTGAATTGAATTATTGCAATCAATTCGGACTTTTAATAATTATACCATTTAATTAGGTTCAAGGGTATGCCTATGTATGATTACAAATGCACTAAGTGCGGAACCGTGTTTGAAGAACTGGTTTTTTCCAACACTGTTGCAGATGATCAAATAAAATGCCCGAAATGCAGTCAATCAAAGGTAAAGCGGCAATTGTCCGCCCCCTTTATCCCTGCAAACTCTGGTTTTGAACCTGCCTGCGAAAAGCAGGGCTGCAGCACACCAGCAGGCTTTACCTGAGCAAACTGAATTCTGCGGTCGCAGAATAAGTTTAAATATTACACTGGAAATACAAGCTGGATTAAAACAGCATAATATTGCAATTATTATTTTAATACCATCCCCGCACTTTCAATGATCGCTAAAACAATTGCCATATACTTTGTTAACCTGGAGCAAAAAATGAAAAAATTATTTCTACCTTCCATTCTTTTTTTCATCCTGGTCTCGTGCACTGACCGGCCCTATGGTCATTACGGAGCAGCAATAACAGATGAAGTGAATGATTCTTATTCAGCAGTCATGAAAAATGTCGGTAACAGGGAGTTGGAAAATGTGAGCCTGACCGGTGAAATTATACAGACCTGTGCCAAAAAAGGCTGCTGGCTGAAAATGAAAGTTCCGGAGGGTGACACCTTGATGGTTCGCTTCAGGGACTATGGATTTTTTGTACCCAGGCAGGGTGTGGAAGGGAAAAAAGCGATCGTTAAGGGATCAGCATTCATGGATACGGTAGCGGTTGAAATGTTAAGGCATTATGCTGAAGATGCAGGGGAGTCGGAAAAAGACATATTAAAAATTACGGAACCGGAATATGTTCTCGGTTTTATTGCTGATGGTGTATTGATTGAAAAATGAAAATCAGTTTGGTTTCCATGAGGCCAGTAAGATAGCCTTGGCGGGAGACGTTCTCAAAATTAAAACAGGTTAAAATTGGTCCCTTGGAATTATAAAAACTTAGGTGATTTTCAGTTATCCGGTCAGCTGACTACAGGATGGAGGTGAAAAAACAGCGCTACAGTATTTTCGTATTTTATTTTCTGATGCTGTACCATGCTCTTGTCTTGGCCCAGGGAGAATGCCTGATCACAGAAATAATCTATGCCCTGCCGGGATCGGATTCACCCAATGAGTATGTAGAATTATTTAATCCATCTGAGATGGACACCCTTGATTTGAATGGCTGGTCCATCCGGGACCGCTCCAGTACGGACGCGTTAATAGATAGCGGCTATGGTTTAAAAGTGCCGCCGCTTTCCTATGCGGTGATCCTGGAGGGCGATTACCCTGTCAATTCCGGAATTTATCTGGGTCTCATTCCTGAAAATACCATCCTGGTTAAGGTGGATGATTCCAGTATCGGCAACGGGCTGTCCTCTTCGGATTCTCTCTATATTCTGGATTCCGCCGATCAGGT
This sequence comes from Fidelibacterota bacterium UBA7303, assembly GCA_002471805.1. Lineage (GTDB taxonomy): Bacteria > Fidelibacterota > Marinisomatia > Marinisomatales > UBA1611 > UBA2134. The sequence goes on along the minus strand of DKQR01000006.1, from coordinate 7,539 downwards.
CATAGAAACCCTGGGCTGGGAGGACTGGTCTGATGACGGTTTTTCTCTGGAGCGGATTCGACTGCATCTTTTCAACAGTCCAGCTAACTGGACTCAAAGCATAGATTCTCTGGGCACCCCGGGTATGTCCAATTCAGTCCTGCCGGATTCTATTGACTTTGCTGTAACGCATCTTGCCCTTACTCCGTCGATCGTCGGACCTCATCAAACCATAACCCTGAATGGACAAATAGCCAATGTCGGCCTTCATGCGGCAGAGCCCCAAATCCAGGTTCTTGTGGACGGCAGTTTTTATACCCAGGAATACCCCGGAATTATCCAGGAATTGGACACGGCTGGTTTCGAACTGGAGATCGGGCCGTTTATTTCAGGCTTTCATACAATTCTAGCCGCACTGAATACAGAGGGAGATACAAATGATATCAATGATCAGGCTTCAGTTATGCTTGGAGTGCGGTATGAAGAGCAGAGTATTGTATTAAATGAGTTTATCCCTCGGCCCGCCGCAGGTTTTCCTGAATTTGTGGAGCTGGTCAATATTGGAGATGCAGCAATTGATCTCCTGGGCTGGCGAGTCACAGACAGCCATACGGGGGAAAATTATAGTTTGAATTCTGCAGCAATCGATTCCGGTGGGTATGTAGTGGTTGCTGCGGATTCAACTCTTCTAGACTCGGTTCCTGATTTGGTGCCCTATCTTGTACCCGCAGGAGGCTTCCCCTCCCTGAACAACTCGGGGGACCAGATCCGAATCTTTGATCCTTTTGAAACCCTTATTGATTCTCTGGAATACACTACGACATGGGAGATCATGCAGGGAGTTTCTTTTGAAAAGTTTTATACCAATGATGGTTCAGCTATCCCTGAAAACTGGGCTCATTCCACTGCACCGTCCGGTTTTACACCCGGTGCCCCTAATTCTGTTACGCCGGCTGTCATAAATGGTGCCTTGCTCCCCGAGGCTATTATTTATCAGCCGGAAATACCGGGTCAGGAGGATCAAATAACCATGACCGTGCCGGTTTTAAACAGGGGTACTGCTGTTTTTCAGGGTATTGTTACAGTGACCTACAACGAAAATATATTGGACCAGAACGCATTCATATCAGGAAATCTGAACGACACCTCCCTTGTAGAATTGAATCTGGGTTCTTTGCCTCCTGGTAGCCATGTTCTTGCGGTCATCCTGGAAGTGGAAAATGATCCATCTCTCCAGGATAACAGCGCAGCGGATACCTTAAGGATCCATTTCTCCTTTGGTTCAGTACTATTCAATGAATTTATGGCTGCACCCAATAATGACCAGTCTGAGTTTGTTGAACTGGTGGCATTTGCCGATCTTACCCTAGAGGGCTGGGGCATTGCCGATAACCATCGTACCCCGGTTATCCTGGGAACTTTCCACCTGCAGACCGGGGAATATGCGATTGTTGCCGCAGATTCAATTATTATTGAATCTGTGCCTGAAGGCATTGATTTTATTGTACCGCTGAGTTCCTGGCCAAATTTGAATAACTCAGGCGATATGATTTACCTGTTCGATCATACAGCAACCATTATAGATTCGTTGTACTACGATTCTTCCTGGCCGGTTGAAGGGGAGCAATCCACAGAAAAATTAAGACCAGACTTCCTGTCTGATGTGGCTGAAAACTGGCTATCTGCAAAGGAAAACCTGTCCATGACTCCAGGATATCCAAACAGTGTTATGATCCTGGATACTGATGGAGCACTTGTCCGGGACTCAATCACTTATTTACCTATACCAGCTGCACCCGATTCAGAAATTACCCTGCAAGTACCTGTCGCCAATACGGGCATGACATCCATCAGTGGTTCCATCTCCATAGAATGGCATGAGGAAGAAATTGGAACAGGATCATTTTCAGCCCTTGCTGCCGGGGATACGGCAGTTGTTTATTGCCCCCTGATCTCTGTCCTGCCTTCCGGGGGCCATACCGTATTCTGTATCCTGGATGTTGTCTATGACGCCAATCCGGAAAATGATATTGCCGCCGTTGAAATTGCCGTACGCTACCCCTTCGGCGCTGTTCTGATAAACGAATTTTTTCATCTGCCAGATTCCGCGGAAAGTGAATTCGTGGAACTGGTATCCCTGGAGCAGGTCAACCTGGACCACTGGATGATTATGGATGAGAGTGGTTCAAAAGGATACCTACCTGATTATGACATAGATCCGTATAATTACATTTTAATCACTAGGGACACATCCATGGTCGAAACCGTGCCACAGGAGTCAGTCATACTTTTTCCTCTTCCCGGCTTGCCGGGACTGAATAACCTGGAGGAAACCATTTATATCCTGGACCACACAGCCTCTATAGTGGATTCCCTGCAATATAATGACACCTGGCCGATGACCCAGTCCCGCTCGACGGAAAAATACCGGTTGTCTGCTGTATCCAATCATAGCGGGAACTGGGGCATATCGGTGGCAGGAGCGGGCAGGACGCCCGGGGCGGAGAACAGTCTGTATTTTTCAAGCCTGCCGGAAAAAGGACAGCTTAATTTTACGCCCAATCCTTTTTCACCGGATGGCAACGGTATCGATGATTTTCTGACCCTGGAGTATGCGCTTCCATTCGAACGGGCCGTGGTCAGGTGGGAGGTGTTGGATATGTCCGGCCGGGTGATAGCTCGACCGGTGTATCACATCCATGCCGGGCAGAATGGCCGCTTAACATGGGATGGGAAACAGGATAATGGGGCCAGTGCTAGGATCGGGATCTATGTGATGAAAGTTTCCTTTAAGGATGAATCATCGTCACGGTTATGGGAATCGGTACAAACAGTGATTCTGGCCAAGCCTTTGTAAATTACTGATATACCCGTTTTTATATTTTTTTATTCGGCTTGTACGCTATTCCCGGTTCCAGCTTTTGGCTTAATTCGATAAAGGACCGTTCCCCCAGAGCATGCCTGTCCTCTTGAAAGGGCCAGGTCCCGGCAGTGGACGTGATCCGGTAATGCATTGCTTCCTGCTGAAATCCCGGGTCATAGATCTGCAGTTCATAGGTACTTTCCGCATTGAGAGCCAGCACAAAACTTTCCTTTAAAGTTCGATAACCGCGCAGGTGCCCCACGTGGGTTTCCCAGATCGGGCTGCTGTTTTCGGTGAGAATTATATAAACAGGGTAGGGTTCGCCGAAGGCAGAACGGAAAAAGTCAGTCTCATCAATTGCGATCGCCTCCAGGGTTACAGTATACATTTTTGTCCCGCCGTTTTTCTTTGGCAGAGGTTTTCCAGCCAGTCCCGCGGCCAGGTAATAGAGGCCAAACTGGAGCAGTTCATTTTTATCCTGAGAGTCGAAACTAATTTCTTCCACTGTAATTCCTGATTCCACATCCAACAATCTGGCTGAGATGGTATAAAGACCATCCTGGAGTATAGCAGTTCCAGTCAGGACTTGGTCCGCTCCCGCCAGTTTTCCCACCCGGGCCAGGCAGGTGTCGGCGCAGTCTTCCCTGTTGATTTTCTGCTCTGTGATTATGGTTTCTATTTTTTGGCCGTCCAAAAATCTGTAATTACTGGTTTTTTGCAGTTCGTCTTGAATATTTTCCGGGATAGAATGTGCTGCATCTGTTTCTAGACCCTGGTTTTGGAAATGAAAAACAGCCAGTTTTTTTATATCACTGGCATGGGCACAGGCAAGGAATATGAATACGGATATCAGGCGGTGAACCATATCTTAAATCTACCCCTCAACCCACAAACAAAAAACCCCGCTTGATGCTTATTATTTCGGTATAATTATAATGTGTCGCAATAAACTAATGATATGTACCAGAATTAGTACGAATAGTTTTTTTATTTTTATTTGCTAAAGATTATTTGCGGGTATATCCATTGTCGATAATTGATTGAAGTTGATTTTTCATTCGTTTGGCGACTTCAGGAAATTTTTCATATACATTATTCATTTCCTTAATATCTTCTGTAAGGTTGAAAAGGGTGTATTGGGGTACAGTCCATGCTTCCATTTGAAGGTTGCCGTTATACATTCTTTCCGAATCATGGCGCTGGAGTTTCCAGTTTCCAACTCGCAATCCGTAATTACCGCGCCGACCATTATCTTGAGAAACAATATGATCCCGACCTTCAGCGGATTTTTCCCCAAGTAAAGCGCTTAGAACATTGAAACTGTCGAGCATTCCTTCTTCAGGTAAATTCACGCCTGTTAAAGCGGCGAGGCTGGCAGCCAAATCAATTGTGGAGACCATTTTATCAGAAGTACCTGGAGCGATTCTACCTTTCCAATAGGAGATGAATGGTGTTCGCGTCCCACCTTCACGAACAGTGTATTTTCCACCACTGTATGGCCCACCTGGATTGTGATCGCCAAGGGTTTCATTGGCCTCATCATCGTAACCATCATCTAAAACAGGTCCATTATCTGAACAGAAAATGACAAGCGTTTTTTCCGTCAAATCAAGACGGTCTAATGTTCTCATAATTTCACCCACATTCCAATCCAGTTGTACAATAGCATCACCACGGTAACTCATACCCGATTTTCCTTGGAAACGCACATGGGGCATTCGGGGGACATGTATATCGTGAGAAGAGAAAAATAGGAAAAAAGGTTCATCTTTATTTTCCGTAATCCATTTATTGGATTGTTTCGCCCATGCATCGGCTAAGTCCTCATCACGAAAGCGAGCCGTATGACCTCCCGTATAAAAACCGATTCGTCCAATTCCATTATGGATTGTATTGTTATGACCATCGTTCCAGTTCATTCTTAAAGTGTTTCGATGCGTGATACCAGTGGGATGATCTGGGTTTGGTTTTTTCTGTCCTACCCATAGTGGGTCATTCGGATCCAGATCTCGAACGCGGTGATTTTCAACGTAAACTTGTGGTACCCGATCGTTTGTGGTTGGAAGTAGAAAATTAAAATCAAATCCTATTTCACGTGGCCCCGGTTTTAGCTCTCCATTCCAATTGGGCCCTTCAGGCCCTCCCAATCCCAAATGCCATTTTCCCACAACGGCAGTTTTATATCCGGCTTTTTTTAAAATTGAAGCAATGGTTTCGGTGCCGGGTTGGATAATTGCAGGACTATTGGGGGGTGCAATTCCTGTATTATTTTTCCGAAACGCATAAGTTCCGGTTAGGAATGAATACCGTGTTGGGGTACAGGTGGAAGCGGAACAATATCCACTGGTAAATTTTAGACCGCCTTCTGCTAGTTTATCGATGTTTGGAGTCATAACATTTTCCGGCTTTGCACCATAAGCTCCTACATCACCAAAACCCAGGTCATCAGCCATAATAACAATGATGTTAGGTTTATTTATTTTTTCAGGTAACGCGCAGGACCAAAACAGGAACTGGAAAACAATAAATGATAATAATGAGATATATCTACTCATATCCAAATCTACCCATCCTCCCACAAACAAAAAACCCCGCTAAGAGCGGGGTTTTTTGTTATGAAACGTTAGATCCTTTACAAGGGCACAGAAATATTAGTTTTGCATCATCTTTTGGCCAATTAATATCTGCCAGACGAGGTTAACTATTTGGCCAACACTCTACATTGCAGAACGGACTTGTCTTAAACATAGAGATGGTTACATTTAATCTTCCAATAAATCGGATAAACGTAATAGATCAAAAACTGAATGACTCTCATCATAATCAATATCACCTGCCCACCATTGAAATTCTGTAAGATCATTTTCAAATAGAATAGATTCAGAAAGAAGATCCATATCTTCTGTAAACAACGAGCCATCGCCATTCATATCCCCTTTGGGACTAATGGTTTGATAATCAAGGATAACCTCATATCCAGCAAATAGACAGGTAGGCGCCACTTCTGAATGTCCACCCAATTCTACTGGATATAAAATAAGGTTGACATTCGATGCCCCGCTGTCCACAAAGGTATCATAAGCGACCTGTGCATTTTCGTAGGGAACAATATCATCACCCAATCCATGGTAGAAATAGGTAGGACTTTCTGGAACCCAGTCCAATAAGGTATTCTCCTGCAATGTTTGGCGAAAAAAATGATCATCGCTATTGATAAATTCATCCAGAACCTCAGGCAATAATATGTCCAGCGGATTATCGGGCATCATTTCGTTGATCTCGCCGCCGGAATGAGTGCCATCGAAAAGGGAAGGCAGGGTATCAGCCCAAAAAGGTTCAAAATAATCATGAAAGTCAACATCCAAACCTTGGTAATACCATAAATGACTGGTGAGAACATAGGGTATGTAATATGGTTGAGAATAATCTGGTTCAGATAAAAAATAATCTACCATAGTTCCTGCAAGATCGTAGGGCCCGGCCATAGGGCAGGATGCAGTGACGAGGAATTCATCTGGATAGTGTAATTGGATTCCACGCTGGGCTGCCAAAGTTGCATAACCTCCATCAGAATATCCAATAAGAAATAATTGATCATTTAATTGAAACTGGTCGTCCCCAGTCAGTTCTTCTGATAATTGCCTGAGGGCCCTTATCATGTTTACCACAGCACGTGTATGAGAATCGGCAATAATATACGGATGGTAATTTTCCGGGTCTCCCAGCCCTGCATAATCGGGAAATATTGAAACAAAACCAGATGGGGTGGTAATCAACCCAACCAAAAGGATTTCCAGATTATTAAGACTCATACCAGTTATGGAAGGGGCCTGATTATCCAGTAGAATTGTGCCGTGCTGGTATGCAGCAATAGGAAACGCCTTTGTGGGTGACTGTGGAATGCTTATGAGCCCGGACAAGGTATCCACCGTACCGTCTGGACGGTGCGATTCGTAATGAATATCATAGACCGAAATGGAATAAACAGGCAGGGACAAATCATTACCCATAGAGTTGAGGATGAACTCGATGACCGTAACTGAAAATGAACTTTGATGATTATAATCGATCAAGTCACCGGGATCTGTCCATCCAAAAGAGAAACAATAAATTAACATTGCAATGAAGCGATTAATACTTTTCATATCTTAAACTTTGTCAGCGAACTACAATGATTCATTCGACCGTATTCAAATCTACCTATCGCTGGATAAATAAAAAACCATGCATAGCCTGTGAAGACAAGTGGGCGGGGTCCATGATTACAACTGAAAAATATTTTCACACACCCACTGGATTGATCTGTTGTGACCTAAACGTATATTCTGCCATTCTTCCGGCAGCAAAAGACTTTTTCCGCCTCTGATATTTACTATCTGCGGGTCGATTTTCAGTTTTCGAAATGCGCCGTCCTGACTGTGAACAGTTTTCCACTGCGTATAGGTGACAGTACTGCTGATATAATATTCTTTTCTAGCAATCTTTTCACAGCCAGACAGTAGTTGATGTTCCATTCCTGCTAAGGGTGCTGCAATACTATGAATAGTAATGGGAAAAACCTGATCCCATTTTTCAGCGAATAAAGACGTAACCAGACCGCCCATGCTATGTCCTATTATCCACAATGAATCTAAATGTGGATTATTTTCGATTAACATCTCAGTTAGACGATATAAATAGTTTACAGAATTCTCCGG
>DKQR01000037.1:2151-5554 GCA_002471805.1 Fidelibacterota bacterium UBA7303 | reverse complement strand
TGGGCCGGTGTTGAATATTATCAGCCTTCGAATGATGATCATGGAAGTATCTATGTAGATATGTTGCAAACTGATGTCAATGTCACGGGTGGCATCCCTGCAGAATTATCAGTCGCTGAGGCAGCTGCTGTTCATGGAGATACGGTTCTGGTAGATATTTTTATTGATGAAGTAACATCAGAATTGTCTTCAATAGACCTATCCTTTTCTGGATTCCAACATAAGCTTACACTGGTTGATATTATTGCTGACGGCAGCAGCCTGATGGGGGCCAATGATTGGACTATACAGTATAATGATACGGAGGATCTGCTGATCACCGCAGCTGCGGGTGCCCAGGATATTATTCAGGGCGGGAAACTTTTCTCTCTTGAAATGGCTGTACATGATACCCTAGTCTCCCAGTATATCCCTGTGGAGATTGTTCATTATCTGGGTAATGATAATTTAATAGAATATACAGCGACGTCTGGCGGAGTGCATGTTCTCTGGCTTCCAGAAGCCGGTTTTAGTGCCGATGTGACCAGCGGCGATTATCCATTGACAGTGACCTTTATCGATACATCTGTTTCTGGAACGTATCCTATCATCGACAGGCAGTGGGATTTTGGAAATGATTCTACGGGTGGAGGTGATACCGTTTCTATGATCTACAACTATCCGGGTATTTATGATGTTGGTCTAACAGTAGTCGATGAATTCGGATTAAGTGACACTTTAGTAAAATACAATTATATTCAAGTAGATACTGTATTTGGTGATATAGATTTTAATGCGATTGTGGAAACAGAAGATGCATATACGGTGCTGAGTCATGTTATAGGTTTAACGGAATTAGATTCATTAGAATTTGTCATTGCTGATGTAAGTACAAACTCGAGCCTGTCACCCCTGGATGCTACGCTGATCCTGCAGTATCTAAATGGGGATATAGCCGTTCTGCCCTTTGTCCCAGGCCCGGGGTTTGAAGCAACGGGCCAAGTCCAGATGGAAGATCAGGATGCTGACCCGGACATGATGCTGGATATCCCTGTTAATCTTACCAATGGCAGCAATATTTATGGGTTTACGGGCACCATCCATTATGACCCAGCTGTTGTTGAACTGGATACGATACTCTTTTCGAATGTATTGCAAAATTACTTGGTTAGTGCGAACCCGCTGTCTCCCGGCGTGATCATTCTATCCGCCGCCGGGATTGCATCAGCAGGAGAATCTGATGTTATTGCAATTCTTTCCGTATACGTAACGGAAGCATTCTCAGAGGCTACCAGCATTACAATTACCGATCTTTCCTGGAATGAGGGTGAAGCTGTTGAACTGGCGGCAGAGATGACCATTAATTTCGGTCTTTCTGTTGATGGATTACAGCTTCCGGATGTATACGCCCTGCACCAGAACTACCCGAATCCTTTTAACCCGTTTACGACCCTGCGCTATGACCTGCCGGAAAATGCCATGGTTAACATTACCATTTATGATATGATGGGCAGGGTTGTGAAAACTATGGTAAATAGCGAACAGGAAGCGGGGTTTAAATCAATACAGTGGGATGGCACGAACCATGCCGGTGCTACTGTATCCGCAGGTTTGTACCTGTATACAATCCAGGCAGATAATTTTCATCAAACCAAAAAAATGATCCTTTTGAAATAGAAATATGACCGAAATAATTAAACAGCTCCAGGACCTGAATTAAGAAAATGTCTTGCTTAAGAAAATCCATGATTTTTGCAGTCTCCGTAATAGCCTGCTCTTTCGGTGCCACCATAAGTGTGCCTGGGGATTATGCTACCATACAGGAAGCGATTAATGCGTCAGTAGATGGAGACAGTATAGCAGTGGCTGCTGGTACCTATAATGAGAATATCAATTTTAATGGTAAGAGTATTAAGGTTGTAGGTGAAGATCAAGCTACAACGATTATTGATGGTAGCGCAGATGAGATTGATTTAAGTGGTTTATTAAATGGTGGTTTTGAATCCTACTATCAAGGTAATAATTACGAATGGCAGTTACTACCACATGCCTGGTTGACATGGGATAGTAATAATGGTGGCCCTAATGAGTGCTGCTATGCAATATCTTTCAATGGCGAGAATGTATATCAGTCGGACTCTATCTTTTATACGTATGAAGGAGCGGCCGCATTAAAAATGTGGGGAACAGGGGGAGAGTGGAATGTTTTCCAAACATTTTACGATTTTTTACCCGGTACACAGATTGATGTTTCTGCAATGGTTTTTCAGGCAACTGATGATCATATAGGCGATGGGTCTACGTTTCATGTTTTTCTGAAATACTTTGATAGTAATTGGAACTATCTTGGGGCAGAATTGTCACAGGCCTTTACCTCAACGGATTCCATGAATATATGGTTACAGCGTTCTGTAAATGGAATTGTTCCAGATGATGGTGATAATAACCCTGATGTTAGTACTGTGGTACAGGCTGGTTTGATTTATACAGGTGAAGGAGGAGCTGTAAATATAGATAATGTCCAGATGAATGTGAATGGCGAAAGGTTAGCGTCAAATAAATATGAACAGCGTATCATTGAATACAATCCATTGGACTACCCCGATCGTACCCGCCAAGGCGGTGATACTGTTGATGATGCAGTTGTAGTGACTGGTATTCCATATTCGAATTTTGGAAACACACAAGGTTTTACTGATGATTACGAAGAGCAATGCGATGCGAATGATGGTGTGAGTACATCACCGGATGTGGTATACGCTTATACTCCTTCTGAAGATGAAGTTTTTAATATTTCTACATGCGGTAATGGATCATATTATGATACCAAACTATTTGTTTATGAAAATACTGTGGGTAATCTAGCCACTACATTGTCAGGAGCCGTATCCTGTAACGATGACGCGTGCACTAACTATCACCAAAGTTGGCTGAGCGGTATTTATAATATTAATGCCACAGCCGGAAATACATATTATATCGTCGTCGATGGATGGGGTGGACACTCAGGACAATATCAGCTAAGTATTGAATATCCGCAAAGTTCAACAAACGTAATTGTTTTCGAGAACCAGGAAGATAGTACAACTGTTTTAAAAAACTTCACAATAATGAACGGCTATGCTTCTGGCAGTCATCCTTACAATCAAGGCGGCGGTATCATGATGTATAATCATTCCAGTCCGACACTTGAGAATCTTACTATAACTAATAATTTTTCTGAAAATCATGGTGGAGGAATCAGTGCCCAGGATGATTGCAGCCCACTCCTCAATAATATTACAATCAGTGATAATTCTACCAATGGTAATGGCGGCGGTATCTATTTGCACAACCATTGTCATGCAGTGCTCAATAATGTGACAATTAGCGGTAATTCAGCCAATAGTAATGGAGGTGGTTTTTATTCCAGGGATAATTCCAA
>DKQR01000037.1:0-1766 GCA_002471805.1 Fidelibacterota bacterium UBA7303 | reverse complement strand
TTTTTGTAGAGAATGCGCATCCATTTACAATGAGTTCTACTACCGTTGAACTTAACCAGGGTAGTGGAATCTATATTAATCAAGGACAAAATCATCGGATTGGGCCGGGTGTAATATCTATGAATAACACTGGAGCAGGATTCTTTGCCCATTACACACAAAATTTCCAAGTCGCGAACCTTGATGTATATGGCAATTATGGTGGATTATGTCTTGTAGGATCCAGTCCCGTTATTACAAACTCTATCATTGCCAACAATATGGGTTCCGAGCCAGGAATAAGATGTCAGAGCGGTTCTAGTCCTATGATTGTAAACTGTACCATTTCAAATAACAAAATAAATTCTGGTGATCAATTGACAGGTTCAGAAATCCTGTCTGTGGATAATTCGCATCCAATTTTGGAAAATTCTATTGTCTGGGGCTCAAACTCTATAGCTGATATAGAGTTGAGTAATGAATGGGGGCAGCCAAGTGAGATTACCCTTAATTATTGTATTGTAGAAGATGGAGAGTCGGGAGTAGAACACTATGGCAATGGCGGTGTTAATTGGGGTATGGGAAATATAAGTAGTTATCCATTATTTGAAGATCCTGAAAATTTCAACTTTAATACCCAGGTTGGTTCTCCTGCATGGGACGCCGGGAACCCAGGTGAAATCCATAATGATCAAGATGGTACCCGGAATGATATTGGGTATGAAGGTGGGAATGGGATTTATGTATATGCGGTTGGTCGAGATCCTGAATCGTGGACAAGGTTTTGGCAACCAGAAATATTTACAAATCTTGATAATTTGTACATGGGCTTTTCTGGTGTAAACAGAACTAGTAGAGATTTTGAGCTGCACATTATTAATAACGGTCAGGATGATTTGAGTTTTACTAACTGGACTACAACAGATGACCAGTTTAGCGTTTCAACCTGGGATAATGATTATTCGAACGATTTCTTTCCGTTTGTTATTAGCTCAATGTCATCTTCCTGGATTAATAATGTACGACAGATGTGGCTCAGATTTTATCCTAATACATCCGGGGAGCAGTCCTCTCAGATTGTAATGGCATCTGAAAGTATCCCTTCTGGAATTACATTTAATGTCAGTGGATTCGGATATGATATTCCTGAATCTGTTATAAACGTTCCTGGGGATGTACCCAATATTCAGTTTGCTTTGGATAATTCACAGTGGGGTGATACAATAAAAGTTTCTCCTGGTACCTATCAGGAGAATATATGGTTAAGTGATAAAGAAATTTATCTGGTTGGTGATAGTGAAAATTTACCTACTATAATGCATAACCCTGTTAATGGTCATTATTCTGTTATTGAGATGTATAGTGCATCCAATACATTAATCAAAAATTTCAGGATTACTGAGGGTAAGGGCACATGGATCGGTGGCAATCATGGGCCTAATGGTGATAATTATGTTGGCGGAGGTATCTATCTTACACTATGGGAATGGCATGATCCCAATAGTAATCCATTTACACCACGATTAGAGAATTTAATTATTGAAGGTAATTCTGCCGGATATGGAGGCGGGATCTTTTCAAGAAGAACAAACCCGCGAATTAACAATTGTATCATTCGGAACAATACTACCGGTGAATATAATGGTGAATATGGCTGGCAAGGTATCCAAGGCGGAGGACTCTATTTTATGCACTCTGGAAATGAGCATTGGACTGAAATAAAAAATACAAAGATCCTATCAAATTTTGCGGGTTCATCTGGTGCAATTCATTTCTTTCAGAATGGT
>DKQR01000074.1 GCA_002471805.1 Fidelibacterota bacterium UBA7303 | reverse complement strand
CCAGAACAGACCTTTCTGTGAAAAAGGCTTTTCAAAGGCACTAATGGATTGCATCAAAACGATTGAATAAATAATCATATTATGATAGGTCTTATTCATTTACTCCTTACAGCCTGATAGATTTTAATCGGTTTGAATTTCCGATCACGTTGATACTGGAAAAGGCCATGGCTACTTCCGCGATCACTGGATGAAGCACACCGGCAAAAGCAATGGGGATGGCGATCACATTATAAATAAAAGCCCAGAATAAATTCTGTTTGATCTTTTTGAAGGTGACATTTGCCAATCGAATTGCCTGAAGTACTGCGTTTAAATCACCTTTGGTTAATACAATTTCTCCTGTTTCCATGGCGATGTCCGTCCCGCTGCCAAGGGCGATGCCCACATCGGCCTGGGCGATGGCTGGCGCATCGTTAATACCGTCTCCCACCATGGCGACGGTTTTACCTGTTTTCTGGTAGGATTCCACAATAGTGGCTTTTTCATCGGGCAATACCTCAGAGTGTACTTGATCAATATTCAAATCAGCCGCCAAAGCATCAGCAATTTCTTTTCGATCTCCCGTTACAAGAACACAGCGATATCCAGACCGCCTTAAACGCGCAATGGTATCCGCAGAGTCTGGACGGATTGTATCTTCAATTTCAAATACACCGATTAATTCATTATTAAGGGTTAGAAAAACAGGTGTACCGGAAAGGTCAATTTCTGGATTTGAATTTGTAAATGAAGCACTCCCCACTTTTAAAATGGAACTGCCATAATTGCCGGATATTCCCTTCCCGGACACGACTTCAACATCACTGACCGGATCAAGCTCCAGTTCTTTTTCTTCCGCCAGTTTCATGATGGCCTGAGCCAAGGGGTGGGTGGATTCCCTTTCCAGGGATGCTGCCATTCGAATGAGATCATTTCCCCCAATACCGGATATTTGATGGACCTTTACCACGGCAGGCTTTCCCTCAGTCAGTGTACCCGTTTTATCAAATAAAATTGTATTCACTTCGTTCAGCCGCTGGATAGCAGCACCATCCCGGATCAATATTCCGTTTTCTGCTCCCAGTCCACTGCCAACCATGAGTGCCATCGGAGTGGCAAGGCCAAGGGCGCAGGGACAAGCAATGACCAGGACGGCAATGGTTGCATAAAGGGCCATTCCCAGGGAGGAAAGCTCCGGGTTCGTCCAGGGTAATAATCCTGAACCTGTTAATGCCAGCTGTTTCATGCCATTTGGGAATGCGGTCCAGAAAAAGAAAGTTATCAGAGCCAACACCAATACAACAGGTACAAATACGGCAACCACTTTATCGGCAAAAATCTGTATGGGAACCCTGGTGGTTTGGGCCTGCTCTACCATCTGGATAACCTTTGCCAGAAAAGTATCTTGACCGATTTTAGAAACTTTCACGCGCAGAGTACTGTCTGCACAAATCGTTCCGCCAATCACCAGGTCATTGGCTCTTTTCATTACAGGCAAGGACTCGCCGCTTACCATAGACTCATCCACGGCGGCTGATCCCTCCACCACGATTCCATCGGTGGGAATCGATTCTCCTGCCCGGACAATCATAATTTGATCCACCACCAAACTGCGGACGTCCACTTTCACCTCGTTTCCTTCCATGTCCAGAACCGCAGCCTGCTTTGCACCAAGATTCATGAGTTTTTGGATGGCTTCCGATGATCTTCCCCGGGCCTTTGTTTCAATGTATCTTCCAGTTAGATGGAAAGACATAATCATACCGGCAATACCGGCGAAAGAATGGATATCAACATAGGATTTTATAATCCCGGTAAAAAGCGCTGCCAGTGAACCAAGAGCGATGAGGACATCCATATTTGGTGTGAAATGAATGGCTGATTTCCATGCGCTGGTCATAGTTCCTCGTCCAGGAAAAAAGCAAACAACAGAACTTAAAATGAAAATTCCCAGATCCATGGCTTCCAGAGACGGCCATGCTACTCCAATGGCCATATGAACACTCATCCAGATCATGGCTGGGAGAGTGAAGATCCAGGCCAGTTTCATATGGGAAAACGCCAACTCTACTTTTTCGTCTATTTTCTCCTGGATGTCAATTCCCGTTCCACCATCAATGATTTCAGCACTGTATCCGGTTTGGTCCACGGATTGAATAAGCTGTGTTGGATCGACAGATCCCAATACGGTGGCTTTTTCCAGGGTAAGGGTCACAACGGCCTCTTCCACACCCTCCACTTTTCGGAGGGCGTTTTCAACTGATGCAACGCAGCCGGCGCAATGCATACCGGTTATTTTTAGTTCAACAACCATCATGGATCCATTGATTGTAAAGTAATAATAATTGTTTTGTTATTGGTCCCGGTTCTCCAGTGCCGATCTCCATGAAATCCACCTTAATGACGGGTATAACTCCAGAACCACTGTTGGTGATAAACAGTTCATCTACGTCTGAAAAATTCGATTGATTTAACAGGCCAAATGAAACAGGGAAAGGGGATCTTGAGATCAAGGTCTGACGAGTAATACCGGGAAGTACATTTTTTTGTCGTGTCATAAGGATTCCATCTTTTACCCAAAATACATTACTACGGCTGCCTTCAAGAACAACGCCGTTTCCATCGATCAAAATGGATTCAAAACAGCCCATATCATTTGCTTTTCTCCAAGCCTTAAGGCATACTTTGTAATTGGTTGTTTTTACATCCGGAGTTTCCCGATTTGCATGAACTGTGATTGCTGCTATACCGGAATAAATGGAATTATCAAGTTCAAGTGCAGAGGTATAAATTATCAGATTATTAGGCATTGCCAGAATTCTAGTACGCTGGTCTGGATCCGGGAAATCTGAAATAACTGTTTTTACCATTTCAAATATCTCTGTTTGTGTAAACGGGATTGTTAAGCCTATTCGATCTGCCGATTGAATGAGCCTGTCTAAATGAGGTTCTAAAAAAACGGATTTATGGTTTAAAGTGCGAAATGTTTCATACAGTCCGGGTTTGTATGCAAAGGTATCCGCACCCAATTGCAGGTGCGCTTCTGGTACATTTTCCCAATCCCC
>DKQR01000144.1 GCA_002471805.1 Fidelibacterota bacterium UBA7303 | reverse complement strand
TGGTCATTTGTATTCTGCCATTGTGAGCTTGACGAAGCATGTTATCAGCTCTCGTCCGCAGGACATATAATTATTGATCCGGTTTTATTTTACGAATGATCTTATAATTATTTGTCAGGCGCGTATACCAGTTTCCTGCCAGGCGGCCAACGGGTTCAAGCTTTTCCAGATTGATCCGCCCCTCATCATAAATCTCATCATCAACATGAAAGAGAACAATGGTACCGATCACTGCAAAACCGCTCCCGGCAGTTCCATCCCCAATTTCTACGATCTGGTTCAGCCTGCATTCAAAAATAACCTTTGCTTCTTTAACACACGGTGGTGTGATCTTTTGGGATGGCGCAGGTGTGAGTCCAGAAATATCAAATTCATCCACGTCCGAATCAAAGTCAGTGGCGCACTGGACCATCTGTTCTGCAAAAGACTCCGAGACTATATTGACCACAAATTCTGGTGTGTCCCTGATGTTGATGAGAGTATCCTTTTCTTCGCCGTCCCATCCGCGCCGGCCTGGGGCGAACATGATGGTGGGCGGCTTGGAACAAATACCATTAAAATAAGAAAAAGGCGCCACATTGTATTTACCATCTTTGGAAATAGTAGACACAAGAGCAATGGGTCGCGGCACGATGGACCCGATCATAAGTTTGTGGGTGTCCTGGAAAGAATGTTCTGAAGGATCAAAAATCACAGCTAATTTTACAACTTTGTTTTTAATACAAACAGATGTTCTGCTTTTAGTTGAACTGTAGTGCCGTTTATTATCCGACCACCTATCAGTGAATACAAATCAGTCATAATATTGACCTTAAACTATCAATACATATTTCATGAATATCAAAGGCCCACTTATCCCGGCAAAATTTGTTGAGCGCCCCAACCGATTTATAACCATCATTGATATAAATGGCATTCAATACCGCAGCCATTTGCCGGATCCAGGAAGATTAAAGGAATTACTAAGACCGGGTGCAAATCTTTTAGTTAGACCGGCACCGGAGAACTCAGAGAGAAAAACCAGATATTCCACTGTAATGGTCAATCATGATGGTCAATTGATCTCACTGGTCTCATCATTGCCGAACCAGTTTGTTAAAGAAGCGCTGGTGAAAAAGGAACTGCCCATGTTTATAAACCACACTCTGCTTCGCCCGGAAATAAGTGTGGGCAATCACCGTTTTGATTTTCTGTTGCAGGATATAGATGGAATAAACTTTTACCTGGAAGTCAAATCCGTAACTTTTGTTGAAAACGGGGTAGCGCAGTTTCCTGATGCGGTTACAGTGCGAGGTGCAAAACATGCCCTGGCATTGAAGAATTTGGTTGATAACGGGAATAAAGCGGGTATTCTGTTTGTATGCCAACGCTCAGATGCTGTTTCATTCCGCCCCATGTGGGAGCGGGATCCAACATTGGCTAAAGCGGTGCTGAAAGCAAATCGCTCTGGAGTGAAAGTCTGGTGTATTACCTTGAATGTTTCAGAAACGGAAATGACATTTCATCAGGAGATTCCTGTAAATTTAGAATAACCGAAAAACTCAATTGAATTTGACTAAATATTTTTCCATTTTATTTGTTTCCCTTTTCGGGGTGCTGTCCATTTATTCCTGCGCCGCTGTTCAGGCTCCCAGCGGCGGACCAAAGGATGAAACGCCTCCGGAATTGATTCAGTCTGTTCCTGATAATGGAACAATATTTTTTCCGGGAGGAAGAGTAGAACTGGTGTTTTCTGAATACCTTAGTGAAAACTCAATAGCCAATGCCATCACCGTTATGCCCAAGTTGAAGGAAGATCCTGAATTGATTTATAAAGGGCGCCGCGTCTTTGTGAACTTTCCCGATTCACTGCTCAGCAATCAGACTTATATAATTTCCATTGACCGCAGCCTGAAAGATGAACATGGAGTTTTTCTGGAACAGGGGTTACAGGTAGCCTATGCCACTGGAGCCAAAATTAATGAAGGATCCGTCACCGGAACCATAAAGCATATTAAGCCTGCCTCTGCTCAGCTTTGGAAAATCAAGTCGGAAGAAGATCTATCCCTTTTCTATCAACGGGACCCGGATTATGTGCTGGATGCAGCGGATAATGGGAGTTACCGCTTCCAGTTTTTGTCTTCTGGGGCCTACAAACTGGCCAGTGTGGATCAATCTGTATCTGAAACAGCTATCAACCCTGACCGTACTGTGACAGGTTTACCCTGGGAGGCGATCATCCAGCTTGGCACCAATGAGACTGTGACAGGAATGGATATGATGATCCCGGAAAGATCAGGGCCAAACCGGATGAACCGGGCCGAATGGGTCACGGGCACCTGGTTTAAATTATTTTTCTCAGAAAATGTTTCCGATCTGTTAAACCTATTGCCGGTACAGGTTTTTGCTGAAGGATCAATATTTCCGGTTTTGGATCTTTTTTTGGATAATGAAGATAAAACAATGATCCATATCATACTGTCTGAATCTATTCCCCGTCCAGGCTTGGTTGCCTTTGCCTTGAACAGTATTCAGCAGGGAGAAAAAACACTGCTTGACTCCAGCAGGGTTGCTGTCAGAACAGACACCACCCGGGATACAACAAATGCAAAAATCAGTTTTCCGGTAAAATCCTATATTCATCCAATTGAGGAGGAGATAATTGTTCCGTTGAAAATCAATTTTTCAAGTTTCATGGAAAAATCTAAAACTCCAGCACCCATAGCCCTGATGCAAGATTCAATTTCTGTTCCCTTAATATTCAATTGGATTTCACCTTTAACTTTGGAGATTACCCCTGAGGCCAACTGGAATCCAAAAACAAATTACAAACTTCATATTTATGCGGATGAACTTCACCCGGTATATGGAAAAACTCTCAGTGATTCAGTAGCAACCATGTCGTTCAAAACATCAAATTTCATCAGGTTCGGACACTTGCTGGGGCAGGTAGAGTCCAAGTTACCAGGCAAGGTTGTGGCCCAGGTAAAATATCTTGAAAAGGAACCCGAAGATTTTTATACCGTTGTAAATTTAGATGGAACATTTGCAATGAATCGTTTACGAGAAGGAAATTATTCTTTACTCTTTTTTGAAGATAGCGATGGAGATAATCGCTATTCTTACGGCAGCCTGGATCCCTATAAACCTGCTGAATGGTTTTTTATTTACCCGGACACGGTAGAAATACGGGGAAACTGGGATATGGAATTGACCGGTATTCAATTTGAGAAAAGATCTTTATAAATGAAATGTGTCATATTGGCCGGCGGTAGCGGCACGCGTTTCTGGCCCCTGAGCCG
Source organism: Fidelibacterota bacterium UBA7303 (assembly GCA_002471805.1). Classification (GTDB taxonomy): domain Bacteria; phylum Fidelibacterota; class Marinisomatia; order Marinisomatales; family UBA1611; genus UBA2134. The sequence continues at coordinate 4,123 of DKQR01000144.1, read as the reverse complement.
CAAAGACTCCCCCAAACAATTATTGAATATTGTGGGTAAACAGTCCATGCTGCAAATGACTATTGATCGTCTGAAAAAAATTAAAAGAGTTACAGATATCTATATCATAACCCGGGCAGACCTGCGGGATAAGATTATTGATGAAATCAAAACTGTCAAACCTGAGAATGTAATTGCGGAACCCTCGGGGAAAAATACAGCCCCGGCCATTGGACTGGTCAGTACCATCATCAGCCTAGAGGATCCAGGAGCAGTCTTGGGCTTTTTCCCAGCAGATCATTTAATTATTGGACACTATGAATTTGAACGGGCTCTGCACACTGCGGAGCATCTGGCTCATAATAGCAATTCTATTGTTACAATTGGCGTGCAGCCAACTCACCCTTCCACGGCATATGGATATATCCAGTTTGACGATAGCAGCGATGAAGACCATCCTGGCGCATACAAGGTAAAGACCTTTGCCGAAAAACCCCACCACAAACTGGCACAACGATTTATTTCCAATGGGGATTTTTTATGGAATGCAGGAATGTTTGTCTGGAAAATAGACACGCTTATGGCGGGGTTAAAAAGCCATATGCCGGAACTGTATGAATCTTTACAAAACATTTCCCTGAGATTGCAGGAAGGAGTATCCTTTAACGATATCTGGGAGTATATTGTACCAATATCCATCGATTATGGTTTACTGGAAAAGTCAAATAATATTTATGTGATTTCCTGTGAGTTCCAATGGAATGATCTGGGATCCTGGAATGCATTGTATGATGTCCTGGGAAAAGATAATAAAGGGAATATTGTGCGTGGTAAAGGTAAGATCATGGATGGACGCAATAATTTTATTCAGTCCAATGGACGATTTACAGCTGTAATTGGCGCCGACGATCTTGTGGTTGTAAATACACAAGACATCACACTGGTTGTCCCTCGTGAAAAAGTGGAAATGGTGAAGGAAATGGTCGACTTTCTGAAAAAACAGGGGAAAAAAGACTTGATCTAATGAAAAACGATAAATTGTATACTGAATTTGAACAATTGGGCGAACGCCTGGGCGTAAAAATCCTGAAAGGGAAAGGTGACTTTGTCGGAGGCACCTGTGTAATCCATGATGAAACTGTAATTGTGGTCAATAAAATGAAACCGTTGGAACAACGCCTAAAGACGCTAGCCAGCAGTTTTTTGGAATATGCACTGGATGATATTTACATGGTCCCAGCCTTAAGAGCCTATATAGAGGATGTACGTTCACTGGATCTTTAATTTTCTTGATTATTCCTAAGGTGTGAGGTTACACTCAACACCTTTTTCTCTCAAATTATACGACTATAAAGAGGCTTATATATGAAACAATATCAATCATCTGATATACGGAATTTTGCTATTGTGGGGCACGGGTCCAGCGGAAAAACCTGTCTCGCAGAAGCGATGTTGAAATTAGGCGGTAAAATTAACCGCCTTGGCACCATTGAAACGGGATCCACCACATCCGATTATCATCCTGGAGAAAAGGAACGCCAAATCTCCATTCATGCCACGCCGCTGCATATGGAATGGGATGAGAAAAAATTTAATATGATTGACGCACCGGGTTATTCAGATTTTATTGGTGAATCCGCGGGCGCACTTGCTGTCGTTGATATGGCTGTCGTTGTGATACATGCCATGAATGGTGTAGAGGTTGGCACAGAAATGATGTGGGCAAATGCTACCAATCTCGGTATTTCGAAGATGCTTGTGGTAAATGGCTTTGACCGTGAGCATACAAGTTTTGAAACTATTTTAGCTGAAGCAAGGAGTAGGTTCGGGAATAATGTATTCCCCATGCAATTGCCGGTGAATTGCGGTCCGGGATATAACCAAAACGTAGACGTCCTTCGGAAAGAGTTGATAACCTACCAAGCAGACGGTTCTGGGAAGATGTCCGAAAGCGAACTTCCGGAAGATTTGCAGGAACGTGTGGAAGAACTGCACCAGGAACTGATCGAATATGTAGCGGAATCAGATGACACGCTTCTGGAAAAGTTTTTTGATCAGGGCAATTTGACCGAGGAGGAAATGCGCAGCGGAATTCATCGAGCCATTCAGGACCAGACTTTTATTCCCCTGTTCTGCATTTCTGCAACTACCAATGTTGGCGTAACCAGGGTTTGTGATTTCATTTCCAAATACGGCTCTTCCCCTGATGACCGCAAGACAGTGAAAGCCCATGATGAGCAAGGAAATGATGTGGAAATTTCCCTGGACGGCTCTGACACTGTTTTACAGATCTTTAAAACTATCTCTGAATCACATGTGGGTGAATTATCTCTTTTCCGGGTTTATTCCGGCTCGGTAAAGCCTGGAAATGATTTATACAATTCCGACCGTAAGACATCAGAGCGATTTGGCCAAATGTTTGTCCTAAATGGGAAAAACCGTACCCAAGTAGACTCGGTTTCAGCCGGGGACATTGCCGGAGTGGTGAAATTGAAGGATACCCATACAAACAATACTTTGTGTTCTGGTAAACATGTATCCCTGCCACCACTGGAACTGCCAAATCCCAATATTCATGCCGCGATTGTTCCGACGGCAAAAGGAGATGAGGAAAAACTGGCAATAGGGCTTGCAACGCTGCACGAAGAAGACCCGACTTTTGTATATCGTGTAGACAGCGAAGTGAAACAAACAATTATATCCGGTCAGGGAGAATTACATCTGAAGGTAACCACTGAACGATTAAAAAGGAAATTTGGAATTGATATTCTGCTGGAGGAACCGCGGATCCCCTATCGGGAAACAATCACTGGCAAGGGAGCAGCCAAATACCGTCATAAGAAACAATCAGGCGGAGCCGGTCAGTTCGCGGAGGTCTGGATGCGGATCGAACCGAAACAGCGAGGTGAGGGCGTGGAATTTACCCAGTCTCTTGTGGGCCAGAATGTGGACCGTGTATTCGTACCTTCAGTGGAAAAAGGGGTAAAATCAACCTGCATGGAAGGAATACTGGCGAATTGTAAAGTGGTGGATGTGAAAGTAGAATTTTATGATGGTAAAATGCATCCGGTTGATTCAAAGGATATTGCCTTTCAAACTGCCGGTGCCCATGCATTTCGCGATGCATTTCTAAGCGCGCAGCCCTGTCTGTTAGAACCGATCATGGATATTGAAGTAAAAATTCCCGAAGAATTCATGGGTGATATCATGGGTGATATTTCCGGAAAGAGGGGTAAGATCATGGGCATGGATTCCGACGGCAGTTTCCAGGTGATCAGGGCACAGGTACCCCAGGCTGAACTATATAATTATGCTACCACCGTACGATCTCTCACCGGTGGTCGCGGGATACATTCTGAATCTTCCAGTCATTACGAAAAAATGCCCAAGGATTTTGAGAGAAAAGTAATTGCTGCTACCAAAAAAGATGAGGAGTAATTCACTCCTTTATGGATAAACTATGGGCTCCCTGGCGGATAGAATATATCCGGGCACCCAAAGAAAAAGGATGCGTTTTCTGTACCAAATCGGAACCTGGAGATGACCGGGATAATCTTGTATTATTCAGAGGCGAAAATTCATTCATTTTAATGAATCTTTATCCCTATTCCAATGGGCATCTGATGATCGCCCCTTACCAGCATACTTCGGAAACAACAAACCTCTCCAGGACAACAAATACAGAGATCATGACCTTAGTGAATCAATCAATGGAGATCCTGAAAACCACCATGAATGCAGAGGGGTTTAATTTTGGCGCCAACCTGGGCAAAGCCGCCGGGGCGGGAATTGAAGAACATCTCCATTACCATGTTGTACCCCGGTGGACTGGGGATACCAATTTCATGCCGGTGCTGGGCCATGCCAAGGTCATGGTGGAGGGCCTTCAGGAAACCTGGGATATTCTAATACCTCATTATAATAAACTGCAGGAATCGGTCTAATGCTGGAATTCAGCCGCACTTGGCTGCCCTACCTGTATTTATACGGAGCCGGAGGTTTCATTTTCTTTGTAGGGATGGTGATCATCCTGCGGTCCAGTTCCTTAAAAAAGGAACGGAAGAGACATAACTTCTGGCATCATATCCTTATTTTTGGATTTTTCTATTATATGGGCATTCATGGTGCGGTAATCCATGCAGCC
>DKQR01000173.1 GCA_002471805.1 Fidelibacterota bacterium UBA7303 | reverse complement strand
GCCACTTGCATGACCATCGTTTGCAATCTTAATGATATCCCCAATCTTGGCATACATTAACCACCAAGATATAAAAACGCTGAACCTTGATCCAGCGCTACGGTTTTCCACCTGCCAAAAATTGTTATTCCCTGTGGCATTACCGTCTGATTGATTGCAACACTGTTAGTTCCGGGGCCACCCTGTGCGTCCGTAGGCCACTCACTGTCAGCTGTTGTTGCGTCAGCTGAATCAAATAAAGCATCTTCTGTAAACTGTATAGCAATAACTACTTGACCTGTAGGGGGTGTGTATGTAGCAGTGCCTGATATGAAAGCAACACCAAGTTGACCCATACCAAGATTTGCCGATTCAACGACTGAATATCGAGCTTGTCCGGGAACGGCATAATTAGCCATAGCGTTCTCCTTTTTGTTTCGTATGCCTTACCGCCCGAGAACCGGATGACATGGGCATATCATTAAAATTTGGGGTGAATAGGTTAAAAAAGACTTGAGGGAGGTCTGTGAATTTAAGCATTTTATTTAACATACCTATCTAATTTTAGTTCCCTGTAATTATTATTATAATATCCGACGGCATTTAATACATTCTTTTTCTGGTAATCCTTTAGATTATCCCAAAAATCTCTTGCATCACTTTCTGATTTGTCTCCAGTTGGTTTTAGATCGTATATAAGACCATTGTAATTCACTTGAAGTCTGCCAGCCAATCCATGCAGCGGGTGAAATCTCTTGACCACATTGAAAGCAGAATCTTCTGCGTCTCTTGTTTCCCCGGCTATTTTATCCGCTGTACCATCTATAGTCCATTTCCCTTCAGCGTCCTTTAACATATATTTTCCATCAAAAGCTGTTCCTCTATCTTCGGCATTTTTCTCCAAGTACGGCTGTATGTTCCTATCAGCTATCGTGTTCTTTGAAGCCCACATTATTTTATCAAACTCCAGAATGATCTTCTCTTTTTCTTTCACCGGCATATTTTCCATATAAGGGATATTCCACCACGCTTCTTCTATATGTCTAAAGGATGCCTCATTTCTACTTAAAGGATAATCCTGCCGTTCTTTGTCTTTTAATTTCTTATCAAACGCATATTTATACTGCAGTACATTATCATAATTTCTGTGTTCGGCTGCTCTTGGTGAAAACCACGCCTGTTTTACTCTGTACCAATCCCGATACGCAGCTATTTGAGAAGTGCCTATATCATCTAAAGCCTGTTTAAATTCTAAATCACCTGTAATTACATATCCAATATCCTTGGATATATTCTTATAAGCATCCCATACAATTGGAACCATTCCATAGCCCCGCATAGTATCAGTAATAAAACCAGCGGATGATGCTCTTATCATATTCCTAAACACCCTATCCCAAATCTTTTGAGCATCATTAAGCTCGATACCATCGGCCTTCACCCACTTTATAAATTCATTAAGATCGCCACCTTCCGGGTGTTCCCAGCCCCATGCGGCCCAATTAATTAAATATGATAACTCACCACCAATAGCACCTGCTGCAATCCATCTAAACATCGGGCCAAGATCACCATGACCTGCAGGTTTGATTACGCCTTTAACTATCCCAGCAGTAGCACGATAGGACATTTTCTGTAATGCTCCTAAAAACGACATCTTACCGGAAAATACAGGCGGCATAAAATATGGGTGCGTTGATCCCTGCGCTACAGAAGGCGCAAACGATTCTACTCTCTTTTTTTCTGCCTCTGTCATAAATCCGCGCTTAATAAACCTGTCTATCTCTGCATCAGAAAAACTTCCAAAATCCTTAAAAAATAGTCTTGCTGTTTTCGCCTTCATTCTTCTGCGCCATGATGGCGGCATAAGACGCTTGATCTCCGGTGATATACTGTTTGAAAGGTATCTAAAATAAATTTCCCTCGCTGTACCTGCCCCTATCGTTGACTTTGCCCGGTTTAGATATTCAGAAGGTTTGATCCACGGAGATAACCATTGCATTGCTCCTTTAGTGAAAGTCATCTGTTCCATTTCACGAACACCCACACCAAGCTGGCCTGCTTCCCTCGCAGTCATCATTGCGGATTGCGGATTCCTTACTAAAGCCTCCCATCCTTTCACAAAACCTCTATACATAAAAGCGGGCATATCAGTATTAGTCGAATATATAACATTGTTGGAAAATGATCTTGGGCCTGAAAGATAACCGGCTCCGACTGCTCTTGCCATACTCATAAATAAAGGCATACCATCCCGGTGTCCTTCAACAATATAATCCATGTATTTAGCAGCCTGCGTACCAGCATTACGACCTACTTCTGAACTGATACGACTTACTAAATTATCTCTGATTTTCATAGTCTGATCATACACTTCAGCCGCAGCAAGAAAATTTGCACTACGGCGAGCAATACCCGTAGAAAGCATATTAAAATCTGTTTCATATAATTCAGGTGAAAGTTCTACCATACGAGGCCTGTCCATAGAGCCATAACGAACAGGCGTTTGAATATGAGGCGATATTCTCATCCATTCACCGAGCATCTGATGTGCTTCCTCCAATGTTTTAGCCTTACCTTTTGTTATTAATTTTTGTGCTTCTTTGTTAAACAAATCACCCTCTTTAGCAAAATCTCTAATGGTTTTTACGCTCAACTGCCGCCTGATCCAATTATCAATGTATGTATCTTTTGCTTTAACACGCTTTTTTACCCAAACCCCGGGTTTCTTCTCAATTTCTATTTGAACCCAAGTATTATATTTTTCTCTCATAGCCTGCAGGTGATCTGTATAATCCTGCCACAATTGCCTTGCTTCTTTTATTTTGGGATCATTTAAAAACTTTTCCCTGCCCTTAATTTCCATTCCATCAGCCAGATACGGATCAATTGCAGCTGTTAATTGTCTCGCTTTCTTTTTACCGATCAAGTTATGTATTTTTTTTATTACAGCATCACCTTCACCGGTTATCTCCGTCAGTCTGGCTACAAACTTGGAATTGTGATCTGCTAACTCTTTCCCCGACTTACCCATAACTTTAATTTGATAGTTATAAGGGAAAACCCATTGAAGCGGACTTTTCATTACTTTATGCCATATCAAACCTTTATCCATTCGCTTACCAATCCATCTTTTTCTATATCCGGCATCTGGGCCTAATTCGCTGTATGAAGGAACTTCTTTTGCAAGTAAAGCACCTGTGAGATCGTCAATATAACCGCCCTTTGCAGACATAATGTCTAAAATTTCTTCGTATATATTTATTTCTTCCTGTGTAAAATCTTTTTGTGATTCTGTACGGCCTTTTGTTACTTCCAATTTTATATCACGGTAATTCTCATCAACATCCTCGATACCGGTTTCCTTCAGCTTCTCTGACAGATCACGCTGTTTCTTATGTGTCCGGCGGAGATCCCTCGTTCTTGAAGGCCATTTAATATTCTGATCTATTTTAACCATCTCTGTTTCAGTTGGAATTTGATTTTCTACCTTACTCTCCAACGCCACAATCTCATCACTTAATTTTTCAAGGCGGCCTTCCATTTCCCTGTCAACCCGACCTTCAGCTACCCATTTGTTGTGCAGTTTATTGGAACGCCTTACAAGACTATCCAGCTTTTTCCGATCTGAAAGCGGTAGTTTAGATCGCTTCCACTGGCGCATGGCATTAAAGAAAGCAGTAGTTCCGGGTATGAAATCCATACCAGCTATCGTGCCACCCAGCCGATCCGCCTCTTTTTGTACCTCTACCAATTCTTTAGCAATTCTGATTGCTTCTTTTAATTCGCCCATAGAACGCTGCACTTCTTCCGTAGGCTGTTTGAATCCTTGATACTGTTTTAAGCGCTTCTGATAGCCTTTAAGAGCCTTATTCAATGCTTTATT
>DKQR01000032.1 GCA_002471805.1 Fidelibacterota bacterium UBA7303 | reverse complement strand
TTGCGGATACATTCCAACCGGATATTCTTGATATCAATTACGGCTGCCCGGTACCAAAAATCACTAAAAAAGGCGGTGGTTCCGCAGCTCTCCAGGATCTTTGTTTAATGGATGATCTCACAGCCGCTGTGGTTGAAGCGGTTCCGGAATTACCTGTCACTGTGAAAATGCGGATCGGATGGGATCAAAAATCCATCATCGTTCCTGAAGTGGGCCAGCGGCTGGAAAAAATCGGCGTAAAAGCTATTACTCTCCATCCACGAACCACGAAACAGCGGTATACCGGTAAAGCAGATTGGCATTACATCAAACTTCTGAAAAAATCCGTTTCCATTCCAGTGATCGGCAACGGAGATGTCTGCACCACAGATGATATGATGCGCATGTTCGATGAAACAGGCTGTGATGCTGTCATGGTCGCCAGAGCAGCGCAGGGAAATCCATGGTTTTTTCGTGAAGCCAAAGCCCGTCTTGATGGCAAACCGACTCCTGCACCACCCTCGTTATTGGATATTGCAAATATGTGCCGGAGACATTTTGATCTTTTACTATTAAATCGCGGTGAACGAACCGGCACAAACCTCATGCGGAAACATTTCTCCAATTATATCAAGGGATTTCCCGGCGCGGCCAGTTTTCGGCAAAGGCTTGTTACAGCACCAGGACTACCGGAAATGAAAACAGCTTTGAATGAATTCCGGGATGCTGTCCGACAGGCAGAATTGGAGTTGGTTTAATCAATTCTATCTTTTTGAGTTCCGCAGATCCGGGACGAAGAATTGATTATAAATAATCACACTTGTTGACTATTTCAATTAATTGTAAAGATTGTTCACTTCCTGTCAGCCTCCCTTTGGATGGCAGCAGGCTGACGTTCCGAATGACACAGCCTTTTTCAACCTATTATATTCCTACATTTCAAAACAACTTTCAAAAACAACTCTCTTACTTGTCTTCTCTTTTAATGACCGGTAATTTTCCCGGCTTTTTTATTCTATTTTTATGAAGAGGAGTCCCTTCTATGTCACAAATTATTAAAGCAGTGAATGAACCTGTAAAATCCTATGCTGCAGGTTCTCCTGAAAGAGCCAGCCTGCAAGCCAAATATGATGAAATGGCTGCACAAACCATTGAGATTCCATTAATTATTGGTGGACAAGAAATCCGCACCGGTGATACTGAAAATTGTGTTATGCCCCACGACCACCAACACGTGTTGGCAACCTATCATAAAACCGGGGAAACAGAAGCCAACCTGGCTATTGATGCGGCCATGGAATCCTGGAAAATCTGGTCCAAAACTTCGCTTGATAAACGAACCGCTATTTTCCGAAAGGCAGCAGACCTGCTGGCTGGACCTTGGCGAGACACCATTAATGCCGCTACCATGCTGAATCAGAGTAAGAACGTTTTTCAGGCTGAGATCGATGCCGCCTGTGAGTTGATCGACTTTTTCAACTTTAATGCCCAGTACGCAGAACAGATCTACACTAACCAGCCCCTGATCTCACCGGAAGGCATGCATAATTCCCTTGAATATCGTCCGCTGGAAGGATTTATTTTCGCCATCACGCCTTTTAATTTTACCTCTATTGCCGGCAACCTCCCTTCTGCACCGGCACTTGTAGGAAATGTAGCCCTTTGGAAACCCGCATCCAGTGCGGTTTACCCCTGCCATTTCATTATGCAGATGTTAAAAGAAGCAGGACTGCCCGACGGTGTGATCAATTTTATTCCGGGATCTGGTGGAAAGGTTGGGGATCCTGTGTTAAAAAATGAGAACCTTGCCGGTGTCCACTTTACGGGCTCCACCGAAACTTTCCAGCATATTTGGAAAACCATTGGTACTAAAATTGATCAATATAAAACTTATCCAAGAATTGTTGGCGAAACCGGCGGTAAAGATTTCTGCCTAGCTCATGAATCAGCTGATATAGATGAATTGGCCACGGCCATGATTCGTGGTGCATTTGAGTTCCAGGGACAAAAATGTTCTGCCATGTCACGGGCATACATTCCCGAAACCATTTGGGAAGAGTTAAAAGATAAATATCTATCCGAATTGGAAACAGTAACAGTGGGTTCACCGCGGGATTTCACCAATTTCATGAATGCTGTCATTGATAAACCGGCTTTCGATTCAATTACACAATACATTGATTATACAAAGAATGCGGACGAAACAGAGATCATTTCCGGTGGGAACTACGATGATAGTATAGGTTACTACATCCAGCCTACCACAATCCTTACATCAGATCCATATTTTAAAACCATGAAAGAAGAAATCTTCGGACCCGTATTGACTATTTATCTATACGATCCTGCAGATTGGGGTTCCACGATTGATCTTGTGGATTCTACATCGCAATACGGTTTAACAGGCTGTATTATGGGCAAAGATAAAGAAGCAATGGCCCAGGCAAAGGATCGTCTCACCCATTCTGCCGGAAATTTCTACATTAACGATAAACCCACCGGTGCTGTGGTGGGTCAACAGCCATTTGGCGGCAGTCGTGCATCGGGAACCAATGATAAGGCAGGATCAGAACTTAACCTGCAACGATGGATATCTATCCGAACGGTAAAAGAAACTTTCGACACTCCAAAAGATTACCGCTATCCATTTCTAGAAAAGGATTGAATGCCTAATCCTACAGCTATGATCGCCATGGGCGGGAATTCTCTTTCTCCCAAAGGTGAAGCGGGAACTATCACCCAGCAATTTACCCACACCCGGGAAACGGTGGACGGCATCGGCCATTTCATCGAGCACGATTACAATCTATGTATTAATCATGGAAACGGTCCACAAGTCGGAAATGAACTTCTTCGCATGGATTTGACTCACGATAGAGTACCACCTCTTCCTCTTGGCGTTTGTGTTGCAGGCACCCAAGGCTCCATTGGTTATATGATCCAGCAATCCTTGCAGAATAAACTGCGGGATATGAATGTGGATCGTGAAGTCGTAACCCTGGTTTCCCAGGTGATCGTGGATGAAAATGATCCTTCCATCAAAAATCCAACCAAATATGTGGGAGCACGATATTCCGCAGAAAAATCAAAATCTTTGGCTGAAAAATTTGGCTGGAGCGTTGGGGAACAAGAGCCGGGACAATGGCGCCGCGTGGTTCCCTCGCCAATGCCGGAATACATCATGCATGGAAAGTCCATCAAAACACTGGTGGATCGCGGCACAATTGTTATTGCATCCGGAGGCGGCGGCATCCCGGTTTATAATGATACATCCGGCCATCTGGAAGGACTCGATGCGGTCATCGATAAAGATTATGCTGCGGCAAAAATGGGACGAATCATTCGTGCGAAAGAACTTTGGATCATCACGGATGTGAAATATGTTTATCGTAATTTCGGCAGTCCGGAACAGACTCCGATCCGGGAAATAACCCGCATGGAAACAAAAGAATTATATAAAAATGGTGAATTCCAAAAAGGAAGTATCGGCCCAAAGATCAGGGCAGCCATGCACTTTTTGAAGTACCACGGTGAAAAAGTTATAATTACCTCTATTCCCGGCATCAAAGATGCCTTTAAAGGGAATGCAGGAACAACAATAAGGAATGATGCATGAAAATACATGAATACCAGGGTAAGAACCTTTTTCGAAAGCATGCGATATCCACTCCTGATGGAATACCGGCTTTTAGCGTTGAACAGGCTTTAGATGCATATAACCAGCTCAATTGCGGTACCGTGGTGGTCAAAGCTCAGATCCATGCCGGCGGCCGCGGCAAGGGCGGCGGAGTGAAACTGGCTCACAATCGCGATGAAGTAAAAGCACTTGCCAAAGAAATGCTGGGAATGACCCTGATCACTCACCAGACCGGTCCTGGTGGTAAAGAAGTGCAGCGTATACTTATCGAATCCGGAGCAAATATAGATAAGGAATTTTATGCGGCTATTACCCTGGACCGGGGCAGGGAAATGGACGTATTCATGGTTTCCACTGAAGGCGGCGTGGAAATTGAAAAAGTGGCCGCAGAAACTCCTGAAAAGATCATCAAGGTCTGGATCAATCCCCTGCTGGGCATGAAATCCTTCCAGGCTCGGAAGCTGGCCTACGGCTTGAACCTGACTGACAGTGCATTCAAGGAAGCAACAGCGACATTTATGAAAATGTACGCCTGCTATCAGGCCACCGACGCTTCCCTGGTAGAGATCAATCCGCTGGTGCTGACCGAGGAAGGTCATATCCTGGCCCTGGATTCCAAATTTAATTTTGACGATAATGCCCTTTACCGCCAAAAAGATATTGCTGAAATGCGGGACCTTTCAGAGGAAGATCCCATGGAAGTTGAAGCAGGAAGATACTATCTGAACTATATTAAACTGGATGGTAACGTAGGCTGTATGGTCAATGGCGCCGGACTGGCAATGGCAACCATGGATATCATTAAACTGGCCGGCGGCGAACCGGCAAACTTTCTGGATGTAGGCGGTACAGCCAGTGCGGAAACGGTAAAGAACGGATTTCGTATTATTTTATCCGATGAAAATGTCAAAGCTGTTTTAATTAACATTTTCGGCGGGATTGTCCGCTGCGACCGCGTGGCCAATGGTGTGGTACAAGCTGTGAAAGAGTTAGGACTGGAAGTACCCGTCGTGGTCCGCCTGCAGGGAACCAATGCAGAAGAAGCCCGGACCATTTTAAGAGAATCCGGTGTTTCCATTATTCCGGCGGTGAGTATGAAAGATGCCGCAGAAAAAGTTGTAAAAGCTGCATTGGGCGAATAGGAGAATTCAAATGTCAATATTAGTCAATAAAGATTCAAAGGTCGTCGTCCAGGGAATCACGGGTTCCGAAGGTCAATTCCATGCGGGGCAAATGCTGGAGTATGGGACAAATATCGTTGCCGGTGTTACACCGGGTAAAGGCGGTCAAAAAACATTGGATGACAGTGTGCCTGTTTTCAATTCTGTTGAGGATGCGGTGGAAATCACCAGTGCCGATACTTCTATTATTTTTGTTCCTCCTCCGTTCGCTGCGGAAGCGGTCATGGAAGCCAGTTTCGCCGGTATCAAAGTAGTGGTTTGTATTACGGAAGGCATTCCGGTCCATGATATGGTCAAAGTGAAACGGGTTATCAATCAAAATGGTACCCGGATGATTGGCCCCAACTGTCCGGGAATTATTACTGTGGACGAATGCAAGCTGGGTATCATGCCCGGATTCATCTGCAAAAAAGGGAATATTGGTGTAATCTCCAAATCCGGAACACTCACTTATGAAGCTATTGATCAATGTGTCAATGCAGGCTTGGGTCAAACCACGGCTATCGGTATTGGCGGTGACCCCATTATCGGCACTACCATGAAAGACTGCCTGGAACTGTTTGAAGCTGATCCAAAAACAGAAGGTGTAGTCATCATTGGCGAGATTGGCGGACAGATGGAAATTGAAGCGGCTCGCTGGGCTAAGGATAACATGAGCAAACCAATTGTTGGCTTCATTGCAGGACAAACAGCACCTCCGGGACGCCGAATGGGTCATGCAGGAGCCATTGTTTCTGGCGGGGACGATACGGCTGAGGCTAAGATCAGAATTTTAAAAGAATGCAGTATTCATGTAGCTGATTCCGTAGCGGATATCGGTAGCCTTATGAAAGCCGCCATGGAAAATAAGTAATCTGTCATCCTGAGCC
>DKQR01000133.1 GCA_002471805.1 Fidelibacterota bacterium UBA7303 | reverse complement strand
TGTTGTTACGGATATAACAGAATAGTCACAGTATTTTGGCTGGCAATAGTAAACGAGCAATTGTTCAGATTGAAAGTACCGCCGGTACAGGGTATCGGTACACGATCACAAAAAGTAAAAAGCTTCATCCTGAGCGTGTGGAGTATAAAAAATTTGATCCGATTGTAAAAAAACACGTCTTATTCAAGGAAACAAAATAGAATATTGGGAGCTTCTAGGAGAGCTTGCTTCCAATTTAGGAGAGTAGCTCAATTGGTAGAGCACCGGCCTCCAAAGCCGGGGGTTGCGGGTTCGATCCCTGCCTCTCCTGCAAGAAATGAAACGAAGAATATTTGATGATAAAAAAACTAAAGCAGTTTTTAATGGATGTTCAGTTTGAAATGAACAAAGTTTCATGGCCGAACTGGGAAGAACTGAAAGGTTCCACTTATGTTGTTTTGTCCCTGTCACTGATACTGACCGTTTTCTTATTCTTTGTGGATTTTATCCTTTCTAAGGTATTGAGTTTTATTCTCTGAATGATGAACTGGTATACATTGCGGGTCATTTCCGGAAAGGAAAAAAAAATAAAAGAGGCCATTCTCGGTGAGATTGCAAATGCTTCTATTGAAGAGCAGATAAAAGATATTTTGGTTCCGACTGAAAATATTGTTGAAATGCGGGATGGGAAAAAAAAAGTAAAAGAACGTGTTTTTTTTCCGGGATATATATTGGTGCAACTTGATATGAATAAAGATACACGGTTCCTTCTTGAAAATGTGAATGGCGTCATATCGTTTGTGGGACCCAAGGGGAATCCTCAGCCATTAAAGCCCGAGGAGGCCCAAAGATTCCTTGGGGATTATGATGGCGGTGATGGCCCGCTCAAAACGACGGAAGCTGCTCCTTACAAGGTCGGCGACTCTGTGAAGGTTATGGATGGCCCATTCATGGATTTTTCAGGAATGGTGCAGGAAGTGAATCATGATAAACAAAAATTAAAAGTATTGGTGAGCATTTTCGGTCGCCAGACTCCAGTAGAACTTGATTACTTACAGGTCAAACTGGAAAACTGATTGAGATAAGTTAAAAATTATGGCCAAAAAGATAATTGGATTTATTAAACTGCAAATCCAGGCCGGCCAGGCAAACCCGGCTCCGCCTGTAGGACCTGCTTTGGGTCAACAAGGTGTTAACATTATGGATTTCTGTAAGGCATTTAATGCGGAAACGCAGGATAAAATGGGTGATGTTATTCCAGTGGAGATCACGGTATATGCAGATCGCAGTTTTTCTTTTATTACAAAGACCCCCCCTGCAGCTAGATTAATCCTAAAAGCTGCTAAAATTCCAAAAGGTTCTGGTGAGCCAAATCGGGAAAAAGTTGGCTCAATCACTGAGAATGACTTAAGAGATATTGCAGAAATTAAAATGAAAGATCTCAATGCCAATACGGTGGAGCAAGCAATGGAAATGGTTCGTGGAACAGCAAGGTCTATGGGCGTTGAGGTCAATAAATAGGATTCTGTAACATGAAGATGACAAAAAACTATAAAACAACCAGGGAAAAATTTGATCGTATGAAATTGTATCCGATTGACGAAGCAATAGCATTGGTACAGGAAATGAAGTTTTCCAAATTCGATGAAAGTATTGATCTGGCCATTAATCTTGACGTTGACCCACGCCATGCGGAAGAGAATATTCGAGTCACTACAGCCCTGCCCCATGGAACCGGTAAAGAAGTATCCGTACTGGTGCTCGCATCCGGACCGAAGGAAAAAGAAGCTCTGGAAGCAGGCGCCGATTATGTTGGCAATAAGGAATATCTTGATAAAATCAAAGGTGGCTGGGCGGACGTGGATAAAATTATTGCCACGCCGGACATGATGGGTGAATTGGGGAAACTAGGTCGTATCTTGGGGCCGAAAGGTTTAATGCCCAATCCAAAAAGCGGTACTGTTACAATGGATGTAGCCAAAGCCGTAAAGGACTTGAAAGCCGGTCAGGTGGAACTTCGTGTTGAAAAAACCGGGATTGTGCACGTGCCCTGTGGGAAATCATCTTTTGAAAAAGATGCAATAGTAGAAAATATCCGCACAATTTATGATACACTTATTAAAAATCGTCCTGCATCGGTTAAGGGGCAATATTTAGAAAAAATGTCAGTTTCATCAACGATGGGTCCCGGAATTAAAATTGACCACGCATCTATAAGGTAGAATTATGCCCAGTGAAAAAAATATAATAAAAGTAAAAGAACTCCAGGATACTTTTTCAAAAGCGAGGGCAGTGTATTTTACAGAATACCATGGTTTGGATGTGGAAAATATTACAAAACTGCGCAGTGAGTTTTATAAAGCAAAAATTGAGTATAAGGTTGCCAAAAATACATTATTGAAGCTTGCGTTGGCGGAAAACTCAATCGAAGGGATTGAAGATATTTTAAATGGATCAACTGCAATTGCTGTTTCTTACGATGGCCCTGTCGCTCCTGCAAAAGTCATTAAAAAGTTCAATAAAAAAAGTGATTTACCGAAAGTAAAAGGTATATTATTTGAAGGTAAATTTTTACCGGGAAAAGAATTCAAACGTTTGGCTGATATGCCCAACAAAGATGAATTGCTGGCGAAATTGGTGGCGATGTTTAACAGCCCGCTGCAAAAGTTAATATCAACCATAAGTGCGCCTTTATCCAATACGATTGGTGTGCTTCATAGTTTGAAAGAACAAAAATCTGAATCTTAAAAAACAATAAGGAGTCATTTAATGGCCATTACTCGCGAAGATGTTCTGACCTATCTTGAAGAGTCAAATATGATTGAAATATCAGAACTGATCAGTGAAATTGAAGAAAAGTTTGGTGTAACCGCAGCAGCCCCTGTGGCAATGACAGCCGCCCCGGCAGCGGGTGGTGATGAAACAGGTGATGACATTCAAACTGAATTTGATGTCATCATCAAATCACCCGGGCAGGCGAAAATCAGTGTCATCAAAGCTGTACGTGGTATTACCGACCTAGGATTGAAAGAAGCGAAGGAGCTAGTTGATTCCGCACCGAAAGCAGTTAAAGAGGGTGTATCTGAATCGGAAGCGAATGAAATAAAAACGACCTTGGAAGAAGCTGGCGCTGAAGTGGAAGTTAAATAATACTACACTGCTGCTTTTTCAATTCTTTTTCCAAACCAACATTAGGAGGCCTAATTGGGAGCCACAATAACTCAGTTAACAGAGCGAAAATCTTATTCCCGGATTCCCGCTTTTGTTGATGTACCAGATCTTCTTTCTATTCAGACAAAAGCTTTCCAACAGTTTTTACAGGAATGGGTTCCGCAGGAAGCGCGAATACCCATTGGTTTGGAGGGCGTATTCCGCAATGTGTTTCCGATCGAGGACGCACATCGGAATTATATCCTGGAATACAAAACCTATTTTCTAGGCCAGCCTAAATATACTCCAGATGAATGCATGGACCGGGGTGTGACCTACTCGGCACCATTGCGTGTGCGTCTTGCTCTGCATATCACTGATGAAAATAATAAAAATAAGTATGCTCAAAGCATTGAACAGGATGTTTATTTTGGGAACATTCCCTATATGACAGAGAAAGGTACATTCATTATGAATGGCGCTGAGCGTGTTATTGTTTCACAATTACAAAGGTCACCAGGTGTATTCTTTGATGAATCTATCCACCCGAATGGTACAAAACTGTTTCAAGCCCGGATTATTCCTGCCAGGGGATCGTGGGTTGACTTTACGACGGATATCAA
>DKQR01000059.1:5042-6465 GCA_002471805.1 Fidelibacterota bacterium UBA7303 | reverse complement strand
AAATAAGCCAGGGTTAAAAAAACGATCCAGTGCACCAGGGAATGGTAAAAGGGAAACTCTACCTGGGTATGGAGCAGAATGGGTGTTACCAGGGCCAGGCAGGGCAGGCTGTCTTTCAAAGGCAGCCGAAGTACCATAATTAACCAAGCGCCGGCCATGACCATGAGTCCCAGGAAAGGAATAAGGCCGCCTTCCGCCAGCCAAAACAAAAGCTCATTGTGGGGATGATCCACATAGCCTTCTTCTCCCTGGAAATCCGGTTCCTGGGCCCGGCGGTAGGCGTGGTGGTCGCGGTAGGCCCGGGGGAAGGCGCCGTAGCCCGCACCGGAGAAAGGCTGGTGCTGCCAGAGCTGAAAGGTTGTTTCGAAGCGCGCCTGACGGCCCTGAATACTCCTGGTCCGTTTTTCAGCTTTGGAAACTTTCTGCTGTACCGCCGGCGGGGCCTGGGGCGTCCAGGCACCAATTAAGAACCCGGCAGCCGCTGCCAGGATCCAGGCCTGAACAGGCCGTTTTTTCCACTGGAGTGATGGGGATAAAAAGAGCAGGGCCAGGGCAAAACCAAGGTAACCTGTTTTGGAGTTGAGTGCCGTAAACAAGATACAACACAAAAAAGGAACACCATAGATAAGCCATTTCCTGATGCTGTTACCTGTGGTTTCCCCGCCGGTATTAAGCAGGTATAGGCTCACGGCACAGCCCGTAGCCAGGAAACTGGCCATAAGGTTGCGCTGCTGGAAAATGCCCGAGGGGTAATCCGGGTCCAGCCGGTAGCCGTACCAGGCCTGCGGTGCCAGATGGTAATACTGGACCAGGGCAAAACAGGCTTCCATCCCTGCGCCGCCCAGGATCAGAAACAGCAGCAGGCGGCGGTCATCGTTAGTAAATTGAAACTGGGCCAGGGAAAAATAGAAAACCAGCCCGCCGGCCAGACCCCATAGCCGCAGCGCGGCCCGGCCACTGTGCTCATTATTGGTGTAAAATACGGGTACCAGCAGCAGGATGAATCCCAGCCAGCTGAACAGAGCGAAACGGCTTATATGAACCCTGTCCTCTGCACCGCACCGCCAAAGGCCCAGACCAATCATGCCGCCAACAAGAATCCAGCCCGCAATATTGGCCGGGATGTACAGGCCGTAGCCGCCCACATTGTCCATGAAAAAATGCATCCCCAGGAGCAGGTACNNATTTATCAGATGAAAGGAAATGGCTCGGAGGGCTTAAATCAGTTCATTCGGTTTTTGGTGAACCCCATAATGATGATGGGATAGTTTATATCACTAAAATTCATGAGGAAAGCGGTAGGTTTGATCAAAATTATAAATTAATTACCGAGAAGGAATTGTAACTTTGACCCATTTAGCAATGAACCTAAATTCCCCAGCTTTTTTCAATTAATTAATTCCGGAGTAGCTCAGTTGGTAGA
>DKQR01000059.1:0-4954 GCA_002471805.1 Fidelibacterota bacterium UBA7303 | reverse complement strand
AAATGCATCCCCAGGAGCAGGTACAGGCCAAAGAGGATTATAAACAGCTTTTTGGGGTTCAGGTGGGAAAGATTTGCAATTGCCGGCACAAAGTAAATTACATCCGCGGGGCCAATGATTTGAAGCGTGATTCCGCAGTTCTTCCAGGGAATTGTACCTTTGACCAGTTTAGCAATAAACCTAAATTCCCCAGCTTTTTTTGACAAATTATTTTTCCGGAGTAGCTCAGTTGGTAGAGCAGGTGGCTGTTAACCACTTTGTCGGGGGTTCGAGTCCCTCCTCCGGAGCTGCTTTCCTCCCAGATTACCAGATTTACATCCATCATATGAAACATTATATATTCTTGATTGTCTTAACCATGAATGCCTGCACCAAAAACCTGTTGCCCCCGGACGCTCCCAAAAAACCCAAAGAGTTGACCCTCCATGGCGAAACCCGAGTGGATGATTACTACTGGATGCGTTTGACCGATGAGCAGAAACTGGCCAGGAATCCAGATAAGCAAACCACGGATGTCCTGGCATACATTAATGAAGAACGACAATATATTAAGACCAGTCTGGCCCATACGGAAGGACTTCAGGAAAAGATCTTTAATGAAATAGTAGGTCGCATAAAGAAAGATGACAGTACTGTGCCTTACCTGGATAATGGCTATTATTACTACCGCCGCTTTGAATCAAAGAAGGAATATGCCATTCACTGCCGAAAAAAAGGATCATTGGAAACAGCGGAAGAAATCTTGCTGGATGAAAATGAACTGGCGGAGGGCCACGACTATTTTGCCCTGGGCGATTATAATGTAAGCCCGGATAACCAGTGGCTGGCCTATAGTGTTGATACCCTGAGCAGGAGATTTTACACCGTGTTTTTCAAGAACCTGGCCACCGGGGAAGTGTTGGCGAAAGCTGTGCCCAATACCACGGGCAGTGTGGCCTGGGCCAATGACAACAAAACAGTATTCTACACCTCGAAAAATAAAGTTACCCTGCTTTCAGAAAAAATATACCGTCATAAGATGGGTACCGATTATGCTAATGATGAACTTGTCTACATTGAGGATGATGAAACATTTTATACCGGAGTATACCGTTCCAAGTCGGGGAAATATATTATTATCTGGAACAGCAGCACCCTGGTAAGTGATTATCACATTTTGTCCGCCGATGACCCAGGCGGAGAATTCCGGAATTTTACTCCCCGGGGTACAGAGCATGAATACAGTATCGAACATTTTGGCGATCATTTCTATATCCTCACCAACTGGCAGGCCTTAAACAGCCGGCTCATGAAAACTCCGGACACTGCAACAGACATGTCCAACTGGAAAGAGGTTATTTCTCACCGGGACGATGTGCATCTGCTGGGGATGGAAATTTTCAGTGAACACATTGTGCTGAATGAGCGCCGGGACGGCCTGCGGGGCCTGCGGGTCATCAACCTGAAAAACGGCAGGGATCAATATATTGATTTTAAGGAAAAGACCCATGCCGCCTACATCGGAATTAATGAAGAGTTCAATACCAATATACTGCGCTATTCCTATAATTCCATGATGACTCCGGAGTCCATAATTGATTATAACATGGATACAGAAGAGAGAACATTGTTGAAACAGCGGGAAGTGGTCGGCGGTTATGACCAGAATGCATACCAGGATGAAACACGATATGCCACATCAAAGGACGGGCAGCGGATCCCCATCTACCTGGTATACCGCAAGGACCTGAAAAAAGATGGTGCCCAGCCGCTTCTCCTCTATAGCTATGGCTCCTATGGATCCACGGAAGATCCTTATTTCAGCATTGTCCGGCTCAGCCTGCTGGACCGGGGTTTTATCTATGCCATCACCAATATCCGGGGCAGCCAGATATTTGGCCGCCAGTCCTATGAAGACGGGAAAATGCTCAATAAGAAAAACACCTTTTACGATTTTATTGACGCCGGGAAATACCTGGTTGAACAGGGTTATACCGATCCAGGCCAATTATTCTGTGAGGGCGGCAGTGCCGGGGGACTGCTGATCGGGGCCGTGGTCAATATGGCGCCGGAGTTGTGGAAAGGCGCACTTGCGGAAGTTCCCTTTGTGGATGTGGTTACTACCATGGAGGATGCCACCATTCCCCTGACCTCCAATGAATGGGATGAGTGGGGTGACCCCCGGGAAGAAAAAGAATACCGCTATATGCTGTCTTATTCCCCCTACGATCAGATTCAGGACAATGAATACCCCAATATGCTGGTAACTGCCGGATACTTTGATTCCCAGGTCCAGTACTGGGAACCTTTAAAATATATGGCCAAACTGCGGGACCACTGGCTGGGAAGCAATAAATTATATCTGCATATCAATATGGAAGCCGGACACGGCGGCAAGTCCGGGCGGTTCCGCCGCTACCGGGAATATGCTCTGGAGCTTGCTTTCATGCTGGATCTGGCAGGAATTACACGCTAGAGAAAAGACCCCGCCAGAGAAGGACTTTTTTGGCGCCGCTATTGATATGCCTGCGGGGACGGGGGTTCGAGTCCCCTTTTTTATTGACTAAACCCAAGTCAATAACTCTAGTTTAATTATTAACCAACTTTAATGCGAAAAAAATTTGATAGTGATAATGAAAAACTGTAATTTTACTATTGAGACTAAGTCTCATTAGCATTAACGTTCATCTTAAATAAAAAGGAAAAACAAAATGATACGGATACTGTTCGTGATGGTAATAGCAACACTGGCTATGGCGCAAGACGACTTTTTTCAACCTGGTTATACTATTGGTGGTTATGGTGAATTACACTATAACAGGGCACAAAATGGTAATGATGATGCTACCATAACATTGGATTTTCATCGCTTTATAATTTATTACGGCTATAACTGGACTGAAGAGTGGTCCTTTAAATCAGAAGTAGAGTTAGAACATAATTTTGTTTCTGGTGGGAATGGTGAATTAGAACTTGAACAAGCTTTCGTAAACTATCATTCAAATCTGTTTGGGTTTCAGGCAGGTGTTATTCTGCCTTCTGTAGGTTTGCTAAATGAATATCATGAACCACCTTTGTTCATCAGTGTTGAGCGCCCAGAATACAGTAAGTATGTGATCCCAACAACCTGGTTTGGAAATGGATTCGCACTGTATGGGTCTATGTCTGGCTTAAACATGCGGTTTGTATTAATGGAAGATATGGAAGGTGAAGGCATTGGCGCCGGTATTCGTAGCGGTCGCGGAAAAGGTTATAAAACCACCGCTTACGATTGGGTGAAAAACATCTCAGTAAACTATACTGGGATAGCTGGGCTACGAATTGGTGGATCTTACACCATGAATAATGCACCCATCGATAATAACCCTGATTCTACCGTTTCGTTCGGATTAGGTGAAATCAATTTAAAATATGAGGCCAATAATATTTATGCTGTTATGGAATATGGGAATATTTCCTATGAAAATAATCCAAGTGGTTATACATCCAGTGGTGGTTATTATCTAGACCTTGGATACAATGTTGCAGGATTTGTGGGCTTAGAGGGGAGGCTGATACCGTGGTTTCGGTATTCCGATTACAACCGGGGGAATGATAATGCAGATAAGCATTACACCATCCAGCGTTTTGGATTAACCTATTGGCCGATTTCCAGTGTGGTATTCAAATTCGATTATGGTACACATCAAACAGAATCTGCTGATGACGTGAAAACGCAAATCAATGTTGGTGTAGGATACAATTTCTAATATAAAATCTTCGAGACATCTATTCTGAACGATTCCAAAATCCAAGATCATCCAATCCTGCATAACAGTTCAGGTAGGCGTCTCAAATTTCTCTTACGGCTGGTGGTTTTGTTCTCCATACTAACTGCCGGCCTGAGAGAAGAAACAGAATCTCTGATCTATGATCATTATGGAGATTCTGTTTCTGTTTTATTTAAAAAGATGCCCATTCCACGAGAAATTAAATCTATGGCAGAAAAAAACGCACGACTGCATTTTATGCTGAATCAGATCTACCTTTGGGAAATTTTTCAAAAGGATTCCCTGGTTGGATTGGCTTACCTTGACAATGTGAAAGGAAAATCACAGCCTATTACTTATGCTGTTTTTTATGACCTAAACGGGAACGTCATTGATTCCCATATTATTAAATACAGGGAACCTATAGGAGGGGAAGTTGCAAATCGACACTGGTTGAAACAATTCTTGGGGAAGTCCACAAATTCAGATTATCAGGTTGGGAAAAATATCGATGGCATCAGCGGTGCAACCATTTCAGTAAATGCTGTAACACGGGGAATTCATCGCAGTACATTTGTGATCGATTTTTTATTGAATAAACACGATGAATAGCACTCTCCCAAGACTAGTTGACCTACCGCAGAAAATAAAATATTTCTTGGTAGCATTTTTGGTGTTGATGACTATTGGTGTCACTGTCGGGCTGGTGTATGTCTGGGAAACCACATCCATGTCACCTGCCGGCGCGTCAGAGCATTATTCAGGGTCTGTGGCCAGCGGGGATTTGGATATCCCAGAGAAATATCCTAAATCTGTTGAAGGTATGCTACTAACAACTCATACCCATGTGATATCGTTTGCTATGATCTTTCTTGTACTTGGCGGCATTTTTTCCCTGAATTCATTGATTAAGGGTCCGTTGAAAACATTTTTTATCATAGAGCCATTTGTCACAGTCTTGGGTACATTCGGTTCAATTTGGGGGATGAGGTACCTTTCCCCTGTTTACAGTTATTTATCGGTCATTTTCGGCGTGATGACCTATTTTACATTTTATTTCATGGTTGGAGTGGTCCTGTACGACCTTATCCTTAAGAAAAATTGAAATGACTGTATTCTTAAAATTAATCTGAATGATTTTAATTCCATGATCTACATCAGATGATTATCCCATTTATAATTTTGATTCATATCATTGCCGCCACCATATGGACTGGCGGACATTT
>DKQR01000011.1 GCA_002471805.1 Fidelibacterota bacterium UBA7303 | reverse complement strand
TATGATAAAATTGAAAAAGAATGGTCAGAACTTCAAGATGGAGAGAGATTCGAGAAACTACGTCATGTTAATTATGAGTGGCCTGTATGTTCACCAATAACCGGTAGAGTTGAACGATCATTCCCCTTACCCTTCACTAACTTACCCCAGATTAATACACAAACGTTTAGGGACGACTTTGATAGTAAAAACCTAAATTTGGAATGGAATTTTCGCAGGATACCTCAAGAAGGAACCTATTTGATAAATCACAAGGATGGTTACCTTCGATTATTTTCCAGTAAGAATGTAATTGAAAACCGCAAAGGTTGCAGCCTATTAGGCATTAGACAAATAGAAACTGATTTTGAATTCTCGGTAAAAATGCTATACAACCCATCCATACCAGAAGTTCAGGCAGGAGTTAGTCTGTTCCAGAAAGATGATAATTACCTTACATTTACAATTGAAAGAGACAGGGAACAAAACATAATACTTAAACTTGTATCAAAAGAACAGAAGAAGGTGCCAGTAGTCATTCAGCAAACATTTTTAAAATCATATAATGATTCAATCATATTTAAAGTTTTTTCTAAAAATCAATCATATAAGTATTACTATTCATTGGATAATGGTACCAATTTTAATTTTTTTGCAGAAACAAGTTCTGGTTTACTGTTAAGTAAAGGTTATACAGGCGCCTATATGGGAATTTATTCCACCAGTAACGGTAAAAATACTGAAGAATATGTGGACTTTGACTGGATAACACTTGAGTAATTAATTTTGAATCACAGTATAATTTTTTCAAGGTAGAAAATTTATTTTAATAATGTAATTTTTTTCATAACTGAAAATTCGCTAGACTGAATATTTACAAAATAAATTCCGGAAGGGAAATCTGAAAAATTTATTTTATAGTGATTCATAATTGATTTTTGAAGTTGAACATTAAAAGTAGCAATCCCCTGCCCTTTAAGATCATAAATATGTAGTTTACTCTTGGTATCTTTTTCAACCTGAATTTCTAATGTAGTGCTATTGTTAAAAGGATTAGGGTATGGATCATTTAGACGAATTTCTTCAGGTAAAAATGACTCTGAAGTAGTGCTTAGAATGGCAATTCCAGAACCACGATTTAGATAGTTTATTTCATTGAAAACTAAGCCTGAAAAAGACTCAGAAATACCATCTGGCCAAAATACAATCACTGAATCAATAATAGTTTCCTGCCCCAGACCAAAATGTACATTAAGTGTATTCTGGCTACAGTAACCATTACCCGCACCAATAAAGTTTAATTGTCTAGTATTGCCATGATAAAGTTCGATTGTTGACCCTACACCATAAATATTTTGTTCAAGTTGGGATAATTTAAACATTATCCAATTTTGAGGGTCAGAATCATTGCGCAGCAGGTTGATAGATCCCGAACTGGAAGGATGGCCCACCAGGATCATATCCAGATCTCCATCCTGGTCAAAGTCACTAAAAGCGGAACCGTAGCCATTATTATTAATTACAGCACCCGATTCATAATTCAACATATTAAATGTCTGGTCACCCTGATTGATCATCAATGAATTGATGACTCCACCAAAAGCGGTCTCGTTGTTGTTATAAATATCGACCCAACCATCATTATTAGCATCAAAGAAAAAAGTCCCCCAGCCCATACTTCCGGGAATATCCTCCGTCCCCGATGAAGTGCTAATATCTAAAAAAACACCGCTAATGGAATTAAGCAACAGTGAATTCTCATACAGGTTGGTAGTGTAAAAATCAAAGAGTCCATCTCGGTCTATATCACCAAAAGCAACGCCCATGCCCATAACATCCAGATCAATCTGAGAAATAGCTGAAACGTCCGTATATGCTCCGTAGTCTTCATACCGCAGCAGTATGTTGCCATTATTATTATCCTGAGTAATAAAGAGATCCTGATCACCATCACGGTCATAATCTATAAAACCCAAACCCATAATGATCCCCGCAGTCAACGGACCGGCCGCACCAATATTTTGGGCCACATCAACAAATGTCCCATCGCCGTTATTTTTAAACAATTTATTTGGCTCATAAAGGAGACCCACGTATAAATCCAGAAAACCATCCTTATCATGATCTACCCAGGAAGATCCACGTACCTGGTCAGAAATATTAATTCCGGAAATATCGGTAATATCCTGGAAAGTGCCTTCACCGGTATTTTCAAAGAGCATACTCTCACCCACCGTAGCTCCAATGAAGACATCCAGATCTCCATCATTATCAAAATCTCCAGCCACTGCTGTCCTAGCCTCCATGGTAACGCCAATGTTTGATTCAAACGAGACGTCCATGAAGATCATATTCCCTTCATTCCGGTAAAGATGATTGCTGCTACCGTTGCGGGTGGTAAATAAAATATCATCCATACCATCATTATTATAATCGAAAACACAAACCCCTTCGGAAGCGCCAGAAAATAGGATACCAGTATCAATAGTGATATCTGTAAACAGGGTAGCACCACGCAAAATTTTGATAAACATTGCCAAGATAAGAAAAAGAATGAAATGACGAAAAATAATCATTGTTTTGATTGTTATGAATAATCGTAAGTAATTTTAGCAGTAACTCATTAAATAGTCACGAATTTAGTTCCAAATTAACCATGCAGATCAGACATGAATTCATGCGGCGATTTTTTTTAATTTCTTCATTATTCATTTTATATCAGTTGAATAATGGCTTTGCCCAGGGCGGCATCAGCTGAAGGCGGCCATTACTTCCAGGTGGGAGTCTTCTAGAATATACGAATGCGCAAATAGGACAATTTTCTCTTGGGATTTCCTATGAACACGAACAATTGGACAGCCCTATTTATGGAACCAGAGCCATTCCGAACTACAACAAGGAAAGGACCATAAACAGCAGTTTGACCTTGATTACAAACTATGGTGTTACAGACCAGTTCAGTTTGACGGCTTTCTTTCCCGTTCGTTACATTTTGAACGAAAAGGTTCTCTTCCGCGGTCAGAATCAAAACCAGTATGCGGGAGGTAAATATTTCCGTGAATCCTACGGACTGGGTGACGTAATCCTGCAGGCCCGTTTACAAAAGAATCTCTTAAAAGAAAAACTACCGGTTGTATTTGGACTCGGGGCAAAACTCAGCAATGGTGAGATCAACGCCACAGATAGGTTTGGAGATCGAATATCTGACAATTTGCAGGTGGGAACCGGAACCATTGATCCGGTCTTTTCAATATACATCAGCAATAATTACCGCCAGTTTCTTTTTTCGGGGGGCGTGTTTACTCGTATTACCAATGGTGAAAATATCTATGGATATCACTATGGGAATGAAATTCAGACGCTGGTGAATATTGATTATATTGAAAGTTCACTTATCTACGGTGGATTGCAATTCAGCCATCTGCTCACCACCCGGGACTATTATGAATATGGCAAGGTGGCCCAGGACCGGGGTGGAAATAGTATATTTGCAGCCGGAAAATTAGGTACCCGACTTACCGATAAACTGGATATGGAAATGACTATTCAGATGCCCCTGCACCAAAATCTGAATGAAAGCCAGTTGACATCCCCATTTACAATCCAGTTTGGATCTCTGTACAGGTTTGAAATATGAAGCTGAAATTTTACATATTATTGAGTCTGTACTTTATCGTATCCTGTTCGCTGTACGTGGATGATGAACAACCGGATATTTTCTTTGAATATACTGATTTTGATATTCTTGAACTGGGGGGAACATATTCAGATATGATAATAACAGCAGATGGCCATTTCATTTTCCTTGCAGATTATAATAACAATAGAATCCTGAAAATTAATACAGGAAATACCATGAATGTCGTTGGCGAAATTACCTTAGGCTCTCATCCCGGTGCACTGGATCTAAATTCAGATGGCTCTGTAATCGCTGTTGCCTTGGAAGGGGAATCCAAGGTTACAATTCTGGATGTTTCCGGTTTTGAGATCATTAATTCATTTTCTATATCATTAATGAACGTGAATGATCTAGCCTTCGTGAATGATACCACGCTGGTCATTTCATCAAAAACGGACCCTTCTTGTATTTCTCTAAATCTCAATAGCACAGCAGAAACATCTCAGTCGGTCCTCAATGGTGAACTGGCCATGGACAGGGAACACGATATCCTGTATGTCGCTACCAGTGCCTCTATAAAGAAATACAATTGGGATGGAGTGCGCTTTTCCCAGGATTCCAATATATCCGATCCTTATGGTTTTTCTGGAGATGTTCACCATTTTGTTTATTGCAATTCAAACAATACTGTTTTTGCCTGCATCAGCAGCATAGAAGAAGGTATTTCAGTGCGGCACGTTTATTCTTACAATGGTGCGGATATGACTTTTGCAGGGAAATACCTGATCAAATCTCCTGGTCTAGCGGTGGCAGTTTCTATGGATGGTCAGCGGGTATTTACTGCGCCCACAGATGCTGATGAGATGGGTGTTTTTGTCATTGAGTTTGATCAGGAAACCAAATTGGAATCAAACTATTATTTATCTGCCGGGAATCTCACCGATCGAGGCCTTATCTTAGACCCCCAAAGCCAGTTCCTATATATTCTGGTCAATATTCCTGGTGATGATGATTCCTTCGAGCCTTACAACGACTACTCTTTCGATCTTCAGCGCATAAAATTATAACATTTACGGAATTGCTGGCGTTGTATTGCGGTTCAATCGATGTACCCATTGCTGAAGGCTGGCCAGTTTCTCAATCGTTACGGAGTAGACTCCAAAAGATTCTTCCACCGTTCCCCGAATAATGAAAAACGTCTCCCAGTGGAACAGATCACC
>DKQR01000078.1 GCA_002471805.1 Fidelibacterota bacterium UBA7303 | reverse complement strand
TCCAAAATGAAAAAAACCGGGCCAGAACCATCATATGGAATTGCTTGGGATTGTAGAATGGGGCTTGTTGAAGTATAGTTGTAATAATAAGGATCAGATCCATCATTCCAAAAGAAAAAACTCCCGTCAGAGTCTTCAGGATAACTTAAATAGGTTCCATTTGCTGAATCTGTTGTTCCGATAGTCCAAAAACCTTCAGAGTCAAAAAAGTTGGCCGATGCCCCTGTATTAAAATCGTCAGATAATAAAGTATTCTCCGTGGTGGGCTCAATAAGTACATCCGATGAAAAATGAAAATCATGATCAGCTGTATCACCATTAATTAATAAGAATTCGAATACAGAATATTCACCTGCACTATAGTCCAGCGTATCGCGGAAAGAAGATTGGGTTAATTCAAATGGATCCACCGGAGCGAAGCATCCTTGTACACATTCAGCTGACTCACCTTCACTATAAACAGCGGTCACAGTGTAGCAATATTCCACATTATTACTAAGTCCTGTAACAGTATACGAATTGGTTTCGCTGGAACCCACTAAAGAACCTCCCGAATAGATGTTGTACCCTGTCAAAGTTCCACACGGGTTTGCAAAACTGCTTCCGTCCCCGCCAAATACCCTGATATTGTCTATTTGCCAGTTCTCATTGTAACCAATGCTGTCATAAAACCGGAAACCAATATGGATAGATTGGCCGGCATAATTAGATATGTCCACCCCACTAATTGTATGACCATCCCCATAGGTCATGGGATCGGAATAGAATACTTCTGTCCAATTGGATCCATCAGTGGAAATTTCAACCCAGTTCGAGTCATGAGAAAAATCACTATATAAATAATATTCGTTAAACACAAGAAATGCACTGGAGTATGCAGACAGGTCAATCAAGCCGGTACTCAAGCGGCTGTTCACAGGTGCAAGAGTATCCGAATAGATTGCGATAGCTCCGAAACCATCTGAGCCCCCATCTGCACAAGCATACATGTCCGCACCGCAATCAGCGGGTTCGCCATCTGAATCCTGAAACCAGCCTCCGGATGTATCCTGACCTATATGTTCTATCGTGAAACCTTCTGCAGCGGTAGCACAAACTGGAAAACAGGCGGAAAAAACTTCATCCCCTAAACCACCTAAGCTGTCCGGTTCCTGCCAATATAATTCAACGGCGCCATTCAAAGACAATCCTTCCAGAAATGCTGGCGGGCAAAGATCCTGACCCTTGACTGGTAGTGCTATAATAAAGAAGGTGCTGAAAAATAATGGAAATACGGATTTAAAACGAATGAACGATTTTGTCATAATGGACTCCCCTGATACAATTTGAGTTAGGCTTTATCTCTTAGTTTAGTTATTATTTATTCTTCATTTAATGAAATATAACCCCATAATAACTTATTACCCGACGAAAAAACATTCATTTTGCTTTATTCTATGCTTTATAATATTGTCTACAAATATTTTTGCGGGGGCTACAGGCAAACTGACGGGCAGTATTAAGGACGACCAGGGTAATCCCCTAGCAGGTGTTAATATATATCTGGAAGGGTCTGCCATTGGCACAGCATCCAATACTGACGGCAAATATAGAATCATAAACATACCAGCCGCTTCTTATACCATCGTTGTTTCTTACGTTGGTTACCAAACTATTAAAATGACTTATGTGGTGATTAATGCTGATCATACGACAACATTGGATTTCAACATGGAAATATCTGCATTAGCCGGTGATGAAGTTATCGTTACCGCAAAAAAACCGGTGATCGTTAAGGACCAGACAGCTACGACAACAACCATGGAAAGCGCTACGATCAACAATATGCCGGTGAATAATATTTCTGAAGTCCTTTCGACTATGGCAGGCGTTTTGCAAAATCATGGCGGTAATTATATTGTTGGCGGCGGCTATCACTTTCGCGGTGGACGTGCCGGGGAGATTACGTATTTAGTGGATGGTTTTGTGATTGAAAATGCTTTGTATGGAAATATGGGCATGGACATTTCCCGTAATGCTATTTCAGAAATATCCATGATCACCGGTGCTTTCAACGCCGAATATGGCGAAGCAACAAGCGGTGTTATCAACATTGTAACCAAGGAAGGGCAATCAAATTATGCCTGGGAATTGCGCGGAGTATCCGACGCCATCGTTAACCCCGGAATTCATGGCCAGGATCTCTCCAGGTATGAAGGAACATTCAGCGGCCCGCTTTTGCCATTCAACCCTAACCTGGCGACGATCTTTTTAAATGCTGATGAGACAAAATCAAAATCGTCTTTGTGGAAAAATAAATTACCATTTGATATTTTAAAATTTGATGCCGATGGCGATGGTAATTATGACTCATTGGATGGAGACAGCATTGCAGTAGCAGATCTTTCAGCCGATGGTGTTGATAACCCCGTGGAATTACGCCAAGGAACAATTGAATTCAATGATGATATTTCTTCGGTAGAAAGTCGTTATAATGGAAAAATTGTGTTGCGGCCATTACCGGGTTTAAAAATTGTTACTGCCATGAACTATTATACGGCTAAACATAAAGGGTTTTCCATGGATTGGCGGCCGATTCCGGAAATGAATTCAACAGGTTTCGAATACTCTTGGGATTTCCAATTAAAAAGTTCCTATGCAGTTTCAGAAAACATGTTTTTTGACTTGAAATATCAACGGTATTCCCGTCAACAAATGAATGGCTACGAGCCCCTATTGAATGGGAACCATCAATTATACACAAAAATTTTTAATATACCTGAAGATTGGGCCGGATATATTCCACCTTCATTAGAAGCCGGTGGAAACTTTCTTTGGTTGAGTTATTATGCAGAGCCTTTTAAGGATTTGAACGGCGATGGTGTTTGGAATCAATATTCTGCAGAATTTTGGCAAGATGAAAATAACAATGGCGTTTGGGATGAAGGTGAAATCTTTAGTGATTGGAACCAAGACGGAATTTGGAATATGGTTGATTTGGATGGCAACGGGTTTCCGGATGAAGAACCATATGGTGACATGGATGGGAATAACCAGTATTCATTAGGAGTGGATCCGCCAACAACTGGCTCTAATACCTATGGTGGTACTTCCGATTGGGAATTTTGGGGAGATTATGAAGTATTTAATAATTACGGGGATACTGCACGAATTGCCCGGTCTACCTATCAAGATTTTTGGTGGTACCATTCAGATTATACAACATTGGGTGGATCTTTAACCTGGCAATTCAATGACAAGCATCAAATAAAAACGGGATTTGATTCCCGTCATTATGACGTAGGCGAATTTTCTGCATACGGCATTGGCGGTGGTTTCTTCGGTAATTCTTCGGATCCCAGTTTTGTTATGTGGAACCACCAACCAAAATCACATAACTGGTATATCCAAGATAAAATCGAATATAATGATGTTGTCATCAATCTTGGATTAAGGTACGACCGTTTAGATCCTAACAGCAGCTACCCCGACCCAACCAAAGAACTTGGTTATGAATATATTGATACAGACGGGATGGCACATATCATTGAGCCAAGCGAATTGAATACGTTATCGTCCGGTGAAAAAGAAACACTTGCGTGGGGTTATTTGGACCGGAATGAGGATGGTTCAATCAGTGAATTCAATTCAGCTCCCAAAGCACCGGTTAAGGACAAGTGGAGTCCACGATTGGGAATTGGTTACCCCATTACCGATCGTACAGCATTCCATTTTTCTTATGGTCAATTTTATCAATTCCCGGATTTGAGTTATATGTACAGTTATTCCAACGACAAAGGTCACTCTGCAAATCCTCCGGGTTGGTCGGATGATGCAAATGCCATGGCTAGAGATCAGTTATTTGGCAATCCCTATTATCCCTTCCCCTATAATATCACAGATTGGTACATACCGGAAGTAGGTACACCTAACGTAAATCCCCAGCGCTCTGTGCAATACGAAACAGGGATCAGGACTCGCATCGGTAACCGGTTTGTTTTGACGGTAAACTTATATTATAAAGATATGTTTGATTACATCGCATCCAAGCGATATGACGCAGATCCAAGTCAATACGCGATTTATGAAAATATGGATTATGCTAATTCCCGCGGCCTGGAATTTTCATTCCTGCAACTATATACATCCGGATTAGATTGGGAAATCAATTATACCCTATCCAGAGCAGAAGGAAATGCTCCCACGGAAAGCTATCACTGGTATGTTTCGGAATGGGCCAATGGTTACGACTGGCGAAATTTCAACCACACGTATACCATGCCTTGGGATCAAACCCACACCATAAATTTTAGATTAAATTATTTGCACAAGTCAGGCGTCGGCTTAAGCATGTTGGGATATTATGGAAGCGGATTGCCTTATACTCCGGAAGATGCTCGGGCAAGGCCGATTGATAAACAGTATTCCGGTCGCATGGCTTCAACGTCTAATCTCGATCTCAAACTTTATTATGATCGTAAAATGGTAGGATATGACTTCAGGATTTTTGCTGATATAACCAATGTGTTTAATAAAGAGAATGTATTGTCTGTTGATAATACAACTGGCGAACCATTTACGACTTTGGATTCCGGCCAGTCACTCATGTATGTATGGAAACCTTATAATATCAGTCCACCCAGACATATTGAAATCGGAATCAGCATTGGTCATTAAAATGAAGCTGAAATTCATTCTGTTTTATTTTATAAGTTTTTCGTTTCTTTTTGGTCAGGGGCAGGGTCTACAACTAACAAAAAAACAATACTATGATTTATATTTAGCCAAAGACGGCAAATCAAAATCATTGGCAAAAATAATGGGTGCCCAAGACCGGAAACGAAGTGTATTAGATAAAGGCAATGTGGTTTTACGCTTATCAAATGCTGCCATATATGGATATGACCCTTGGGGTTTAAGTCATGAATTTCCTGCCGGTAGCATGATTAAGGATGGCTGCTGCACGTATTATTGGACTGCCGGTCCGATTGTAGGGGCACTGAAAAATGGTATTCCTTCTGTCAGCGTAGGTACAAAGTATTCCGCCAGAGATCATGATGAAGAGTTTGAACCATTGGCCAATTATGACGCCGGGTATGTGGATTCTGACGCGAATATTGGTATTGCTTTTAGCGATGTCCCTGAATCATGGCCGGATTTATGGCCCATCGAAACGGCATTGGGCGACACGTTTATGTCCATAATATACAATGCATCAAAAGTACCGGAAGACACACTCTATTTCCCGGGTGTAGAAGCCGAATTGGGACCAGAAGGGTTTCCCGATGCTCCCTGCGGAATTGGTGTCAAAGCTGATCGCGAAGCCTATTTTGTTGTCACCGATAATGATCCGGAATATGGAAACACGTTTGCCAGTAACAATGGTGTGGGGCCATTGAATATTCGGATGGATACTTGGGCCCTTAATTACAGCAATACATTTGGAAATGACGGATTTATTTTCATCCAAAAAATGACCAATGTCGGCAAAGATACTCTTAAAGATTTATTTTTCGGGGTAAACAGTGATCCTGATACCCCGGAACAGGGCTGGAATGAATGGACCGATGACTTAAGTATGTTCATTTCTCCTGATGATCCAGACATTGCTGATAAATTATCTGATACTACAGGGGCACATTTATTAGAAAATTTAGCAATCATGTGGGATCCGGATGATCAATCAGAAGGGTTTTCTTCATCAGGCATTGCCTGGGTTGGCGTGAAATTTCTGGAGAGTGTTCACACTAAAAATGATGGCTCTACTCAAAACTATGGAATTACCGCATTCCATACCGTTCCCTGGGATCAAGATACGCAAAGCGACGTGGAAGCCTATAATATACAATTGCTGGGTGGCATTGAAACTCCGGACAATATTTCTCCCCATGCTTCTGATCAATATGATAAACCTTTCTCATATGGGCCGGATTGTACTTGGATTATGGCCATCGGCGGCCCTGAACACATCAACAGCAATGGTGAGACTGTACCTGCTTTGGACGTTGCTCCCGGTGAATCCGTCATTTTTACTTTTGCGGATTTTGTCGGTATTAACGAAGCAGACCTACTGCGT
This sequence comes from Fidelibacterota bacterium UBA7303, assembly GCA_002471805.1. Taxonomy (GTDB): domain Bacteria; phylum Fidelibacterota; class Marinisomatia; order Marinisomatales; family UBA1611; genus UBA2134. Next base: position 12,126 of record DKQR01000078.1, on the reverse strand, counting down.
AATGCAAAAGTATTTCAATCGCTGTACAATAATAATTGTTCCAGTCCACAACCGCCTGATCGGCCATTAGTTCGAGCGGTCCAGGATGATAAAAAAATTGTTTTGTTTTGGGATAATAGAAGTGAATCATCCATTGATCCGGTGACAGGGACCAATGCCTTTCAAGGCTATCGAATCTATCGTAGTGATGATCGGGGAAGCAATTGGGGGAAAGTCATTACCGATTTGAATGGCAATCCAACTGACATTTTTCAACCATTAGCTATTTACGATCAAGTTGATGGCATTTCCGGCTCTTATCCTATGAATGACCCGGAAGTATTTTATAACCTTGGAACCGAATCCGGATTGAACTACACCTTTATTGATGAAAACATTATTAACGGGTATGAATATTGGTATACTGTCACAGCTTATGATGGACCGGACGATTGGGCCGGAGCGATCGTGGACCCCATGGAAAACTCAAAATCTAAAAATGCTAATATTCCAAATGACAATACCGTTTCTCTTATTCCTCAGGAAAAACCGGCAAATTACTATCCGGGTGGAGTGACAAATGTCACTCACGAAGGATCCTCAACTGCAAAATTAAGCACTATCGAAGCCAATCCATTTATGGTTGAAATGTTGGGTCAGACGGAAGTAACTGAAGATGATCTAGTGAGTAAAGGATACACGTATCAAATTGACTTTCACACCAGCATAGACACTGTGGATTCAAGCGATACCGATCCCATGAATTGGGATACGACTTTGGTCAGGTACTGGTCAATGGTAAACCTGTCTTCCGGGGATACCATTATCAATAATGAGACTGATATCAATTCCGAAGTTCAGTATGTTGTTGACGGTTTTATGCCATCCTTTTCAAGTGCAGTTTGGGAAATTCAAAATGCAGATTCAGCCGTATTAGCCCCATTCGACACCACATCGGCCAGTTCTATACCTTTTGAAAATTTTGGGCATCCCAGTGCGGATCAAGCTAACTGGAAAAGTTACATTCAAACTCTCCCATCAAATTTCATTGATTCGATAGGGCTTGACCCATTGATTTCTGATTTATGGAATGACCTGGAATTACGATTTACGCAAGATGGCTCGATTGCATCTTATTATAACATTCTGACTTTGTACGGTATGCAGGACATTGATACAATTATTGTTCCCTTCGAACTATGGGATGTTGAGAACAATATTCAGTTAAATATTGCTGCCTATCAATTGACGGGCACTACAAAACCAGAAGGAAATATATGGGATCTGGATAGTATCATGGCCATTGATTCATTATACACAGGTGGTATGCTGGCTTTAGACACGTCTTGGGCATATGGGTACACACTTAACACTGGTTTCCAATTCATTCCGGGATATTCAGATTATGCTCCCGAACAAAAGCTTCATTATGCAACTGACACTGATAAAATGGGGTGGGTCATTAATTGGGATATGGAAAATTCATTTTTTAATTTTGGTGATTATTATAGAATATTCATTTCCAATCCCCTTATTCCGAACAGTGACAGATTTACTATTGAAACAACATCTGACCAATACACTCTAAATAAAGGGGATTTGAATCGGATAAAAGTAGTTCCGAACCCATTTGTCGTTTCATCAAAATTTGAACAATCATCATTTGTAAAAGAACTGCAATTCACACATTTACCTACGGAATGTGTGATCCGGATCTATAATACTGCAGGAGATTTGATTCAACTGCTGGAACATAATCCCACCAGCCCCGGATATCGTGGCCCGAGCGTGGAAGCATGGAATTTAATGACCTACAACCATCAGGATGTGGCGTTTGGCGTGTATATTTTTCACGTTGTGTCTGGCGGATTTAAATCGGGCGCTGAATTCAAGGGAAAATTTGCGGTGATAAAATAATGAGAATTTTTTTTCCATTTGTATTTTGTGTTTCTCTTCTCTTAGGACAGTTTGATAATTCAGGGACGTCTGCTGCCAATTTCCTTAAGATTGGCGTTGGCGGTAGAGCAACTGCAATGGGGGGAGCCATTACCGGCCAGGTGGATGACCCCACAAGCCTGTTCTGGAATCCGGCGGGAATCGCCAATGCCCGAAATATAGAATTTACTGTGAATCATAATGATTGGATCTTTGATTTAACTCATAGTTATATTGCCGCGGTCATGCCTGCCGGGAGGGTCGGACATTTTGGATTAAGCATCAATTACCTTGATATGGGAAAAATGGAAAGGACTACGGAATTAGCACCTGAAGGTGACGGTACATCTTTCTCCGCATCTGATATCGCTATTGGATTTGCTTATGCAAAAAAAATGAGTGACCGATTCAATGTAGGCATTCAATTGAAAATGATACAGGAATCCATTTCTTTTTCTTCTGCTAGTGCTGTGGCTATCGACGCAGGGTCACAATATATCACTCGTTTTTCAGGGTTAAAAATTGGCATAGCTATCACCAACTTTGGATCCAAATTGACCTTAAATGGAACGGATCAAAAAGTGGATATTGACCCCTTTGTAGAATTGGATGGAAATCCAGATGTAGTTGCTAATCTCCGCACGGAAGATTGGCCCCTGCCCATGGCTTTTAGAATGGGTCTCTCTTTTCAACCCCTGGGACCGGAATCTCTTATTAGAAATAATTTTCTAACATTGACTGTCAATACGGATTACTACGATTCACGGGATTTGAACCCCTATTTTGTCAGCGGTGTCGAATTTAAGGTTGGCAAATTGTTTTATTTGCGTTCCGGCACTCGATTTGAATATTTACATTTCAGTGAATCCTACGATGATCTCTCATCAAGTGAATTAGATGATAAAAGTAATACGGAATTATACATAAACCGCTTTTCGTGGGGATTTGGATTATCTTCGGAAAGCTTTCCCTTTTTTCCATATAAAATGAATTTGGATTATTCTGTATCAGACCTAGGAATTCTTGGAATCACCAGCCAGTTTGGGCTTACGTTTAAATTTTAATTAACTAATCAGAATTCTCTTTGATCTATAAAATGCTGAAAAAATTTCCAAATCTCTTCGCTGGTATTTAAATCCCCATTTCCTGATTTCACAGGCCAGCCCGGCGGCCACTCGTGGTCTCCATTTATTACTTTGTAGAACCAAACCTCATTATTGTTCCTCCCGCCAGTATATTTTTCAGTGATAACTATGCTTCCATCGTTTCTATCAATGTCAGGGAGAGTATCTATGTTTACCTCTTTACACTCGTTGCGATCCACCCAGAAATTGATTGTTGTTTCAACACCCATGTAGACTCCCCATTTATCTCTATTATCCACATCCCCATCATAGTACGTTGTTTTGTCCGCTGTCCCGTGGACCTGGAAAACAGGTACAGGATCATTTTTGTTGCACGAATCATAGATCCATCCCATCATACAGCCTGTGATAGGGGCGATTGCTTTGAAGATATATGGCGCCTCGCAACCTAAGAGATAACTCATATCGCCGCCGTTGGACATACCGGCGCAAAATGTTTTTTCAGGATCTAAGTTATATTCTTGTTGTAAATATATCGCTAAGGATTTAATAAACGATACATCATCTACGGTTTCATTCTTATGAGTTTCGTAGCCTACATTCCAGAAACGCGTCCCTTTTTTTGTATGTCTCGTATTTTCAGCACTACGTGTACCTTGAGGATAACAAACAGCAAAACCATTTTTTTCTGCGATCTGGTCCATACGGGAAAAACCCCTGATAATGTCTGCCGAACTCCCTAACCCGTGTATTACAAAAACCAGAGGTGCATTGGCCTTTAGTGATTCTGGTATATAGAGCATGTATTGTCTGGTTTTTCCATCCATCTCAAATGCTATTAAGTTGTCTTCAGGCATGTTTTTGCAGGTTATAAACAAAACAGGTAAAAATAAGATTAACAGGATTTTATTCACGTATTTCCTTACCCTAACAATTTATTATTTATATTCAATCGACTAATCAGGAGTTATTTCAGCAGTACCATCTTCCTGGTCTGGGAATAATCCCCTGCCTGGATCCGGTATAGATAGACACCACCAGCAACAGAATTATGTTGATTGTTGGTGGCGCTCCAAATGACCGACCTATAACCAGTTTGCTGTGTTTCATTCACCAAATTTTTTATTTCTCTACCAAGAATATCGTAGATAGTGATGTTAACAAAACTTTTTTGTGGCAGGTAATATTGAAGTGCTGTTACCGGGTTGAATGGGTTGGGATAGTTCTGCTGCAGTAAAAATATATTCGGTTTCTGTTTTTCATTATTATTGGTGATACCCAGATTATCATCAATAAAGTTTGTAAAGAAGTTCCAGATCTCTTCGCTGGAATTGATATCCATATTACCGTAAGCACCGGGCCAATCATGACCTCCGTTAACAACTTCATACAGCCATACTTCATTGTTGTTGACCCCATTGGTATTTTTATGGCTGATCACGTAACTGCTGTCGGAGGTATTGATGTCAGGCAAAGTATCAATAGTGGATCCTGTACAGCCATTCAGCTGGGTCCAGAAATTAAACGTTGTATCCACACTTTCCCATGGGCCCCAGCCATCATTAAAAATTTCGTCTGCACCTTCCCACCATGTTACGTCATCATCAGTCCCATGGATTTCAAATACGGGCAAAGGATTTACAGGGACACAAGAATCATAAATCCAAGTCATCATGCAGCCAGCCACTGGTGCAATTGCACGAAATATCTCCGAAGCTTCACACGCCAGTAGATAACTCATGTCACCGCCATTGGACATCCCTGTACTGAATATATTATCGGTGCTGAGGTTGTACTCTGCCTGCAGGTATTGAGTCAGTGATATGATAAAACCTACGTCATCCACTGTTTCATCCACATGCCAATCATAACCCACATTCCAAAAACTATAATTCCAATCATCGATAAGGCCCTGGGGATAACAAACAGCAAAACCATTTTCATCTGCAATTTGATTCAGGCCGGAGTAATTCATTATACCGCTGGCAGATCCGGAATACCCATGGAAAACAAATAAAAGTGGAGAATCTATTTCCATTGAGTCTGGGAGATACAGGTAATACTCCCTGTTTAGACCACCATGAGAAAATTGGTGCAGCTCAGGCTGGGCTAGGACGAACGGTAAAGGGAACAGTAACAGAAAAAGGAAATATTTCATCCACACTATTTGTCATTAAGATTAACCAATGGAACAGCCTTGGAAAAATCATCGTCGATATTATCGGTGTATCTTAAAATATAAGAAAAATGATAGGAACCCGGCTTGATCAGGTATTCTTTATGGGTTCGGGGGTTCCAGCTGTCATCGCCTCCCAGTCCCATTATTTTATGATCAATATTTACTGTTACAGGTCCATCTTCCTTAACCATAAAAGTATGGGTTGCATTTGTAATGTTTTCTAGCGTGTAATGGTGAGTGCTCAAATTGAATTGTGGCAGGCCAAAAATAATGATTCCGGCATTGGTTGTATTGGATATTGTGGCCCAGCGAACGTCTGTTTTATTTCCATTCTCCTGAGGCCGGATATAAGGGAAATATTGTTCAGCAACGGTTCCTTCAAAAATCCCCAAAAAAGCATTATGCTTACGGTCGCTGTAGGATTCATGGGGGCCTCTGCCGTACCATTTCAGGTATGAAAATTCTTCAGGGATCTTAAATGTGATACCTAATTTTGGTAGAACGGGCAAAGTGGGGTCCACAATAGACTGCACATCCACATGCAGATCCCCATTGCCTAAGACCGTATACACCATTTCTACATGGATGTCACCTTTTTTACTAATGTGCTTTTCTGAAATCTTGATTTGTACCATCTGATTATTCGGTTCTTTCACTTCAACAGACTGTACGCTACGCTGGAGTTTATTGTAGCCCGCCTTCAACCAGCGGGACGCGAAACTTTTATCGTCCCCGCCCTCATCATTATCTGTTGGAGCCCGCCAGATATTGTGCAGCAAAGGAGCAGACAGATATTGTTTGTCATTAATGGCAACATTTAGCAGTTGACCAGCATTCAAATTAAACTGAAATTTTTTCTTATGAGCAGTCACTACCAGTCCATCGCCGCTGCGTTCTGTTTTTAATTTTGGCAATGTTGATATATCCGGTATACGACCAAAAATTCGTGTGCCGGTTTGTATCAGGACCTGGTCCGCAGCAACAATATGTCCCTTCTCTGCCCAAGATGTTGCCTGCTGAAGAGAAAAAATAAAATTGACTGCATATTCTTTAAATGGATCCAGCTTCCGGCCGGAAGAAATGGGCACAGATATTGTTTTATGAGAACCGGGATCAATATTGGAAAGGTCTAATTCAAATTCTGCAATTATAAACCCATTTTCCAACAATTCACAACGGCCTAGAACATGGCTTAAATCCTGGAAATAATTCCTGTTCTCCACCGTATAAACATTGGGAGCATCCTGCTTGCCATACACTTTAATATTTTGCAAATGGTGCTTTACTTCATAAAGCCCCGGGTGGGGCTGGCGGTCGGGTGAGACCACACCATTGATGCAGAAATTTCCATCATGAAGTTTTTCGCCAAAATCGCCTCCGTACACATAGTAACTGCCGTGTTCATCTTCGCGCAACAGTCCCTGGTCCACCCAATCCCAGATAAATGCACCCTGGATGCGTGGGTATTTATATATCGCATCCCAATACTTGAAGATGTTTCCGTTACTATTACCCATGGCATGAGAATACTCACAGAGAATTACAGGGCGTTCGGGGTTTTCATCATGAAGCTTGATCATAAGATCCACAGAGGGATACATATTAGCGATGATATCATAATGATTGGGCAAAGGTCCATAACCTGGTTCCTTGCCTTCATAATGGATCAATCTTGAAGGATCATATTTACGAATCCAATCAGCCATCACATCATGATTGGGACCGTAGCCAGCCTCATTCCCCAACGACCAGACAATAATTGAAGGATGATTGACATCTCGTAGGACCATCCGCTGGGCCCGGTCCAGGAATGCTTTTTCCCATGTTGGATCCAGTGTGAATTTGGACCAAAATGCATGAGATTCCAGATTGGTTTCATCATAGAGGTAAAGCCCGTATTCGTCACAAAGCTCATACCAGCGAGGATGATTGGGATAATGAGATGTACGGACCGCGTTCACATTAAATTTTTTCATCAATTTGATGTCCATAACCATAGACTCATCAGAAACAGTTCTGCCCATGATGGGATCATGTTCATGGCGATTCACACCCTTGATAATAATGGGTTTACCATTGACCAGCATTTGGCCATTTTTTAATTCCACACTTCGAAAACCGGTCCTGCAACTGACATACTCCATTTTCTTATTATCTAAATCTTGTAACGAAAGGACCAGTGTATATAGATGAGGTATTTCTGCAGACCACTGGCTGACATCATTTATTTCTAAGGAAAAATCCAGTATTTTTTCAGCATTGGGGCTTAGTTCTTGCTCAATGGAGCGGATAACATCTATCTCCTGTTGAGTTGGGTCAAAAAGAGATGCTTCAAACAAAACCCGTTTCGGAGAAGATGTATAATTTGATAACTGCGCTGTTAAGGATAATTTCCCATTCTGATAATTATTGGTGAGTTCTGCGATTGCCTTATAATGACGAATATGAACATCGGGCACATGCATGAGATATACATCCCGATAGATTCCGCTCAGCCGCCAGAAATCTTGGTCTTCAATAAAGGCCGCATCCGACCAGCGAAATACCTGGACCGCAATGCTGTTTTCGCCAGGTGAAAGATAAGAGGTAATATTGAATTCTGCCGGTGTCATGCTGCCCTGGCTGTAGCCCACCTTTTTCCCGTTTATCCACAGAAAAAAAGCCGATTTAACACCGTCAAAATGCACGATGATTTGTCCATCTTCCCAGTTGTCAGGCAATGTAAATGTTCTTCGATACGAACCTACCGGGTTATTATCCCGGGGCGGAACTGGCGGTTTAGGGTCTGGGAATGGATGTTTTACATTGGTATAGATCGGTTTTCCATATCCCTCAAGCTGCCAGGAACTGGGAACAGATATATCCTCCCAGGTATTAACATTATAGTCCAAATTAAAAAATTCAAGGGGCCTCTCATCCGGCTTTGAGACCCAGTTGAATTTCCAGGTGCCATTCAAATTGAAAAAATGAGCTGATGATGATTTCTCCCCCTCCAGAGCTTCGGAAAGGTTGTCAAAGGGCATAAGGGTAGCATGACCTGGCTGTTTATTTTCCCCGATCATGGTGGGATCTTCCCAATATTCCAGCTGCTTTTGCCCCGCATATCCCATAACGATAATAAAGAAAAGAGATACTACTCTTTTTATCATTCTATATAAGTCAATCAACAGTAATGATCACAGAACCATAATTGCCGCCTTTTTCTATTTCCTCGTGGGCCTTTGCGCTTTGCCCCAATGGGAAGGTCGCTGCAACACGATGATCAAATTGTTCATCGGTCAAAATGGCGGTTATATCTTCCATGGCTTGTTGTTTTGCTTCCCCAGGCATGGCATATACCAAAACCATTCTAACGGTAATATCCATGAACATCATTCTTATAAACGGTATGGCAGGATTCATATCTGTCATGGATGAATAGGTGGCAATAATACCATTTGTTTTTAAAACATCAAGGACCGCTGGAAGATTAACTCCAAAATCACCTTCTACGACCCGGTCCACTTTTTTCCCACCTGTAAAATCAAGTATTTCTTTGGCTGTATCATCAGATGGATGGCCAATCACAAAGTCGGCACCCGCCTTATTGCAATTCTCTATACTCTGGGGACTCGACCCTGTCGCAATAACCGTAGCACCAAAGTATTTTGCCCACTGAATGGCGTAGTAACCTACCCGGCCTGCCCCGCCGGTCACCAGTAAAATCTGCCCATCCACACTGCCATCTGCACACACGCATCTGTGAGCGGTCATAGCTGGGATGCCCATCATGGCACCGATTTCGTAGGAGGCATTATCCGGCATCCAGACCGCCTGGTTTGATGGCACGCAAACATATTGTGCAGAGGTTCCTTCCTGCCGGCCGTATTGGGCATTGTAAAGCCACACCCGTTCACCCACTTCCCGACCCTCAACACCTGCACCAACGGCAATGATCTCGCCGGCTCCGTCACTATTAGGGATTACAGTTCCTTTATCCAAAAGTTGGGGATTTGCACCAAGCCTTTTTTTCGTATCCGAGGGATTCACCCCTGAAGCATGGATCCTAACCTTGACCTCACCCTGAACTGGTTCCGGTGTCTGGTATTCACCAATCTCCAAAACATTTTCCGCGGACCCGAATTTGTTATACCATACTGCCTGCATATGCACTCCTATAAACTATTTGATAATCCTTCTGTGTGGCCATCCAAGCCTATGGCCTGACCAGAAATATATCTGCCGTAGTCAGACGTTAGGAAAAGCGCCAGATTGGCCACATCTTCCGGCTCAACAAATGTTTTCATTGATACCTGTTTTACATAAAGTTCCTTAATCTCTTTCACCGACTTACCCTGCTCCAATGCATCCGCCTTTATGACCTGATCAATTCGGTTTCCGCTCACACTGCCGGGACAAATCGCATTGACCCGGATACCCTCGCCGCCAAGTTCCATGGCCAGTGTCTTTGTTAAGCCAATCACAGCCCATTTCGCAGCCGTATACGGAGACCGCAGAGGGAACCCAAAAAAGGATGCGCTGGACGCAATATTGATTATGGATGGCTGCTGCGATTTTTGAAGCAGTGGAATCGCTGCTTTTAAGGAATAGAACATGCCGTTTAAGTTCACGGCAATGGTCCGGTCCCAGTCACCTGGATCCACATTCTGCAGGTTTGCCGTGGGACCGGCAACCCCGGCGCAATTGACTAGCACATCGACTGAATTAACCTGCTGAGCTACATTTGTGAAAAATGATTTAACCTCAGAATACACAGAAACATCTGTTTTTTGGACAAATATATCTGACTCTTCAGATTTGAATGAAGATATAGATTCATCTGAAATATCACATATATGAACCCTGCATCCTTCATTTTTATAGGCCTGTGCAATTGTTTTCCCGATCCCAGAAGCTCCGGCAGTAACCACAACATTGAGTTCTTGAGAAAGGAAATTCATTTTATTCATGATTTTTCAGACTAAAAAACAAGGATATTCCCATCATAACATAAACAAAAATTAAAGGCAGTGCTGATATCAAAACTGCCAGTTTCAAAGATTCTAATCCGCCAATATAGATCAGAGACAGGGGCAGAATAACCAATGTAAATGCCCAGAAAAGCCTGTGCCATCTGGCGGGTTCCTGATGAGCTTCCAATTTTTCCGTGGCACAGGATGCCAGAGCATAAGAAGTGGAATCAAAGGTGGTCGCCATGAAAACCACGCTCATTAGCGTAAATAGAAATAGGGTAATATGTCCGCCCGGCAGGGAACCGATCACCCCGGATATGGCATGTGCTCCCTTGCCAAGATGAATTAGCGCGGTTGTCAGAAATTGACCGGATAATTCCAGGTGCAAAGCATAATTCCCAAGAATGTTATAGAATATTGCACACCCGATACTGCCAAAAAACAGGGTACCGAAAATAACCTGACGAATACTCCTGCCTCCTGATATTTTGGTAATAAAGATGCCGTTAAAGGGTCCTACCGCAACCCACCAGGACCAATAAAAGATACTCCAATCTTCCACAAATCTTGAATCAGTCACGGGATCCGTCCAAGTCATCATCCTTATAAAATTTTGAATCATCAATCCGAAACTGTTCAAGCTCATTTTAAGAATAAATATCGTGGGGCCTGCCAAAAATATAAACGTAAGAAAGATAAATGCGGCTGTGGTATTAAAATTGCTTAATCGCTTGATACCGCGGGTTAGGCCTAGATATACTGAAATTGAGAAGATAGAAGCACAAAAAAGAATCACAATAACTTTCAATGAGAACGAATCAGACAACCCAAATACTGATTCAATTCCTGCTGCTATCATAGGCGTACCCAGCCCCATTGATGTGCCCGTAGATCCTAATAATCCTACCATGAACAGGACATCAATTATTTGGCCGGGCACTCCATCTGCATGCCTCCCCAATAATCCCCTGCAACTATTACTGATCCTGAGCAGGGGAATCCTTTTTACATAATACATGTAACTGAGTGCAATAGCCGGTAAACAGTAAAATGCCCACCCGGCAATTCCCCAATGAAACATGCCGTACGTAGCGGCATATTCTATTGCCAGTTCGGAACGGGGTATAATCCCAAAAGGCGGAGAATCATAATAGTAAGCCCATTCAATCGTTCCCCAGTATAAAATGCCAGTAGCCACACCTGCACAAAAAAGCATGGAGGCCCAACTGAACGTATTAAAATGATAATCATCGTCGCCCAGTTTAATTTCACCGTACTTACTAAAAGCTAGCCACAGTACGAATATGAGAACAATAAACGTTAATATCTGGTAAATGCTTCCAAAGGTATTTTCCAGGTAGATTTTTAATGCCAGCAGAACCTGATAACTATCCTGTGACCATAGGATAATGGGTGCAATGCAGATTGCCAGGGAAGCCAGGGAAGCATAGAATATTATTTTATCTGTTTTTACCAAATTCTTTTTCCAGTTTGGTTAAATCTTTTACGCAGAGCCTGAAGATAAGAAAATCTTATAATTCAAGTCTTAATTTATATTGTACGGCTTCTGCTTCATAGATGAATGAAACAATAAATCTTGTTCATTTTCATAGACCTTGTCCATAGAGATGAGCAAACTCATTTTTTGGAACTGTAAGGTATTTTAAAAACGATGGTAAGCGGGCGGGGCTTAATTTTGTAGAAAGGGAAAATCTATTTCAGCAATACCATTTTATGTGTCTTTACGAATTTCCCGGTCCGAATTCTGTATAAATACAGTCCAGCACTAACCGGAGCACCAGCATCATTGACGGCATTCCATTGTACTGATTTGTACCCGGCACTTTGCTCACTGCTGACAAGTGTGCTGACCTGCCTGCCCATCATATCGTAAATGGTAAGGTTAACCATGGCATCTTCCGGCAAATTGTAGCGGAGCGTTGTCACCGGGTTAAAGGGATTTGGGTAATTCTGGTAAAGTATAAATTGTAGTGGT
>DKQR01000095.1 GCA_002471805.1 Fidelibacterota bacterium UBA7303 | reverse complement strand
AATACAGTTTAAAAAGTGGAAAATCTATGTGCCCCTTTTTTGGTGTAGTTTCGTTCAGGCTCAGCAACCGGATCTCTTTAATCATACACCCACATCATTTTCAGCAGTTATTTTAGGACAGGCGACAATGGAAGGTGTGCCGGCCGAAGAGGGAGACTGGATTGGTGTTTTTGATGATTCAGGAAACTGTGCCGGTGCCACTGCGGTTGAATTGATTAATAACAAATCTCTGTTTATCCTGACCGTCTATGGCGATGACCCTGCCACTGGTGAAATAGATGAAGGACTGACAGATTTGGAATTATTCACTCTACAAATTTATGATTCCTCTTCTTCAGAATTTCGGATCCATGAGGGAAGCTATGGGGGATGGCAGGATAACCAAGGACAATTTCTGGACCTGTTCACGCCTGATTCTATTCTAAATCTCGCGGATTCTCTCCGATTGAACCAACTTCAGGTAATTGGTAGTCACAACAGTTATCATATTGCTCCCTATGATAGTTTATTGATGATCATTGATGTTGTAGTACCGGACTTGGCATGGGCCATTGATTATACCCACCTTACATTAGAAGAACAATTCCTCTATTATGGAATAAGACAGATAGAACTGGATATTTACAGGGATCCCCAGGGCGGTCTTTTTGCCAATCGTCTTGGAAATTGGTTGACGGGGCATTATGAAGATGTTCATCCTGATATTCCGGAATTGTATGAGCCCGGGTTAAAAATCCTTCATTTCCCGGATATAGATTTTGATACCCGATATTTAACATTTTCACATGCCCTTGAAGCATTAAAAAACTGGTCTGATTCCTTCCCCGAACATGTTCCTGTTTTTGTACTGATTGAGTGCAAATCTGAAGGACTGGAAGATTATTTTGATGATTATCCATACCTGGAAAGTTTTATGGAAACCATGCAGGGTATTGATACCAGTCTTTCATATGTAGAACCCATACCTTTTGACCTTGCAGGGCTGGAAGAGGCTGAATCAGAAATTCGCAGCATTTTTGGGGATTCTCTTCTGGGTATAATTACTCCAGATATGATCCGGGGGAACTATGGAACTCTGGAAGCTGCAGTACTGGATGGTGCCTGGCCCACTCTGGGTGAGTCACGCGGAAAAATACTGTTTGGTCTTGACAACGGGGGCAGCTTAATGAATGATTACATGAATGGGTATCCTTCTCTCAGTGGCCGCATTTTGTTCGTGGAAGCCAATGCTGGCACACCGGAAGCTGCTTTCCTGGGGATGAATACTCCAAGTGACGAGATCGCAGAACGGGTGAGTGAGGGCTATCTGGTACGCACCCGTGCCGATGTAGATACTGAACAGGCTCGTACCGGTGACACCTCCCGCCGGGATGAAGCTTTAGCCACGGGAGCCCATTTTATATCAACGGACTATTACCGTCCTGATTCCCGTCATGAATCTGATACTGCATGGACGGATTATTCCGTACGTCTTCCCGGAGCTTATTTTGCAAGGGTGAACCCGGTAAGCGGGCCCCAGGATATTTCCTCCCTGGAATTCGATTTAGTTAATTTCAATATGACCTTTGATTTCACCACAATGATGGATAACAATGAATTTGGATTTATTCTACCAGAAGGATTTTTTCTCCATCAAAACCACCCCAACCCATTCAATCCAGTTACCACTCTCCGCTATGACCTACCAGAAGATGCCATTGTCAACATCACCATCTACGATATGATGGGACGTGTTGTTAAGACTATGGTAAACAGCCAACAGAATGCTGGATACAAATCAATACAATGGAACGCTACCAATGATAAAGGTGCACCAGTATCAGCAGGGTTATACTTATATACAATACAGGCAGGTGAGTTCAGGCAGACTAAGAAGATGGTACTCTTGAAATAATTTTACCCTTTTCATATTATTAGTCCTGCCCAGCTGTCTACCCAGTTTGCCGACAGGCTGAGTGGAGAGGAATTTTATATTTTCTAACGAATAAAATATTAAATAGAAATATTGCTTATATTACTCTAACATTGAAAGAATGACTATGGATAATAGAAGAGAGTTTTTAATAAAAACTGCCATAATTACTGGAGGATGTAGTATGTTAGGATTTGGTCTTTCTTCATTGACTGGTTGTAGCAAAAAGCAGCAATTATTCAAAATTTCTTTAGCCGAATGGTCATTACATAAATCCATTTATGGTAAATCCAATAAATTGAGCAGTTCAGAGTGGTCACGTTTACTATCCACAGATCCCTCATCGCTGCTTCAGGGGGATGTTAATCACCTAGATTTTGCAATAATCGCCCGGCAGAATTTTGGGCTGGATGCTGTGGAATATGTAAATACATTTTTTTTTGATAAGGCAACCAACACGGATTATTTGAATGAGATGAAAATGATTGCCGATGGGGAGGGAGTTAAAAGTCTATTAATCATGTGTGATTCGGAAGGGGCATTAGGTGACCCAGACAAAGCTACCCGTAAAAAAGCTGTGGAAAATCACTACAAATGGGTGGATGCAGCCAGTTATCTTGGTTGTCATTCTATCCGAGTCAATGCCCAAAGCGAGGGTGAGTTTGATGAACAAATTAGGTTAGTTGCTGCCGGTCTAAGTCGATTAACTGAATACGGTGCCCAAAATAATATCAACATCATCATTGAAAATCATGGTGGGCTGTCCAGCAATGGCAAGTGGTTGTCCAACGTTATGGAAATGGTTGATCATCCCCGCTGCGGTACATTGCCGGATTTTGGCAATTTTTACCTTGGCACGTGGGAAAACAAAGGAGATGAATGGTATGATCGCTATCTTGGCATGAAGGAGCTTATGCCTTATGCTAAAGCGGTCAGTGCTAAAAGTCACAATTTCAATCCTGATGGCACTGAAAAAGAAACAGATTATTTGAGAATGACGAAAATCGTATTGGATGCTGGATATAGGGGATATATAGGTATAGAATATGAAGGATCAGTATTAAGTGAGATGGATGGTATCTTGGCAACTAAAAATTTGCTGGAAAAAATCAGAGATGAACTTACTGACCTTTATGTCTAATGATGGCATTCCAGAGTCATATTAATATATAATACACACCTAATCTCACGTGTTTGGTTAATGATTATTTACACTATACCCCGGTCACCCGGGGTTTTTTGTTTGATGTATGAATGGTACATTAACTATAACAATAAAGGGAGATATTATGGTTATTCAAGTAGTCAATTTTAATCTTGAAGGGATAGGTCACAATGATTACCATGGAGCAACAGTTGAGGTCGCACCAGCATTTAATGAAGTAAAAGGTCTAAAATCAAAAGTCTGGTTATCTGATGAGGAGAATAATGTATATGGTGGTGTATATACCTGGGAAGATCGACAATCAATGGAAAACTATTTAAATAGTGAGTTTTATGACCAAGTTTTAGGTAGTCATCCTAATCTCGTAAATATTACTTATAAATCATATGATGTTCTTGAAGAACAAACCAAAATAACAGGATAACTTATAATTTTTCGAACAATAAGCCCCACATTCGTGGCGTTTTTTGTTTGTGGGATGATGGGTAGATTAATTGGATTAATTATGTATAAGATTTGGAACTATTATATGGGGGAACAATGATATCAATGATTTTAGAAACATTATTTAGTGTAGCACTCTTCATTAGTGGTGGTCATTTAGTAAGTACTAATTTCAAATTACACCATTATAATGATGATGATTATAAAGAAATTTTTCATCTAAAGAATAAAGCCTCAATTTCTAAGAATTGCACTAGACATTCTGAAGTGGAAGATATTAAAAAAATAAAGTATCATGATGATGGTGGGCAGAAAACTACCTACAAAGTAACTAAAAATGAGGTACTTGAAAAAGTGGAGAAAAAAGACGCTAACTAAAACTTCATCTTGATACTTAAAATAGCCTCCTCACGGGGGCTTTTTTGTTTATAGTTCGAAGTCCTCAATCTCAGCAGTCAGCAGTGATATCAGCC
>DKQR01000084.1 GCA_002471805.1 Fidelibacterota bacterium UBA7303 | reverse complement strand
TGATACAATAAATGTAAAGATGAACTTTTACCCGGAAGCACGGTTGGTAGTGAACTATGGCTTGAACCAGGTGCGTTTCCCATTTCCGGTCAAATCGGGTTCCAGGGTTAGAGCACGAATACGATTAAAAAATATAACGCCATTGAAAAAAAGTATTGAGATTTTAAATGAGGTCAGTGTAGAGGTGGAAAATAGAAAACGGTATGCCTGTGTAGCGGAAACCGTATTACGAATCTATTTTTAGACATTAAAAAATTAAGTGATGGCGGGTATAGTTCGTATTGCAATTGCAATACTTTAGTTTTGTAGACTTTATTTTATGATGTATCCCTCTTTATCCAAAGCAGGATATGATAAACCAGATTCTTGACAGTGTTTAGCCACATCAGGATAGGAAAATTCAAATAAGAGCTTATTGTAGGTATTATCATCTAATCTGTTTTTTTGATATAGCCCGGCTTCTTTTCTTTGTCTTTGAGCTTCAAAAAGGATAACAGCGGCTGCCACAGAAACGTTCAAGCTAGCTACCATTCCGTCCAAAGGAATCATGATCTCACCATCCATTTGGCTTAGTATTCCAGGGGAAACACCATCCAGTTCGGCGCCAAGAATCATGGCCGTTGGTTCAGTATAATCGATGGAGCGATAGTCTTTGGCTCTTTCACTTGTATTCGCCGCATAAATAAAAAAACCAGCTGATCTCAGGTTTGAAAGGACAGTCGTTATAGAATTATGAATATGCAGATGAACCCAATGATTGGATCCGGCGGCAGATTTGAGATTGGTCCCCACTTTTCGTTCATTGGAGGAAATCCCGTGAATATCCCCGATACCTACGGCATCACAAGAGCGAATAATGGCTGCAAGATTATGGGGTTTATGTACATTGTCCATAATGATGGTCAAATCAGGCTGACGTCTTTTTAAAACAACCTTGATCTTTTGGAATCGTTCAGGAGTCATATAATCCGTTAAATTCTATTTGTGAAAATTTCATCTGAATCTATAAAGAAAAAAGCACAGGAACTCGGCTTTCAAAAAGTAGGAATTGCCAGGGCCGACCCAACTCCAAAAGAAAAGAACAATCTGGAAACTTGGCTGGATCTTGGACGTCATGCCACCATGGGATGGATGGAAAAAAGAAAGGATGAACGGGGCAATATCCATACATATTTCCCGGAAGCAAAATCAATTATCTCCGTTGGTATGAATTACCATGTTGGCAAAGGGCAGAATGATATTAATTCTGATCTCAAGTTTTCCACTTATGCCTGGGGGGATGATTATCATGATGTATTGAAAAAACGGATATTCCAATTACTGGAATGGATCAAGGAATCACACATAGAGATTAAAGGGATAGTTTGTGTGGATACATCGCCAGTGATGGATAAGGCCTGGGCACAAAGGGCCGGACTGGGTTGGATTGGAAAACATACGAACCTGATCTCCAAGGACCAAGGTAGCTGGCTATTTTTGGGGGAATTAATCCTGGATATGGAATTGGAATATGATGCCCCATTCGTGGAAGACCTGTGCGGGAGTTGTGCTGCCTGCATTGATGCCTGTCCAACTCAGGCGTTGGAAGAATACCGGATCGATGCTGGAAAATGTATCTCCTATCTGACAATTGAACATCGCGGTGAATTACCAGAGGCAGAAAATGACCTTCATGGCTGGATCTATGGCTGTGATATTTGCCAGGAAGTTTGCCCATGGAACCAAAAATTTGCCCGGGAATCTGACAGAAGTGAATTCCAGCCCAGACAGGAAATCCTGGATCGAAAAAAAGAAGATTGGAAAAAACTGACTGAGAAAAAATTCAGGGAGATATTCAAAGGATCAGCTGTTAAAAGGACCAAATTCGCTGGTTTGAAACGAAATATAAAAAGTAATTTATAGAGGCTCAGAATGCTGTGCCTGCACTGTAAATAAGGAGAAAAATTATGCCAAAAATAGGAGTCGTTTTATCAGGCTGCGGTGCCCAGGACGGGGCAGAGATTCATGAATCAGTAATTACATTATTGGCGCTGGATCGAGCTGGAGCTGATGTAACGATTATGGCACCTGATATGGATCAGTTTCATGTGGTCAACCATTTAAATGGAGAGGTCGTAGAACCTGCCCGAAATATTCTTGTGGAGGCAGCTCGAATCGCTCGCGGGGATATTGTGGACGTAGCTACCGTAAGCGGTAATGAATTGGATGCCTTGATTTTTCCGGGCGGCACAGGTATGGCTAAGAACCTTTTTGATTATGCTATGACCGGACCAGAATGTACCGTGGTCAACGATGTGCAACGGCTCACCATGGAGATCATCGAAGGGGGGAAACCGTTGGGAGCAATTTGTATTGCGCCTGTTATGGTTGCGAAAATTTTGCAGAAAATGGGTAGAAGCGGGAAGGTGACGGGTGGTTGCAGCGTGGACATCTCCAATGATATCCAGGCTATGGGAATTGCAACGGAATCTGCTGGCGCTGGAGATATTGTGATTGATGAAGAAAATAAGATTGTAACCACGCCAGCTTATGTAGAAGCTAAATCCATCAAGGAAGCGGCGGATGGGATAGAAAAATTAGTTAGTAAAATACTGGCGATGGTTAATTCGTAATTATTATATTTTACTGAATTAATCTACATCCTTGCCTGTTTAATTTTCCCTGATGGTAATGTGGCCCCGTCCCGTAAATAAATTCAAGGGGATAGTACCTTCGTTTACCTGCCCTTTAGCGAAAATTTTCGATTCCGTATCTTCAAGTGCAATGGGGATATCAGAACTAATGACTCCAGCGGTTTTCCCTCCCTCAACCTCTGCCTCAATAGTGACGGGCAGGTTTTTAGGCACAGATACATCGATATTACCTGAAACGGTTTCTAGGCTGATACTGTAGTCGGAGCTGCCGGAGTCGTAGGATATTTTAAAATCAATATTACCGCTGGAGGTGTAGGCCTGGATCGGCCCAAAAATGTTTTCGCCGATTATATTTCCGTTTGCTGCGTCGAGGACTAGGGTGCCTCGCAAATAATCAGTGTTAATATCGCCGTTGGCAGTGGTCAGGTTGCACAAGCCTTTTAGAGATTCAACCTGAATGTTCCCATCCTGGGTTTGACCGAAAAAATTGCCATTAATTTCTTCCGCGATGATATTGCCGGAAGATGAACGGCAATTTAATTTTTCTCCGGTAAGATTGTGTAAAAAAATGGATCCACCCATGGTCATCAATTCTACATCGCCTTTTACGGTACTGAGCCGGATATCGCCACCTAATGCGGACACATTATACTGTCCCTGATTCTCAAATAGTTCAATATTGCCGCCAGAAGTGTGTACGCGGAATCGGCCCTGGCAATTCTGGATATTTATGTCCCCGCCGGAACTTTGAAGGACTGTTTCACCTCTGACACCCTGAACATTCAAATTGCCACCGGCTGTGATCAATTTTATATCGCCCTGCAATTCATCAGCACGAATATCACCGCCTTCTGTTTCGATCTCCATATTAATATTTATAGGAACACTGAGAAAAAAGGTCGATTCCCTGCGCGGAAATTTATCCTCGTCCGGGCCAAGTATGCTGATCCTGCTGTCCTCTTCATTATGAAAGACATTGATTATATTTTCCCGTTTCGAGGTAATGCCGTTATGCAGTGCGGACCAGTGCAATTGATGTGTTACCTTCACATCCATGCCTGACCCAAAGTGACCCTGGATATTTACATTACCATCCAAATTCCTGATTTCCACGATATAGGTGCCGTTGTCCGGTACTGTATTAAAACGATATTTTTCGTTATAGACAAAAATATCAGTGTTCTGTTTATCGGCAGCAGTTTGTGCAAACAAGAACAGACTGCAATGGATGATTAAAAATCGGAACATAGTACTATAATAAATGAATCTTGAGTTATGATTCTAGGAAGTTAAACAATAAACAAAATTTAACACTTATTGTTTAAGTAGAAATTTTCTTACAGACTACAGGTCCGTTTCTGCCACTGTTTTTTTGACTGCTTTCAATGTATTATTCAATTCGGATTGCTCTTTATCTGTAAGGGCAAATTCCAGGATATTTTCCACTCCGCCGGCTCCAATGACACTGGGTACACCGATAAAGTAGTCCTCAATCCCGAATTCACCTTCACACAATGAGGCGCAGGGAATAACCCGTTTTTTATCGCGTAGGAAAGCTTCTGCCATTTCAATTGCAGACTGAGCTGGCGCATAGAAGGCAGAGCCATTGCCGAACAACTTTACTATTTCACCGCCGGCAACACGAGTTCTATCCTCAATTTTTTTCAGCTGCTCCGATGAAATCAGGTCCGTGACAGGAACACCGCCTACAGTAGCCAAGCGCGATATGGGCACCATGGTATCACCATGTCCTCCCAGAACCATGCAGGTCACATCCTGTACCGAGTAACCAGTTTCCATAGCAATAAAGGTTCTAAAGCGCGTGCTGTCCAAGGCTCCGGCCATGCCCACCACTCGATTCTTTGGGAATCCAGAAACTTTGTAAAAAGCATAGACCATGGCATCCAGGGGATTGGAAATCACAATCACAAAAGCATTTGGAGCCTGCTCCTTAATATTAGCAGCTACATCCTTCATAATGCCCAGGTTAATCTCCAGCAGGTCTTCACGGTTCATACCCGGCTTTCGGGGAATACCCGCAGTGATAATAAATACATCTGCGTTTTTAACATCATCCCAGTTCGAGGTTCCGCTTATATCTGCATCATAGCCATCATGGGGCCGTAGCTGCATCAGATCTAGAGCTTTGCCCTTAACCATACCTTCAGCCTTGGGGATATCGAAGATGATAACGTCGCCCAATTCTTTTTGTGCGGCCAGCAGCGCCAGGTTACCGCCAATCTGTCCACCACCGATAAGTGCTATTTTTTTACGAGCCATAAAGTCTCCTTTTTATGAAAATAAAAAACCCCCACATATGGGGGGTTATTTAAACTTAGGTTTCTACGCTGACCAGTTTTCGATCACGGCCTTTGCGGCCAAAACGGACAATACCGTCCGCGGTGGCAAACAGAGAATCATCATTGGCGCGACGTACATTAACACCGGGATGGATTTTAGTACCGCGCTGTTTCAGGATAATGGTTCCGGCCAGAACAGATTGCCCATCACCAACTTTCAGCCCCAGATATTTTGCATTTGAATCGCGACCATTGCGGGAACTACCCTGACCTTTTTTATGTGCCATGATTTATTCCTTTTCTTTTGCTGCGGGTTTTGGTTTAGCAGTCTTTTTAGGGGCTGCTTTTTTCTTTGTCGTAGACAGTTGAATTTTTTGAACTTCTAATTCTGTGTACCATTGACGATGACCATTCTTGCGCTGATAGCCTTTGCGGCGTTTTTTCTTATAGACAAGAATTTTACGTTCCCGCCCGTGGTTCAGGATTGTTGCCGTTACCTTCGCGCCAGAAACATTGGGTTTCCCTACCTGAGTGCTGTCGCTATTACTAATTAGAAGGATATCATCAAAAGACAGTTTTGCCCCTGAATCTCCTGATTGGCGGGGTACACGAAGCCTGGCACCTTCAGTGGCTTTGTACTGTTTCCCAGATATATTGACAATTGCGTACATTTTCATTCTCCAAAAAGCCGCGGAAATTAAGAGGCTACATTTTCCTTATCAAGATTCATCTCCTGGGTCACATCTGTACCATCTTTGGTCCGTAAAAATCTGAATTCACCTCTACGGAGTTCGCTATTTTCCTCAATCTTCAAATGAACGAAATTCTGCCACATTAGCCCTCTTAGAATATGTTTTTTCTCGCCGTTTAAATATCTGGAATTTTCAGGATGAAGCTGAAGTTTAAGACGCAGGGAGCGATGTTTGCTTTTATAGCGGCGCAGCCAGTGATCTAGCCGAGTGACCAGCGTTTCCTGTGAAATAATTCGTCCTGACCCATGGCATGCGGGGCATTCTTCACTCATGGAATCCAGCAGGCTGACCCGGATTCGCTGCCGCGTCATTTCCAATAGGCCAAACTCGGTGATGGGAGCCACTGCTACCTTGGCCCGGTCTTTCTTCAATTCCTTGCGCAATTCATGATAGACCTTTTTGCGATTCTCCTCGAGTTGCATATCAATAAAATCGATCACGATCAATCCTGATAGATCACGGAGGCGTAACTGCCGTGCGACCTCCCGGGCTGCCTCCATGTTGATCTTAAGGGAATTCTCCTCGTGCATTTTTTTACCCACAAATCGGCCGCTATTCACATCAACGACGACCATTGCTTCTGTTTTTTCAATGATCAGGTAGGCACCACTTTTCAGCCAGGCTTTGGAACGCATCAGTTTTTCTATTTCCGATTCGATACCAAAACTTTCAAAAAGAGGAGCTTTTAATTTATATAACTCCAGCCGTTCCAGTAGACTGGGGGATACATCCTCCAGGTAGCGCTGGGTCTTGCGATACAGACGCTTGGAATCGATGATTATTTTTTCCACATCCAGGGTAAGCAGATCCCGGACCACACTAGAAGCGGTTTCCAAGTCTTCATAAACCAGGATGGGTGCTTCTTCTCTTTCTGACTTATTTTTTATCTTCTGCCAGTTATCTAGTAAAATGTTAAAATCATTTTCAATATGTTCCTCGCTTTTTCCTTCTGCCACAGTACGTATAATTACACCCGCGTCATCCGTGCGCAAGCGCTGGGCGATTTTTTTTAATCGCCGACGTTCAAACTTGTCCCAGATCTTTTTGGAGATACCGATATAATTTGCATTGGGGACCAGAACCAGTAGACGGCCTGGTAGCGCTACTTCTGTAGTAACCCGAGGGCCTTTTCCGGCAAAGGGTTCTTTGATAACCTGGACAAAGATTTCCTGATTTGTTTTCAGGTCAACTTCAATATTTTCAATCTTCCTGCTATGTTTACTGCTACCTCGGTTGCGGTTATTGCTGCTTTCTTCAAGGATATAATCACTATTGCCAATTTCTGAAAATGGGAGAAAAGCATTCAATTCATAGCCAATATCCACAAAGGCGGCCTGCATTCCCGGCAGGACGTTTTCAACTTTTCCTTTATAGACATTGCCCACCATACGTTGATTATCTTGTTGCTCAACGTAAACCTCCACCAGTTTACTATCTTCCTGAATGGCAATCCGGGTTTCACCCATGCTTTCATTAATAAAGATTTCTTTCTTCATATTATACACCTGTATACTGTACATCCACCGGCAAGAAACGTAGATACCCGGACCTAAGGAATCCGATATCTAATCAAACGGATTGATGAGGATGTTTTATTTCCGAGGGATTCGGAAGGAAGGAAAATTTATGGCCCAGTACAGGGTGATAAAAAAATTGTCGAAATCGCCAGAAAAGATTAAAACTTTATAATCCTTCGTTGTCCCTAACTGGCTGGAAGATACAGTGATATGACCGTTTTATTCAAGAACTATAACACGTGGTTTTCTGCTTAAATTCTTTTCAGACAGATTGGATCAAACAGTCGTCTTTTTTCAGGCTGCAGATATATCCCATGTTAAACTTATCTGAGAAATCATGAACATAAGGCATATTATTGCTATAGGCGGTGGCGGTTTCGGCCGCAACCCCAAGCATAATAAAATTGAAAAATATATTCTGGGTCAAACTGGAAAAGAAAGTCCAAACATTCTTTTTCTACCTACAGCCAGTGCAGAAGATAAAAGTTATATTGTCAATTTTTATACATGTTTTTCCAGTCTGAACTGTGAACCAAACCATGTCACTCTATTTGAACGAACTCCAAGACTGGACGGCATTATTAATAAAGCAGATGTGATTTATGTAGGCGGAGGAAATACCAAAAGCATGCTGGCGGTATGGAAGGGATGGAAACTGGATAAACTCCTTTACAAAGCATATAATAAAGGGAAAATTCTGTGCGGTGTAAGTGCTGGAGCAATTTGCTGGTTTGAGCAGGGCATAACAGATTCTTGGGTCAGCAATTTGAATGTGATGGAATGTTTGGGATTTCTTCCAGGAATGTGCTGCCCCCACTACCAGGAAGAAGTGGATCGACGTTCCAGTGTGCATGAATTTATAAAAAAAGGGAAATCCATGCCTGGATATGCCATAGATGGCGGCGCAGCTGTTCATTTCAAGGAAGGAAAATATTCAAAATCTATTCAATTTTATCCTGATTCCCATGTTTATAAAGTATTTCTCAAAGATGATCAGGTGGTGGAAAAACGGATGGATATGAAAATATTGTAATGTATAAGGAAGATAGATCCCAATTTTGGGAAGATATATACCTGGCTGATGATGCCGGATGGGACTTGGGCGGTGTAACACCAGTTTTTGAATCTATTGCTAATGAATTAATTCCCGGAAAGGTATGTATCGCTGGATGTGGATCTGGGCATGATGCGGTCATGTTTGCCCATAGGGGATTTGAGGTTACAGGAGTCGATTTTGCAGCATCCGCAGTAAAAGCGTTGGCTGCAAAATCTGAAAAAGAAAATGCGGATGTCCAGATACTCCGGTCTGATATTTTTTCCCTGACACCGAATTACGACAATGTTTTTGACTATGTGATTGAGCAAACCTGTTTTTGTGCCATCAACCCAAATCGGCGGCAGGAATACGAAAGATTAATGTGCAAAATTATAAAACCAGGCGGGAAATTAATCGGTCTGTGGTTTCCCTTGGATAAGATAATCACAGATGGGGGTCCACCATGGGGAACAACTGTTGACGAGGTGAAATCCATTTTTAAAAATGGTTGGATTATTGAGAGGGAAGAATTTCCAGAAATATCAGTTCAACCCCGGAAGAATCGTGAAAAACTCATTATATTTAAAAAACGATGATTGACCAATCCACATTTGATTTTCTGGCGGACCTTAAAATGAACAATCGCCGGGAGTGGTATCATGCCAATAAGGGCTGGTTTAAGGATGCCCAGCAGAATTTCATCGATTTTGTAGCCATGCTCCTATTTCGAATTTCAGAATTTGATGCAGATATGATTGGTACCGACCCTAAGGACTGCTTGTTCCGGATTTATCGGGATATTCGTTTTGCCAAGGATAAGACACCTTATAAACCATGGTTTGGGGCCAGCATGAATCCTGGAGGAAGAAAGCGTATGGGTGCGGGATACTATGTTCATGTGGCACCGGGAAATTCTTATTTTGCCGGGGGTGTGTGGCACCCAGATAAAGTGACGCTGGCGGCGATCCGTGATTATATTACCTGTTGGCCCGAACAATTCAAAAGGATTATAGAAAATCAGGGATTTGCGGATACATTCGGCGGTCTTGGGGGTGATAGGCTTAAAGTGGCTCCAAAGGGTTATTCGAAAGATCATCCGCAGATCCAATGGCTAAGATATAAGGATTTTATTGTAAGAAAGCGGATAATAGAAGATGATCTGAAATCAGACCAATGTCTGGATATTGGTCACGGGATATATGGAAATATGGCGGAATTCATCGGTTTTCTGCGCAAAGCAATTTCTCGTTGAAACAGTCAATTTAATAGTTAAAAACTAGAAAACTTTTGCTCCTAACTTTCACCCCATGAAATCTGATTTGATTTTAGCTAAAGGAGCTGCCATTGAAGCCGGCGAGTTGATCCTGAATTATTATAAAGCTGATTATGAAATCAAGGATAAAGGCTACCACAATCCGGTCACCACGGCTGACAATGCAGCGGATACGCGCCTGAAAGAAATTCTGACCGAAGCGCGACCAGAATATGGTTGGCTCTCCGAAGAAACAGTAGATTCACCGGAAAGGCTGACCAAAGAGCGGGTGTGGGTGGTGGATCCGCTGGATGGAACCAAAGAATTCATAGAAGGTGTCCCACACTTTGTGGTGAGTATTGCTTTAGTCGAAAATGGAAACCCCATCGTTGGTGTTTTATACAACCCGGTAACCGAAGAAATATTTTCGGCTGCACAAGGTGAAGGGTCCCAACTCGATGGAGAATTAATACAGTGCACCACGAAAGATGATATTGGGGAAATGGTAATTCTCAATAGTCGTTCCGAAACTCGCCGTGGACTCTGGGATCCTTACCATGAAACGTTCGGCGAACTTCGAGCCATAGGTTCGGTCGCATACAAACTTGGACTCACTGCAGCAGGTAAAGCAGATATATTCGCTTCGTTGCGCCCGAAAAACGAATGGGACATTTGCGCCGGAAATTGTATTATTAATGAAGCCGGGGGAAAGCTGATTGACCTAAAAGGGAATCATGTTAGTTTCAATCAGGAAAGGACGTTGATTGAACCGGGGCTAATTGCCGGTGACATTGACGCTGTAGATAAAACGTTTAATATTATAACTGCTAAATAGAAAATGACACAAGTGCCAGAAGATGCAATCAAATGTTTGGATAAAGGATTTGTCCGGCTCGTGGATTCCATGGGTGGAGACGATGCCATTGTTCAGGCCGCTCGCGTAAGTTATGGACAGGGAACGAGTAAAGTCTCTCAGGATCGTGGATTGATCCGTTACCTTATGCGGCACCGACATACCACTCCTTTCGAAATGGTGGAATTCAAATTTCATTGTAAGATGCCTATCTTCGTTGCGCGACAATGGGTTCGTCACCGCACGGCGAACATTAATGAATATTCACTTCGTTACTCCGAAGCACGGGATGAATTCTATTTCCCCGATCCAGAGCATATTCAGTTCCAGAGCGCTTTGAACAAACAGGGACGGTCCGGGGAAGTACCATTGGAACTAAAACAGAAAGTTCTGGATTATTTTAAAGAAATTTCCGAACGAAGTTTTACCATGTATCAGGAACTGAATGAGGAAGGAATTGCACGTGAATTAGCTCGTTCACTTTTGCCAGTCAATATTTATACTGAATGGTATTGGAAGAACGATTTGCATAACCTATTACATTTTATCGGTCTGCGGTCGGACAGCCACGCCCAGTATGAGATTCGCGTTTATTCTGATGCTATGGCGGTATCTGTAAAGGCAGTAGCACCATTTGCCTGGGAAGCGTACCAGGATTACGTTGTTCACGGAATGCGGTTTTCCAGAATTGAACAAAATCTGTTGGAGAAACAACTTCCACCCAGGGTTGTGGATGATATTCTTGAAGATGTTGCATACCAGATCACCGCCACAATGCATAAAAACAAACCAAGAGCTGAAGCCGATTTATATCCTTTATATCAGGAACAGGGCGGATCCGATTCAGAAGAAGATTTTAAGCTGAAATGGGACTCAGGAGAGATCGAGATTGGAAACGTACGGGAATTACGTGAATTCAGGTCCAAACTTAAAAAAATTAAAAAATAATCGCAGAAGCACTGAAGGTTCAGGGTAGAAATGTTACTAGTAGATTCTTTTTTGTCTCTGTGATGCCGGAGAAAAATAATGCCGGCCACCGTCAGCGTCTCCGGGACAAATTCCTGAAAAGCGGATTAGACGGCTTTCACGATTACGAGATCATCGAACTCCTGCTCACTCTTGGTACACCGCGAAAAGATTGCAAACAGTCTGCAAAAAATGCTTTGCAGAAATTCGGTTCCTTGAAGGCTGTTTTGGAAGCGGATCCATCAAAATTGAAAGAAATCAATGGTATAGGGGATAAAAATGTATTCGGACTCAAAATTACCCAGGCTGTTTCCCGACGGTTCCTGTCGGATCGCGTCATCAATAAGGATTTTATCCGCTCGTCCGATGAAGTCCTGGATTATCTCAAACACAATCTCCGCGATAAAAACCGGGAAATATTTTTAGTGATATTTTTGAACGGCCGTAATCAAATTATAAAAATGGTAGAACTCTTTCAGGGGAGTCTTTCCACTTCGATGGTTTATCCAAGGGAAGTTATCAAACAGGCATTGGATAATAATGCGGCAGCGCTGGTTTTTGTCCACAACCATCCCAGCGGGAACTCAAATCCAAGTCAGGACGATTTGAACATTACAAAAAAACTGGAAGAAGCTGCAAAATCCATTGACATTTCTATTCACGACCATCTCATTATTGCCGGGAATGACGTGTATTCTTTTGCTGACAATGGTTTGATCTAATCTTCGAAATGTGCCAAGACACCCAGATTTATTTCAGCAATTTTTGGTTTTTGAATCTGTCTAACCGCTTCTTTTAGTGCTTCAAAGGGAAAAAGGCTTAATTGTTTTGTAAGATATCCCGCTGCCAGGACGGATATATTTTTTCTTAATTCTTTTTTTGCACTATCCGGAAAATTCAATGGTAATTGGGTTGCATCAGAATCCGCATCACCCAATCCATCTGCGTAATAAACCGTGTCAGTTTCTTCCATGGCTTTTGTCAGCCTTGCAATTTTTGCTTTTCCTTCAGGTGCGATGAGTACAGCAACATCCGGCTTCATAATACCAGAATAAAGAACCGGTTCCGGGCTAATAACAACTTCTGCTACGGAGAATCCGGTCTGAATTGTAATGGGAAAGTCTGCCCTGCGGCTAGTCCAAAGTCCCGAAAGAGTAGCCGCTGATGCCAGTAAATTCCCTGCAGAAACAACTTTTTGCCCCGCAGCCCCTGCTAACACAATTCGTATCGGTTTATCTAGATCAGAAGAAAATTTTGTTTCTAACACCAACCCGCTCATGGGTTTTTGTTCACCAGCCTGCGTCTGAATATGCTTATAACTGGTCTGAAAACTGGGTCGATCCGTTTCTTGTAACAAGCCCGATTCCATATTCATGCTATCCATGTAACCCATCATTTCTTTACGGCCAAAATCATTTCGGACTACATAATAAGCAGTACAAAGCTCCCAAATATCAATCAGAGAAAATCCGTCATGGTTCATGGCTTTGGCAATCATGTCCGGAAGGTCTTTATCAAAGGCCGTAGAACGGGCAATAAAACCGCCACCGTTTACTTTAGCTGTGCCTGCAATGTCCATGGGTGCATCCGTGCTGCCTAGTGAAGTGGTGGGGGTGATGCTATCCATTGGCGTGGTCACTGAATGCTGTCCACCCGTCATCCCGAAATTAAAATTATTGAAGACCAGAACAGCCACATCTGTATTCATTCTAGCGGCGTTCAATAGATGATGTCCACCAATTCCACAACCGCCATCTCCAATGAGTACTACTACTTTCAGAGCTGGATTTTGCATTTTTATACCAGACGCATATGTGATAGCTCTGCCATGGAGTCCATGGAAAGCGTGGGTCACAAAATATTTATCTGACAGACCGACGCACCCTATGTCTGTAACAATAACCACTTCAGTCGGATCTAGCCCCTGTTGTTTTAAGCTATCGCTTAAAGCGCCGAGTACTTTGCCGTGGCTACATCCAGGACAAAATTCGTAGGGCAGATTTTCTTCGGCGATATAAGTATCTAATACAGGTTCAGCCATGGTAAGCTTCCATGATTTCTTCAGGAGTGATTAAAAAAGTATCTACCCGGTTCACACCCACCAGATCAATATCACTGTTGGTCAATCGTTGAATTTCATGGCGGTATTGACCATGATTCATCTCCGGGATGATAATTCGCTTGATTCCTTTTAAACAATCTAGGATTTTCTTTTCTGGAATGGGCCATAAAGAAAAAACAGTTAGAGCTGATACCTTTTCCCCTGAAGATCGAAGTTGGGCTACAGCTGCTTCCATGGAGCGGGCAGTCACACCGTAGCTCAAGACCAACGTCTCTGCGCCTATATCCAAGTCTGGTTTCACAAGAGAAATTTCATCTACCCGGCTTTCAATTTTGTTTTTCAGCCTTTCGTTAAATACAGCAATGATGTCAGGATCCTTCGTGATATGCCCTTCTTCGGTGTGACTGGATCCGGTATAATGGTGGATTGTACCGTTAACCTGATAAGGATCAAGCGGTTTGCCTACAGGTTCATCAGGAATTTCTGGCCAGTCAGGGGCATCGATCATTTCTGTTTCAGCCACTGATTCGGTGGTCATGACCGTTTCTTTATCCGTGGCAATAAACACAGGACTCCGAAATCGCTTGGCCAGTTTGAAGGCTCTTTTGGTTAAATGGTAACTTTCTGGGATATTTGTAGGAGAGAGTACGATTACGGGATAACCACCAGAATTGCACCAGCGCATGAATTGAATATCACCCTGTGCCGATGCTGTGGCAGCACCGGTGGACGGTCCTAACCTTTGAGAAATGGTAATGACCAACGGGATTTCCATCATGATAGCTAAACCGATATTTTCCGAGTAAAGAGAAAGTCCAGGACCGCTAGATGCCGTAAAAACAGTAGCTCCGGACGTAGCAGCACCAATGCAATGCCCAATGGAAGAAATCTCGTCTTCTCCCTGTAAACCGATTCCACCAACTTTCGGAAGTTCCCGGAGCATATGGGTTAGTATCCCTGAAGCGGGCGTGATTGGGTACCCAGCGTAAAAATCACACCCTGCATCCAGAGCTCCACGGGCAATAGCAGCGGCTCCATCTACCATTTCTCTTCGATTATTATTCATGAAATGATCATCATTATTTCAAAGCAATAAAATTACATAGCCATATAGATTATTAGAACTTAATTTGTTTAGAAATGAATAGAATTATAAGTTTATTGAATGAATTCATTCTCAAAAATTGAAATCCTTGATTCCACCTTAAGAGAAGGCGAACAAACCCCGGGTGTTTCTTTTACAATAAAGCAAAAGGTCACTATTGCCAAACTCTTAGATGATTTTGGTGTGGATTTTATTGAACTGGGGCACCCTGCCGTTTCACCCGATGTTTATGCAGCCGTGGAAACGTTGAATGATTTAGATCTAAAGGTGAAAAAAATAGCCCACGGCAGAGCATCTAAATCTGATATTAATGATGCCGTTGCTATTGGTGTGGAGTGGATGGGAATGTTCTTTGGCACTTCGCCATTAAGTTTAAAGCACAAATTCGATGTATCTAAAAAAGAAGCGCTGGAACGAATCCAAACGACAGTGAAATATGGAAAGGACAAAGGCCTCAAGTTGCGATTTACTGCGGAAGATGCCAGTCGCACTGAATTTGATTTCTTGGTTCAAGTAGGGAAGTTGATCCAGGAATCAGGAGCTGATAGGTATAGTTTGGCGGATACGGTAGGCTGCCTGACGCCCACCAAAACAAAGGAACTGATAGGCCGTATCGTTACAGAACTAGATATTCCAATTCATGTTCATTGCCATAATGATTTCGGTATGGCTACAGCAAATGCACTTTCTGCTTTGGAAGCAGGTGCCCAATGTGTGGATGTGGCTGTTAATGGGCTAGGCGAGCGTTGTGGACTCCCGCCGATAGCAGAAGTGGTAACAGCATTGGTAAATATCTATAAGGTTAATGGGAATTGGGATCTTTCCATACTTCCTGAACTCACTCATCTTGTGGGGTCATTTTCCAATTTGCAATTGAAAGCTAATCAACCCATAGTAGGGGAAAATGCATTCACTCATAAAGCCGGTCTGCATGTGAAAGCTGTTGCAAAAGATCCACGATCCTATGAAGCGATTGCACCAGAAACGCTTAATAGAAAACGCAAACTGATCATTGATAAATACACCAGCAGTTATGCGTTGAAAAATAAATTTAATGAAATAGGAGTATCATTGACCGAAATGGAGTTAGCTGCAGTTTTGAAAGAAATCAAATCCCATCCAGAGAAGGTTTCCTGGACGGGAATTGAGCTCATTTATCTCACCAAATCAATGGGAATTAAAACGTAATTTCCAGCCTGGTTTTAAAGGGAAACTATGAAAGAATTAGGACCTGATTTTTACAATATAACTGACCTGCTTACAGAAGAAGAATTATTGATTCAGCAGACGGCCCACGATTTCGTCCAGACGGAATTTATGCCCTTGATTAATCAGCATTATGAGAACGCCACCTTCCCTATGGACTTGGTTCCCAAACTGGGTGAACTTGGATTCATGGGTTCGGCCTTGCCGGAAGAATCGGGAGGTGCTGGCGTGAGTAACGTAGCCTATGGGCTCATTCTTCATGAATTGGAAAGAGGAGATTCAGGGCTGCGTTCTTTTGCCAGCGTGCAGGGTGCCTTGGTTATGTACCCGATCCATACCTATGGGTCTGACGAACAAAAAACCAAATGGCTCCCGGAGCTGGGTGCAGGAACCAAAATTGGCTGTTTTGGACTTACTGAGCCAAATTTTGGCTCTAACCCAGGAGGCATGGTCACTCGCTGTAAACGGGATGGAGACGACTGGATCCTTAATGGGAATAAAATGTGGATCACCAATGGCTCCGTTGCCGATGTTTCGGTGGTCTGGACGCGGGATGAAGACGGTATCGTGCGCGGATTTCTGCTTGAAAAGGGCATGGAAGGATTCACATCCAGCGATATCCATGGAAAATTGAGTCTGCGGGCTTCCGTAACATCTGAACTCTCCATGGCAAATGTTCGAGTGCCGGATTCAGCGCGACTCCCCAATGTTGAAGGGCTGAAGGGACCATTAAGTTGTCTGACCCAGGCCCGATTCGGCATCGCTTGGGGTATGGTGGGCGCAGCCGTGGATTGTTACAACACGGCCGTGGACTATTCAAAAGAGCGAAAACAATTTTCCAAACCTATAGCTGGTTTCCAGTTAACCCAGGCAAAGTTAGCGGAAATGGTGACCTGTCTCACGGAAGCACAACTTTTGGTGTATCGACTTGGCCGATTAAAGGATGAAGGCAAAATGACTTTCCAGCAGGTATCCATGGCAAAGCGCAACAATTGTGCAATGGCGAGGGATATTGCCCGGACCTCCCGGGAAATTCTTGGCGCGAATGGAATCACGGAAGATTATTCTCCCCTTCGGCACATGGCCAATATCGAATCGGTCTACACCTATGAAGGTACCCACGAAATGCATTCATTGATTTTAGGGCAAGAAGTGACAGGGATGGCTGCATACGACACTTAAAAATTCTGATATAGACAGCAAAACTATAAAAGTATAAATAAATGTTTTTTATTATTGCAATAGGGATGCTGTGGATTATGCACGGCTATGTGGCCTGGCGATTTATACCTGCACTGGGTTTCTCTTCATCACAAACTATCTTAGCTTACACTGCAGTATTTATTTTAAGCTTATTGCCCATACTACCCATTGCTCTAAGGATGAGCGGAAATGAATCAAAAATTATAGATAGGTTATCATTGGTAGGATATACCAGTTTGGGCTTTTTCACCTTATCATTTATTATTTTTACCGCTAAGGACTTTATATTGCAGTTATATCCTTTAATTGAAGGTTTATTTCATACTAAAGAGCCGCTTGATTATTCAAAAAGAGATTTTATAAAGAAATCGGTCAGTATAGCTATGATTGGTATTGCTGGCACAGGAACTGGTTTTGGATTTTATTCGTCCAGAAAGGGCCCAACTGTAATGAACCAGGATATTTTTTTAGAGTCCCTTCCAGATGGATTTGAAAATTTTACCATTGTGCAAATTTCCGATTTACATGTAGGACCAACTATTAAACGTCCGTACGTAGAAGATGTTTTTAGAAAAATCGCTTTTCGAAGTCCCGATTTGATCGTTGTAACTGGTGATCTGGTGGATGGTTCAGTGGACTACCTTAGCCCTGAAATAGAACCTTTAAAAGATTTGATTGCACCATATGGGACCTATTTTGTTACAGGTAACCATGAATATTACTCAGGTGTGGATCCCTGGCTCGATGAAACAGATAGACTGGGGATGAAAAATTTAATTAATACAAATGAGATAATTTCAAAATCTGGTGACGAGATTGCTATTGCAGGGATTACTGATTTGAATGCTCATCAAATCAACCTTTCCCATAGATCTGACCCAGAGCTTGCCCTTGCTTCCCTGCCAAAGGATATAATCAAAATAGTATTGGCACACCAGCCAAACAGTATACATGCTGTTCATAAAGTTGGGGCAGATCTACAATTATCAGGACATACGCATGGTGGTCAATTCTGGCCATTTACCTATCCTGTAAAAATTGCAAGTACTTATATTGCTGGGTACTATGACCATTTTGGAACCCAGATTTATGTGAATCGTGGTACAGGCTATTGGGGGCCGCCACTGAGGATCGGCGT
>DKQR01000142.1 GCA_002471805.1 Fidelibacterota bacterium UBA7303 | reverse complement strand
GCAGTGAATTGTTAACCAACCAGACAGTGACAATTGCATCCCAGACAGCTACCGTGACTGACCTGGGCAGCGAACAATATTCTGGACAGTATGTCATGGCAGACTCGGACAATGAAGAGGGGGTTATTAATTTTGAGATCCTGGTCACCGATTCGGTTGGTTTGGTTAGTGATCCTGTCTCAACTACAACCAACACCAGCCAGGTAGTTTTTGATAAAACATCACCCACGTTGACATTGGTGCATATAGAATCAAATAATGCCAATAATACCGTTATCGCAATTGGGGGGGATGAAGTTTATCTATCTTTTACTCCTGCGGAGCCAATAATCGCTGATTCCATTACGGTTACTATCTCCGGTCAATCAGCAGTGCCAACGCTTTCGGGGGATACATATACCGCAACCATTACCCTGGATGGTACGGAACCGTCAGGCATCCTTTCCTTTACAATTGATTTTATGGACCGTTCCGGGAATCCCGGCGAACAGGTGACATCAACAACGGATGATAGTTTTGTCAATCATGATACCGGCCCACCGGAAGTCGTTTCCACAGGAATCTACTCCAGCAATGCGGATTCTTCATGGGCCAAGGTGGGTGATACGGTATTCGTCCGTTTCATAGCCAATGAGCCACTGAATGTTTGTACAATAATCATTGGCGGTAATAACTCAGTTCAGTCAAACCCATCCAGTACGACCTATATCGGATACATTGTTATGGCAGAGAGTGATGATGAACAATGCATTCCATTTACCGTATCCTATGCGGATCTAGGCGGGCTGACCG
The DNA here is from genome assembly GCA_002471805.1 of Fidelibacterota bacterium UBA7303. Lineage (GTDB taxonomy): Bacteria > Fidelibacterota > Marinisomatia > Marinisomatales > UBA1611 > UBA2134. Next base: position 9,942 of record DKQR01000142.1, on the reverse strand, counting down.
GACCCGATGCGGATAGTACTACAGACGGCAGCCAGGTCTGTTTTGATAGAACAACGCCTGTTATCTCCACAGTTGCCATGAGGTCAAATAATGTCTATGGCGACTCCCTGGCAAAAACAGGTAATACGGATACCCTGACTTTTTCCATATCGGAAGCGAGCCGCAGTTTATCTGTTTCCCTGGCGGACAGCGATAAGGTACCGGCACAATCTGCACTGGATTTTATGACCACCCATACTTTTGACGGATCGGAAACGGAGGGCTGGGTACCCTTCAGCCTTTTCATGACCGATTCTGCCGGAAATGAGTCAGTTACAGTGACAACTACAGATGACGGTTCGCAGGTACGGTTCGACCGTACGGTACCAACTTTCTCAAGTGTATTATTTTACAGCAGTAATACTAACGATACCTCGCTGTGTATTACGGGAGATACAATATTTGTTGAATATACGCCCAGCGAGCTGCTGCGGCCCGACCCTGCAGTCACTATTGCCGGTAATCCGCCTGCTGAAATTGTGGACCAGGGCGAGTCCTTTCTAGCCAAATATGAGATGACAGGAACAGAGGAGGAGGGCTATTTGACCTATACCATTGCATTTGAAGACTGGGTTGGCAACGCCGGTGTTCCTATTGACACAACCCATGGAACCAACAGCAGCTATGTATTATTTGACCAATCTCCGCCCGCTGATTTCAGTATTGATACATTGTTTGTCAGTGGCGGCACCGTGGAGCAGGGTTACTGGAATTCCAGCAATGATACAGTGACAGTATCTGTTCCTATTGCTGCAGACGACGAAAGCCTCATTGATGGGAGCTGCCAGTTGCAAACCAGCATTAATAGCGGTCCGTTTACAAATACAGGACCCGCAGCGGCCATCACCTCAACCGGAATGTTGAATATAGACCTGAGTCGGGAGGTATTCGTGGCTTTGACTGGCTATGCAGAGAGTATAAATGTGCAGTTTACGGCTCAAATCCTGGACCGGGCAGGGAACACTACCACTGGAACAGCACATGAGATTCTAATCCATGTTGATGAAACAGCACCTGCCCCTGCAAATGTTTCGCTCACGTCCAACAATGAATTTGGTTCCTATTGGGCAAAACCAGGAGATCAGGGTACTTTGAGTTTCACCAGCAGTGAGGGCTTAAAAGCGCCGGTTGCGGTCTTGAATACAGATACGCTTACCCTTGTTTCGTCTAACTCAGGAATGAGTTGGACCGCAACCCGGGAATTCATAGATAATGATCTGGAAGGTCAGCAGACCTTTGCCATTGCCTGCCGGGATACAGCGGGAAATTTTGGAGATACGGTTTCCGCAACTTCCAATGGTGCAGGCATAATACTGGATAAAACGGAACCGCTTCTATCGGCACTTTTGGTGGGCACGGATTCGCTGGATCTGGATTATTCCAAACAATCAGATTCATTATGGGTATACTGGGACCATGAAGATGGCTTGTCCGGGATTAGGGACGGTTTTGTAAGCCTGGGTTCAGATTCGGCAACGACAGATATTGTGGCCTGGAACTCTTCAGGCGGTGAGAATAATAAAGGGCTGGGGGGCCTCAGCCTGGTCAATGATAATGATTATTTCACAGGGGTTTTTGTTGAAGATTCCGCCGGGAATCACTCTGATACACTCTGGGGCGACGGGATATATATTGACCTGGCAAGACCCGATACTGGATCCATTGTAGACGGACAGTGGATCATGGATGTGGATTATACCCCAGATTCCACATTCCTGAAATACACCTGGTCTGGTTTTTCTGATAATACAGAAATAGATTATTATCAACTGGCCATTGGCACCGGGAATGACACCACCAATATCCTGAACTGGTTCTCTACGGACAGTACCGACAGCATTACCATCCGCAACCTGAACCTGATGCGGGATACACTGTATTTCACCTATATCCGGGCTGTGGATCTAGCTACCAATGTGTCTTTCATCCCGCGAACAGATGGTGTTTATTTTGACAATTCAGAACCATTCATTACAAGTTTCACTCCGGATGTGAATGATTCATCCGGGTTTTTATCAGTCTTAAAAGGGGATACCATCACCATAAAATTTAACCGGCCGATCTATTCTTATAAGGTAGCTGTTAATTCTAATGTAGATACACAGTTTGTATCCACAGAAGCCTATGCTGATTCAATCATTACCATCGTATGGCAGGACACATTGTCCAGTTACGATACTGTAACCGTATTCATTGACAGTGCCTTTGCAATAAACACCCTTTATGTAACTGACACGCTGCAATTCTTCAGCCGCTTATGGGGTGATTTGGACGATGATTATGACATCACGGTAGCGGATATCCTGGCCTTTAACAGCAACTGGCCCAATACGGACCTGGGTCCCTATTCAGGCCAGCCTCCCCATGTGCGTCCCCGACCCGACGTCCAAGCGGATATGGAAGACTTGAAAGCATTTGCCAAGATGTGGCAGTGGCGCTATCATGTTCTTGATTTTGACACCACCCTTCTGGCGGCACGTATCGGGGGTTTCCATAATCCAAATGTAATCGGGCGCACCTTGAAATTCTTCCTGCCTTCCGGGTTGAATATGGGTGAGATCCTTATCGGTAAAACCAACCTGGATGTGACCCGTTTTCGAATGCGCGATCAGAAACCAGGCACATTTTTATTTACTGCACAAGATACTGTCTCACAAATAAAATTGTTTTCTATGGCAGACCGAATGGCATTGGATACGGCAATCGCCATTCAGCTGCCCAATACGGATGAGGAATATTTCAATGCCACGATACAATACAGGTTTATGAATGAAAATAAGCAGGTAATCATTGCCGGGACGGAGAATATTGCCATGGAATTGTATCCGGAGAAATTCACTGTTTACGGTAATTATCCAAACCCGTTCAATGGGCAAACAACCATCAGGTACGACCTGCCAAATGCCAGGCCTGTCTCCATTCGCATCTATGACCTGCTGGGCCGAACGGTTAAAGCAATTGATCAAAAGATTATGAAACCAGGCAGACATCAATTCACCTGGCAAGGTAAGGATACTATCTTAAAACCAGTGAGCTCCGGTGTGTATTTTATTCACCTGCAGGCGGGAGAAGAAGCCCGCATACAGAAAATGCTGTTACTGAAATAATTCAGGCCAATAGCGGCTGGAGCACTGTGCTTACCCCGTTGATCACAAACTGCACCGCAATTACCATCAGAATGAGACCCATGAGACGCTGGATGACCCTCATGCCTTTAACCCCTAGGGCATTGATTATCAGGTCACCATTCCTTAATATCAGATACACTACAGACAGTACCAAAAGGATTGCCAATCCAATGGAGATATAACTGTGGACATTTGGCACCTTACTGGACAGGAGCATGGTTGCGGTTATCGCCCCGGGCCCGGCAATAAGAGGGATGCCAATGGGACTGATAGCGATATCATCGCTTTCCTGCGATTCGGTTTCTTCCTGGGGTGTTGTACGGGAGCGCCCTACTTTTGCCTCCAGCATTTTAAATCCGCTTCGAAAGAATATAATACCGCCCATGATCTGAATTGCTTCGATGGTAATTGCGAACAAATTAAAGATAAGAGAACCCAGGAACGCAAAAACAATCAGGATGATACAGGCGGTTATTGTACCCTGTTTGGCAATAGTAATTCGTTCCGATTTGGAAAAACGCTCGGTCATAACCACCAGGATAGGAGCAATACCAATGGGATTGATCAGTGTAAACAATGTTGTCAGGCAAAGGATAAAAAACTGCAATTCTGTTTGCAGGAAGGCATCCATTACATGCGCTCCGGCGCTGTAATCCCGAGTATAGACAGGCCGTTGCCCAGGATAATTTTTACAGCGCTTACAAGACCCAGCCGAGCTTTAGATAATTCCTTATTTTCCGTGATCACCCGGCACTGACCATAAAAGCGGTGAAAACGGGCTGCAAGTTCCTGCAGATAATTGGCAATATTTTGCGGCTCCAGGGTATCATGGGTTGTTTCAATGAGTTCTGGGAAATGGACCATGTGGCGAATCAGGTTTAATTCATCTTCATGGGTCAGTTGGCCGTCCTGAAACGAACTTGTCTCTTTAATTCCTTTTTCCTTACCGTGCTTGATAATATTGCAGATTCGGGCATGGGCGTACTGCAGGTAGAATACGGGATTTTTATCAGACTGATCGGCTGCAAGATCCAGGTCAAAATCAAGGTGAGTATTCATGCTGCGCATGATAAAAAAATAGCGTACCACATCGGCTCCCAGGTCATTTTTCAGTTCATCCAGAGTAACAAAATTGGCCTTGCGGGTTGACATTTTCACTTTTTGGCCGTCCCGCATCAAGGTAACAAACTGATAAAGCAAAACTTTTATAGGGCTGGTATCCAGGCCCATGGCCTGGAGAGCAAGGAGGACGTCCGGGTAGCTGTCGGCGTGGTCCGCTCCGAAGATATCTACGATAAGGTCAAATTTCCGTTCCAGTTTATCCCGATGGTAGGCTGTATCCGGAACCCGGTAGGTGGGTTCACCGCTGGTTTTGATATACACCCTGTCTTTTTCTTTCCCAAGAGCTGTAGCGCGGAACCAGGTGGCTCCATCCTTTTCGTAGATCAGGTCTTTTTTCTTCAATTCCATTATAAATTGATCGATTGCCCCATTTTCATAGAACGTTTTTTCATTGGAGAAATGATCAAAATGAATTCCCAGTCTTTTGAGACTGTTTTTGATTTCGGAAAAAATTTCTTTTTCAGCGTCGTCTTTAAAGTAATGTGATCCGGATCCCAGTTCGGTTCCGCGGCGGTCCAGGATCTGCCGGGCAATTTCCCTAATATATTCCCCCTGGTAACCCTCCTCCGGAAAATTGGATTTCCGACCGCATAGTTCGAAATAACGCGCTTCAACAGACTGTCCAAGAATGTGCATCTGGCGTCCGGCGTCATTGTAATAATACTCCCGGGTAACCTCATAGCTGTTCCATTCCAATATATTGGCAATAGAATCTCCCAGTACGGCATTTCGTCCGTGCCCGACCGTTAAGGGTCCGGTGGGGTTGGCACTTACAAATTCTACATTTGCAGTCTTGCCACGGCCGACAATCCCTCTACCATAACTGTTTCCTGCTTTCCGTATCGATTTGATGGAGGATTGGAAAAAAGAGTTTCGGATGAAAAAGTTGATGAATCCCGGGGGAGTAACGGTGATGGATTCAATATGATCCAGAACAGCTGATTGCAGTTCATTAGCAATCGCGTTTGCGATTTCCAGGGGAGACGTTTTTAAATCATTCGCTAATAAAAGTGCAATATTACTGGAAATATTTCCAAAGTCAGGATTATTGGGCGGGGCTAATGAAAAATCCTTTCCGGGGTACGAGAGAGATTCCAGAGCTCTTTGGATACCATCAGTCAGTTGTTTTTTCAGTGTCTTCATCAGAGAATTGCATTATTGGGGCGTCAGCCCATAATTTTTCCAGATTGTAGTAATACCGCTCTTCCGACCTGAAGACATGTACAACCAGGTCCACATAATCTAAAAGAACCCATTTTAATTTTTCATATCCTTCCAGGTGCCAGGGTTTATCCGGCGTTCCCCTGCGGATGTTATCTGCAATGGCTTTCACCTGGGGTTCTGTATCTGCTGAACAAATCAAATAGTGATCTGTAATAGATGATAAACCACGAACATCCAGGCTGACCACACCATTTGCTTTTTTTTCCAGAGCCAGATCAGCAATGTGATCTAATAGCGGATTCTTGGTTTTGGATCCTGGGGACTTTTTGGTCAATTATGGTTTGGTAGAAAGAAAACTATTGAACTCAGGAAAAGATTCATAATCCTTGCCCAGGATAACAGTTACATCCACTCCCAAGGTTTCATCGGGGACAATCTTTATCCTTGATTTATCATCCATTAAGACACCAAAAGAATCAGAGACACGCTTCAGGCTTTCTATATTTTCGTTGCGCTGAATGATGACCGTTTTGGGGTAATTGTGATGATCTGCATCATCTGATCGTACTACATCCACTTGTTTTAAGCGTAAGAACTCAGTTGTTTTTCCTGCCAGTCCTTGAACACCGCAACCATTCAGCACTTCTACTTTGATGTCTTGGATCGGGTTTTTTTCAAATACCTCTACTGCCAGCCTTGGCTGATTCACCACTTCCGGGAAAGTGACCTCAACCGGCACGCCGCTATGAGATGCATTACGGGAAAAGGAAATAATAAACCCAAGAAGCAGTACCCCCACAATACTAATAGCTCCATTCAGAGTCATATTCTGGGATTGAAGCTTTTTCTTAGACTGCTTCGTTGACTTCCGTTTTTTTCTTGGCACTTATTCCAGGATCCTTGGCCCGAGGGAAGAATGGCTGAAATTATTTTTGTGAAGTGAATAACCCATATAATTCAAATCATAGTAACTGTCGCGGTAAATAGGACTATTATGCGTACGCATTTCAAGTTTAAGAAATGAATTTTTCGTGGGTTTAAAGGTGATGCCGGCATCATAAGCCAACTGCAGGTTTTGCATGCCGCCCGTACTGCCGCCAGGAAGTTTTCCCATGGTGTTAAACAACATGATTTTTGCATTCAGTTCAAGGTTGTCCGAAGCCCAGTAGCTGATGTGGCTGGTGTACCCTGCCATGGAAAGAGGCCGTCCGCCCAGGTTTACCATGCTCATTGTAAAACCGTGCTGGATATCAAAACGGGCAGGGTCAAACAAGGATAACTCCTGTGTATTGCTTAACTCTCCATTTAAATTTGAGGGTAGAGACTGGATTGGTACATCTTCTCTGAATTGACCGAAAAGAAAACTTAAAAAGATGAATAAAGGGAGAATCTGTTTATTTATGCACTGCATGGATAAATAAATTTAATACAGAAGACTTTGTTCCAAAATAAAGAAGAATAATCATTTTCCTATTTTTTCAGTTCCATCTTGAATCAATGACTGCGCCGCCCAGGCAGATATCATGTTCATAGAATACAATCGATTGCCCGGGAGCAATGGCAAATTGGGGCTTCTCAAACACCACAGAGACGGATTGTTCTGCAGTTGTTTCAATTCTGCAGGGAGCATCCTGGGCCCGATAGCGAATTTTTGCCGAAAGTGTTTCCGATTTCGGAATTTTTCCTGTAATCCAATGCACATGGGAACAACTCAGGGACCGATGGTACAGATCCGGGTGATCGTGTCCCTGACCGACAATAAGGATATTTTTTTCCATTTTCTTGTCCAGAACATACCAGGGTTTCTCCAGCGTTCCGTGCCCGCCGCCAATGCCCAGACCCTGACGCTGGCCCATGGTATAGTACATCAGCCCCTCATGCTGACCAACAGGTTTTCCCTCTTGAGTGATAATGTCTCCCGGCTGGGCTGGAAGGTAGCGCTGTAAAAATTCCTTAAAATGCCTCTCGCCAATAAAACAGATACCGGTACTGTCTTTTTTGTAATAATTATTAAACCCCAGTTCCCTGGCTTTTTGGCGGACGGTCGTTTTTTCCCAGTCACCGATAGGAAAAAAGGCCCGGGAAAGTTGCTCTTGGTTCAGCCCGTATAAAAAATAACTCTGGTCTTTGTTTTGGTCGGTGCCCCGGGCCAACTTAAGCAATTCTCCGCTCTTTAGGATCCGAGCGTAATGTCCCGTGGCAATTTTATCGGCGCCCAGTTCTATCGCGTAATCCAGAAAGGCTTTGAACTTGATCTCCGTATTACAGAGAATGTCAGGGTTTGGAGTACGGCCAGCCCTGTATTCGTCCAGGAAATGTTTAAAAACCTTATCCCAGTATTCCCTGGAAAAATTAACAGACCTTAACGGAATACCTAGGGAATCACAGACCTGAAGGGCATCTTTGTAATCTTTTTCAGAAGTGCAATACTGGGAATCTTCTTCCCAATTCTTCATGAACAACCCTTCTGCACTGTAGCCTTGCTCTACAAGCAGGGCTGCTGCCACGGCACTGTCCACGCCGCCGCTGAGTCCGACAATCACATGTTCCATCAGGAAGTAATGATGGAATTGATTGCGGACAAAAGGTCAGTTGTTTCATCAGCGGTATTTGTACTCCCAAAACTGATGCGCAGGGTGGAGGTGTTTAGCTCATCTTCCACCCCCATGGCCTTTAAAATATCAGAGGGCTCCACAATTCCGGAAGCGCAAGCCGAGCCGCTGGAGACTGCCATACCGGCACGATCAAGTTTCGCCACCAGAATATCGGATCTGAACCCGGGAAAAGAAACATTGATCAGTCCCGGCAGTTTGTGGACATTATTGCCGTTGAAAACAGCATTGGGAAAAAATTCCTTTAGCCCTGTTTTAAATTGTGTCTCCAGGTCTGTCAGATTCCGAGCGCGGCCGGACAGATCCGCTGTGGCAATTTCTGCAGCCAGACCAATTCCGGCAATCAATGCTATGTTTTCCGTGCCGGCCCGCAAACCACTTTCCTGGCCACCGCCGATGATCAACGCCGAAATAAACTTCTTATCCCTGATATAAAGTATGCCCGATCCTTTTGGGCCGTAAAACTTATGGGCTGACAGGGAGAGATAATCTATACCAAGTTCATCTACATCAATGGGAATTTTCCCCAGGCACTGTACAGCATCTGTATGAACTGGTATTGATTTCGGTTTTGCTGTTTTAACAATTTCCTGTACAGGCTGTATGGTTCCCACTTCATTGTTGGCCAGCATAACGGAAATAAGCCCGGTTGTATCCCGGATTGAATTCTCAAATTCATGGAAGTTCATTGTGCCGTTAGGATCAACGGAAATACAATTGTGGCTTAATCCAAATTGTTCCAGAGATTTCAGAACGTTCAAGATTGCAGGGTGCTCAATCGCAGTAGCTATGATATGTTTTTTATTCATATTCAGCACAGACCGCAGCACCTGATTATTTGATTCACTGCCACCGCTGGTAAAAATGATCTGATCCGGTTTTGCGCCAATGGCTGCAGCCACCTGGCTGCGGGCTTTTTCTATAATGGATTTTGCTTTTCGGCCCTGGGCATGTACGCTGGAAGGATTCCCGTAAACATCCCGCTGAGTTATGGCCATCAATTCCAAAACATCAGGATGAACGGGCGTAGTTGCACTGTGATCAAAATAAGGCATAGGGAAGTAAAATCAGTCGCTCAAATTACGACTGCGATAAATATTATAATTGGCTAAAGGTCGTTGCGAACGGCGGCAAATTCAATCGTATTTAACAGGTTTTCATAAAATGGTGGCCTACGTTTCTGCAGGCCTTTTAAAGTTGATTTATGATCATATTCGTATCGGACGACTTCCCAATTAACTTTCTCATTCAAGGTTAAAAATGCCACAGCACCCCGTTTGTTCTGATCAAAGGGCAGTCCTGTGGCACCCTGGCACAGGATAGTCAGGTTTTCTACCTTTTGGTGCCGAGGAACATGTACATGTCCATGGACAAAAACCACTTTTTCAATTTCCGGGTTTTGCTGGACCACATTGTCTCGCCAATGAAGAGCTTCCGTCACGGTTGGAGGCTTATCATCCCTCTGGTACCAGGCATGGGTAAATTCAGCCAGGGTGTTACCAATAATTTCCCTGTAGGCTATTTTCATATTTTTGATAAAATCGATTCCCTCATCTCCAATTTTTTCGGCAGTCCATTTTTCATTTTGAATGATTGCTTTGCATATGGGATCATAAGGATCCATACCTTCCAAAGATGGTAATTCATCTTCCCAGATTCTCTCGATCAAATAACGATCATGATTACCCCGGATAAAAATACAATCAGGGAAATTCTGGAGTGTCTCCAGTATTTTTTCAGGCTCTGATCCCAAAGAGAAACAATCACCCAGGCAAATCATTTGATCCACCTGCTTCCGGTCTGCAATGAGGGCCAGAGCCTTGTTCAGGGACGCCAGATTGGAATGAATATCCGTAATGATAGCAAAGGTTTTTCCA
>DKQR01000134.1 GCA_002471805.1 Fidelibacterota bacterium UBA7303 | reverse complement strand
GATTCAGCCCCGTTGGTGTGGCGTGCTCTTCAGGGAAAATTGTTTTTCTCGAGGGTTAACTAACGGGGCTTTTTCTGTCTTATACTGCGGGTATCATAAAAGAATCTTGATGTTATATCTTATTATTCTTTCATTGAAAACGTCTAAATTTCCGCCTTATTTTTTACTGCAATATGATCGTTACTCGTTATTCCCAATTGGTTATGCCGCAAGATACAAATGTTATAGGTACCTTATTTGGCGGGCAAATGGTTTCCTGGATGGATATTGCAGCTGGAAAGACGGCTCATCGATTCCTGAAAGGGACTGCGGGGGAAGTCGCAGTAACCCGGGCGATCGATGCCATGGAATTCAAAGAACCGGTTCACGTTGGAAACTGGGTCAATTTTACTGCGAAAATTGTAGAAACGGGTCATTCATCAATCGTGATTAAGGTTGATGCTTATAAAGAAAGTCATGAGGATGATCAGATATTGGCCTGTACAGCGATGTTCACAATGGTTTCTGTAAAAAAAAATAAAGATGGATCATATCAGAAAGTAAATCATCAAAAATCCATATAATTAAAGAAAAGTATATTATGTCGAAGATATTCCCACCGCAACCATTTGCATCAGAAAATGCTCATGTTCCATCCATGGAAAAATATGAGGAGATCTATCAAAGTTCTATTGCAGATCCCGATAAATTCTGGGCAGAAACAGCCCTGCGTATTGACTGGATAAAGCCTTGGAAGATGGTTCGAAATTTTGATTTTGTAAATGGAAACATTCGCTGGTTTGATGGTGGGAAACTGAATGTATCTGCTAACTGCCTTGATCGACATGTGAAAAATGGTCACGGCGATCAAACGGCAATCATCTGGGAAGGGAACGATCCAATCCAGTCTCGGCATTATAGTTATAATGATGTTTTAAAAGAAGTCGGAACATTTGCTAATGCCCTGAAATCTCTGGGAGTTGAAAAGGGGGATCGGATCTGCCTCTACATGCAAATGATCCCGGAACTTGCCTTTGCCATGCTGGCCTGTGCCCGGATTGGCGCGGTCCATTCAGTTGTCTTTGGTGCTTTTAGCAGTGACTCTCTCCGTGATCGGATCAATGATTCAGAATGCAAAATATTGATCACCCAGGATACGGGTGTTCGCGGAAAAAAGCAGAATATTCCCATGAAAGTGAAAGCTGATGCCGCAGTGGCAGAAACACCATCCATCGAGCATGTTATTGTGGTTCGCAGGACCGGCGAGCCAGTAGCCATGGATTCAGACAGGGATATCTGGTGGCATGAAGCCACATCCGGCGTTGACTCTGTTTGCATACCTGAGGAGATGGGTGCGGAGGATCCGTTATTTATTCTGTATACCTCGGGATCAACTGGGAAACCCAAAGGGGTATTACATACAACCGGAGGCTATCTGGTTTATACTTCCTTTAGCCATGAAATGATTTTTGATTATCAGCCTGGAGACATCTACTGGTGTACAGCGGATATTGGCTGGATCACGGGTCATTCTTATATTGTTTATGGACCGCTGGCCAATGGCGCCACGACCGTGATGTTTGAAGGTGTTCCCAACTACCCCGATTTTGGCCGTTTCTGGGATGTGGTGGATAAACATAAAATCAATCAATTCTATACGGCCCCCACTGCACTGAGAGCATTAATGAAAGAAGGAAACGACTGGGTAAAATCCAGAGATTTATCCACACTACGTTTATTGGGGACAGTAGGTGAACCTATTAAAGAACCGGAATGGAACTGGTATCGATCTGTGGTTGGAAAAGAGCAATGCCCCATTGTTGATACCTGGTGGCAAACGGAAACAGGCGGAATTCTGATCACGCCCCTTCCGGGAGCTACGCCTACGAAACCCGGTTCTGCAACATTTCCATTTTTTGGGATTGAACCAGTTTTACTAACAGAGGAAGGTCAGGAGATCCAAGGAAATAATGTATCTGGACTGTTGGCGATAAAAACCTCCTGGCCTGGACAAATGAGAACGATTTATGGTGATCAGGAACGATTTATTGAAACTTATTTTAAGCAATTTCCCGGTTATTATTTTACGGGTGACGGCGCCAAAAGGGATGAGGATGGCTATTACTGGATCACGGGTCGTGTAGATGATGTGTTGAATGTGTCTGGGCACCGTATCGGTACTGCAGAAGTGGAAGGCGCCATTGGCAAAGGTGAAGGCGTTGCAGAAGCAGCAGTGGTGGGATTCCCCCATGAAATTAAAGGTCAGGGAATTTATGCTTATGTCACTTTAATGACGGGAATCGAGCCGTCTGATGAAATTCACAGCAACATATTGAACGCGGTAACTAAGGAGATTGGACCCCACGCAAAACCGGATGAAATTCAATTTACTCCGGCGCTCCCGAAAACCCGTTCTGGGAAGATCATGCGCCGGATATTGCGGAAGATCGCTGAGGGAGATACGGATAATCTTGGTGATATATCTACTCTGGCTGATCCAAGCGTGGTGGGCCAACTTGTTTCCGGACGGTCAGAGAGCTAGCAAGTATCAGCACTACAACCAAAGCGGACAAATGATTTATAATTTGGAGATGAAAAATGGCTCATATTGAAACAATTAACGTCACTCAGAACAGGGGCGAAACCGCATCAGCCGGGCTGGTGGCCATCGGTGTTTATGAAGACAAATCCTTAACTGATCTGGGGCAGGCCCTGGATGAGGCAGGCGACAGTGTATTATCTAAGGCAATGGACCTTGGTGATGTAAAAGGCAAGTCCGGGGAAACCAATATGTTTTATATTAATGGACAGCGGATCCTGCTCATCGGTCTTGGTAAAAAAAATAAATTTAATGCCAGTGGAGTCCGTTTGGCAGCCGGGAAGGCTTCCCGTGCGGCCATCAGTAAAAAAGTAGGTTCTGTAGCCGTGGAATGTTTCTGTTCCGGCCTGGAAAGCTGCCAGGCCATGGGGGAAGGGCTGGTGCTGGGAAGCTACCAATTCCTGGATTATAAGACCAAAGATGAAAAGAACTTTGAGTTAAAGTCTGCGACTGTTATTGGCTGCGATCATGATGAAATAACGAAAGGCACTGCCATTGGAAAAGCGGTCTGCTTTGCCCGGGATTTGGCTAACCATCCGGGAAATGTTACCACACCATCAAGGCTGGCAGAGGAAGCTGGTGAGATTGCTAAAGAAGGCGGTATGAAGCTCACTGTTTTTGACCGCAAAGAAATCACAGCCATGGGCATGGGCGCCCTGGCAGGTGTAGCCCAAGGAACCGATGAGCCACCGAAATTTATAGTACTTGAATATTTTGGCTCTGATGAATCACAGAATCCCAAAATTCTTGTTGGTAAAGGATTGACTTTTGATGCCGGTGGTATTTCCATTAAGCCATCCTCGAAAATGGATGAAATGAAATATGATATGTGCGGTTCTGCGGTGGTCCTGGGAGTGTTCAAAGCGCTGGCTGCTTTAAAACCAAAATTGAATGTTGTAGGGATTGTGCCTTCTACAGAAAACCTGGTGGGTGCAAAGGCCTATAAACCCGGAGATATTCTGACTGCATATAACGGTAAAACCATTGAAGTATTAAACACAGATGCGGAAGGCAGACTCATTCTTGCGGATGGCCTATCCTATGCCAGCAAACATTATGAACCTGAATATATTCTAGATTTTGCCACGCTTACCGGTGCTGTCCTGGTCGCCTTGGGGCATGTAGCGGCGGGGGTGATGGGCACAGATGAAGACCTGATGCGACTTGTCAAAGAATCTTCAGTAAATGCAGAAGAAAAGGTTTGGGAATTGCCCCTGTGGCCGGAGTTTTGCAAACAAGTGAAATCGAAAATCGCGGATGTAAAAAACACCGGCGCAGCCCGTCAAGCCGGGACCATAGCCGGGGCGGCCTTCCTTAAGGAATTCGTTGGGGATCGTATCCCCTGGGTACACTTTGACATTGCAGGTACAGCCTGGGGCGGAAAACCAACCAGCATTGATCCGAAAGGCAGTGCAACGGGCTGGGGGGTGAGACTGGTTTTGGATCTTATTGATGCCTGATGGGGGAAATAAAATATATTTTAAAAGGGCTGATTTCCTTCTTAATTAGTCCTTTTTTATTTTCAGTTTTAATGGGTGGCCATCCCATAACCATTGATGGCCAGTTTCCAGATTGGGCTAATGTTCCGCTGGCCTATTCCGATATGGAAGGTGATGGTATGAGTGCAGATTTCGCTGATGTGAAAATTACTTATGACCAGGAATTCTTATTTATCTACTTCAATTATCATAATGGCAAATTTTTAATGCAGGATTGGAATGAGTTTCATCTTTACATTGATGCGGATAATAATGCATCCAGCGGACTTGATTTTCAGGGGATTGGCGCAGAGCTGGATTGGACCTTTGGTCAGCGGGAAGGTGTTTTTTATATAAATGGAGGCAGTGAAACTGTTTGGCAAAATGACTTAACATTGCGGATCGGCCCCACCATTACATCTTCAGAATTTGAAATTGCAATCTCAAGAGCATCTGATGTCCTTACACTAAATGAATCGCAAGTTTTGTCGGAAGGAAAGATCGTGATCGCAGAAGCACCGCCAAACTCAGACATTGTGCCAAATGAAAACGGCGGAATCTATTTTAGTATTGGGGAAGATACTGTACCACTGCCAGATCCAATTCCGCTAGAACACAAACATGAAGATGATATTCGTATTCTAACCTATAATACTTGGAATGACGGGTTTTTAAACGAGGAACGCCAGCCCCATTTTAAACGGATCATTCAGGCTTTAGACCCTGACGTAATTGCGCTTCAAGAGCACTGGGATTGGGATGAGATCGATGATATTATTCAATCATGGTTTCCAGACGAACCGTGGTATGCCAGTTGGACCCATCGGGATATGGTGGTTTTATCCAGGTTTTCCATCATCGATGATGCCAGTTTGATCAGTTCAGGAAGAACCATGTGTGCGTTATTAGAGACAGAAGAAGAATTGGGAAAAAATCTATTAATCGTCAATTCCCACTTATCTTGCTGTGACAGTAATGAAGACCGGCAGCAACAAGCGGATGAATTTTTATCTGTTTGGCGTGAATGGATTTTCAATGGAAATGGGCCATTTGATTTGGAAGATGAAACACCTTTTGTCCATGTAGGAGATTACAATTTTGTTGGGTACCGCCAGCAGGTGAAAACTATCCGCATTGGGGATATTGAAGATGAAAATGAATATGGCATAGATTTTCTCCCAGACTGGGACTCCACAGCAATCGTGGATCTTTTTTCCCGTCATACTCACAAGCGCATGGGTTACACGTGGCGGAAGGATGGTAGCTCATTTAATCCAGGGAAACTGGATTATATTTTTTATTCCGATGCTACTATTGATACAGGCAGGCATTTTACTCTCAATACCCTAGCCATGGAAGAGGCAACATTAACGGAATATGGATTGGAATGGGATGACACCCAGGAAGCATCGGATCACCTGCCGAGAATCTTTGATATTTCTCTGGATCCAAGTGTAGGAATCCAAGATGAAAAACCGATTTCGACAAAATTCGCAATGTTTCACAATTATCCCAATCCATTTAATCCAACCACAACCATTTCTATAAATATTGTAAAGACGTTGCATGCAACATCTTTACATATTTATAACATAAGTGGCCGTTATATTGAAACACTGACTGCTGGTGAATTAAAACCGGGGAATCATGAATTTCAATGGAATGGCACGTACCATCCCAGCGGTGTTTATTTTATAAAATTTTCGACAGGGAATTCCAGTCGGACACGGAAAATGGTTTTATTGAAATAGGACGGTTCATCACTCAACCTGATTGTCCAGCAAATAATTTAAATTTGTTCCATGGCATTGTCATACACTGGAGCCATGGTTTCCCAGTCAAAAGGTTTTGCAAAAAGATGAAAAGGAGTGGACTTTATTTTCTCATGATGTCCAAGGGCCCAGGTGATTTTGCTGAATAGATTATTTTCTCCAGAATACAAATGATCCTTGTGCTGGTCTGGGGGCAGCAGTTCCGGATAGGTTAGACGATTCGGTAAAATGGGCCAGGTGTTGCAATAAATCGCTTCCATGACACTGGCGCCAAAAAATTCCTGGTTGGACGTTACGGGTAAAATATCAGCCTTCCAGAGCCATTCTGCATACTCCTTAAAAGATTCCACATATCCCCATTGAACAATCATGTCTTTGAAAGTTCTCTTGGCTTCTTCAAATATTTTTGGGGATTGACTGAAATTTTCTCCAATAACTGCAAGCTTAAAGTCGGGTCCATTATTCTTTACCTGCTTTAGAACCGAAAAGAATAATTCTGGGTTTTTATCGTATTCCCAGCGGTGGTTCCAGAGAATCAGTGGATTCCCTTCTTTTTCTACCCTGTGATCGTCAAACTGTTGCAAGTCCATGCCCAGATGAAGGACTCTGGACTTATCTCGAATAACCTTTACTGAGTCCAATTCACGATGATCAGGAAAATGTTTTAAAAAGGGGTGCAGTGCATCCAGAAAAGAATTCATGTGAAATTCTGAATTAAAGAAAACTCGGTCAGCTGTTAGGGCAGAAGCATAGTTAATGAACCCATAATGGGTATCTCTTTTTTGTTGTATATCCCTATCCTCTGGAGACCACGGATAGACAAGCTGATTCTCGTGGAAATAGATAGCTGCTGGAATTCCATGTAATTTTTTCCGAGAGAGTGCCAGAAATGTTGACAGGTCCAGCATATCCGTTGCGAGGATAAGGTCCGGGTGCCATTTCATATCGTTGAATCTCTGGGCGACGGTTACTGCTCCGCCATGCATCCGCCACTTCCAGAACTGACCTTTCATCGATAGGATATTGATTCGGTGGCGGCTGTATTTCTGGTATCCCTCCGCCCATTGTTTGTGAGACCCCGTATAGTAGGGCTCGACCAATAGAATTTTCATATTAGAATTTAGACCCTGGCTAAAATAAAAAAGCCGACAATTGTCGGCTTTCCCGTGCCCGAGACTGGAGTCGAACCAGCACGTCTGTTAGGACACACGGACCTGAACCGTGCGCGTCTACCAATTCCGCCACCCGGGCAATGTAATAATAATCAAAAACACCTGGTAAAAGGGCCGGGAATTTTATCTTATCTCGACGCCAAAGCGCAAGGAATAAACTTGGAGAAGTTGGATTCACTCCCGTATTTTCCACCCGCTTTTTTTCCATGGAAAAGTCAACTGTTGCCACAAATCGCAAAGCCTATCACGAATTTCATATTCTGGAGACTTATGAGGCAGGAATGGAATTGAAAGGCAGTGAAGTCAAAAGTATACGTGAAGGGAAGGCGAGCCTGAAAGAATCCTATGTGGTTGTCCGCGGGGGGGAAATATGGTTAATAGGTGCACACATCGCAGCATACAGTCACACTGGCTTTGAAGGACATGAACCGGTTCGGGACCGCCGGCTACTTATGCATAAAAAGGAGATTAAGAGGATTGGATCTAAACTGGCGGAGAAAGGACTCACAGCTGTACCTACAAAGCTATATTTTAAAAAAGGCTGGTTGAAGATTGAGGTTGGATTGGCCAAGGGTAAAAAACTCCATGACAAACGGGAGACCAAAAAGAAACGGGATATGGAACGGGACATTCAACGCGCATTGAACGATAACAGATGAGTTTCCTTCCTGTAAAAGAACAAATGGAGCTGATCCGCCGCGGAGTGGATGAACTTATTCCTGAGCAGGACCTGATCCAAAAACTGGAGCGGTCCAGGGAAACAGATACGCCTTTAACGGTCAAACTGGGATGTGATCCCAGTCGGCCGGACCTGCATATTGGTCATGGGGTAGTGTTGAGAAAACTACGCCACTTTCAAGACTTGGGACACACTGCTGTGCTGGTTATAGGGGATTTTACAGCTATGATCGGCGATCCCTCTGGACGCAACAAGACCCGCCCGCAACTCACGCTCGAAGAAGCGAGATCTAATGCAGAAAGCTACGTTAAACAATCTAAAGTAATACTTGATATAAATAGTCTTATTATTAAATATAACTCTGATTGGCTTAATAAAATGAATTTTAATGAAGTAGTAAAATTGGCCAGTTCTTATACCGTTGCAAGAATGCTGGAGCGGGATGATTTTACAAAGCGATTTCAAGCAGAAGTGCCTATTTCTATCCATGAATTTTTATATCCCCTAGCCCAGGCACAGGATTCGGTGGAATTAAATGCTGATGTGGAACTGGGTGGTACTGATCAGAAATTCAATCTCCTTGTGGGCAGGGATTTACAAAAAGACAATGGACAGGTGCCCCAGTGTATTATTACTACACCATTATTGGAGGGAACCGATGGAGTTGAAAAAATGTCCAAATCCTATGGCAATGATATTGGACTCCAGGATCCGCCGGAGGAAATGTATGGAAAAACATTGTCTATCTCTGACGATGATATTGAAAAGTGGTTTGTTCTGGGTGCTGATGCGGATGATGCCGTGATGGAAACTGTGCGAAAAAGGTTGAATG
Organism: Fidelibacterota bacterium UBA7303; assembly: GCA_002471805.1. Classification (GTDB taxonomy): domain Bacteria; phylum Fidelibacterota; class Marinisomatia; order Marinisomatales; family UBA1611; genus UBA2134. The sequence goes on along the minus strand of DKQR01000134.1, from coordinate 6,170 downwards.
ACCCGTTGGTGAACCCAATGGAAGTAAAGCGGTACCTAGCCCGGGCTGTTGTAGCACTTTATTACGATAATAAAATAGCTCAACAGGCAGAGCAGCACTTCAATACTGTAGTAGTGAACAAAGGCGTTCCGGATGAAATACCGGAGTTTAAGCTGCAAAACGAGGATCTCATTGTGAATGTGATCTTTGGTTCTGGTCTATTGAAGAGCAAAGGTGAAGCGAGGCGAATGATAAAACAAAGTGCTGTAAAACTTGACGGTGTTATTGTTGATGACTTTCAAGCCACTATTTCTCCTAGAGGTGAACAAATCCTCAAGGTTGGTAAACGACGGTTTCTCAAGGTGGTTGAATGACCCGAAAATTTTATGGACTTTTCCTTGGAACGGTCTTTTTTTCTTTATCCTGTATAAAACCTGCACTTGAATCCCCGAAACTGGTGATATTGCTGGTTGCAGACCAGATGCGGCCGGATCTTTTAAGCCGGTATGATAACCTGTACACTGGCGGATTTCGGTGGTTAATTGATCATGGAGTTAATTTTACCAATACCCATCATGAGCATAGCCATACCTTGACAGGACCTGGTTTCTTTGTGATTGGGACGGGAAAATATCCTGGATCAGAAGGGGTAATGGGGAACAGTTTTTATGATCGACACCTGGGCAAAACGGTTAACTGTGTAGAGGATCCCAAGGCCCAGCCTGTTGGCGGTGATGGCCAGGCCCGCTCCTTTGTACGTTATGAATCAACAGGAATTGGTGATTGGATGAAGGCAGCCGATCCTTTATCAAAAGTGTATTCTATCGCGGGAAAGGATAGATCGGCTGTTTTACTAGGCGGGAAGAATCCAAACCTGATTTTGTATTATAATTACCGCGGACAGTTTATCACTTCAGATTATTATATAGAAAAAGCGCCTTCTTGGTTAGAAAATTTTAATCATAGTCAGAATATCTCATCATATCGGGATTCTTTATGGCGCAAATCATTGGCTGATAGTCTCTACATAAGCTATGCCCGGGAAGATTATTACCCAGGTGAAGCAGACAAATATCACAGAGATCCCTATAGCCCGGTTTTCCCAATTGGATTTGACCCTGAAATTGATCCGGGGGGTGAGCTCATGGGCAAACCCTGGTTTGAACGAATTATCCTTAAACTCGGACGCACTATTATCCGTGAAGAGGCTTTGGGGCTGGATGCCCACCCAGATCTTCTTTGTTTATCTTTTTCGGCAATGGATTGGATGATCCATGAGTATGGCCCCTATTCCCAGGAAGTGATGGATGCCTGTATAAAACTGGATACATATCTTGGAGATTTCATCAGCGAACTCGATCAGTCAATTGGCTTGGAGCATATTGAATTTGTTTTGACAGCAGATCATGGCGGTTTGCCCCTGCCGGAATACCAGCAGGAAAAGGGAATACATGCGGGGCGCATTAATCGCGATGAATTGATTGAAGCTTTTGAGTGGATAGAAGATGAAATTGCAGAAGAGTATGACAGTGAATTATTTGTGCGCGATGGAATAAATTATTACTTCGATTTGGAAACTCTGAAAAGAAGCAACATTCCGTTATCCAAACTGGAAAATATCATAAAAAAGTACCTGCCCAAGGTAGTTGGCATAGAACAGGTTTTTACCAAACAGGAGATCCTGGAAGGTGATCCAACAGATAAAATTATATCCCGGCTGCAAAAGATGATCCACCATGAAAGAAGCCCGGATGTTATTTCTATCCAATCACCCGGATATTTATTTCGTAATCCCCATGGCACCAGTCATGGCTCACCCTATGATTATGACACCCATGTCCCCCTATTATTTTCCAAGAAAGGCAGAAAACCCAAGCAGGTTTCCGATCCCGCTGAGACTGTCGATATTGCGCCTACTGTCGCCCAAATTCTGGGCATAAGCCCCTCAGTGTCCTGCGATGGTAAACCTTTAAAATTCTAATTTGCTAAAGCTTGCCAATATTTCAAAACAGTACGATGGTGTGCGTGCTGTTGACCAGGTGTCCTTCGCAGTGCAAAAGGGAGATATTTACGGGTTTCTCGGTCCCAATGGTGCCGGGAAAACCACCACCATCCGCATGATCATGGGTATAATCCAGCCGGATTCGGGCAGCATAGAAATCAGTGATAATAATATGGAAAACTTGGGGAGGCAGATTATTGGCTACCTGCCTGAAGACCGCGGATTATATCAAAAACAAAAATTAGGAGAAATCATTGTCTATTTTGGTTTACTGCGTGGATTAGAAAAAACTGCGGCGAAAGCTAAAGCTGCAGAGTGGCTGGAACGATTCGGTCTTGGCGACCAGCAAAAGCGAAAGGTTGAAGAACTGTCGAAAGGTAACCAGCAAAAAGTTCAGTTTATCCTGTCTTTGGTTCATGATCCCACCCTGCTGATCCTGGATGAACCGTTCACGGGTCTGGACCCCTTAAATCAACTGCTGCTTAAAGAGATCATCCAGGAAAAAAGGGAGGCTGGAACAACCATCCTGTTTTCTACCCACCAGATGGAACAGGTGGAACGTTTGTGCAACAATATCTGTCTGATCAATCAAGGCCGGATCATTGTTGAAGGGGCCCTGGAATCGATCCAGGCAGCACACCAGAGTAATGCTGTGGAAGTAGTCTTTACCGGGGAATTAAATAAGGAAATAGCACAGGTATATTTCAATGAAGTTGTAATAACTGAATCGAAGATTGCTGGTATCCTGAAAGATGATTCATCTTCCTTTTTACGCTGGATCAATGATCAGGTATCAGTGGAATCCTTCCAAGTCAAAACACCGAGCCTGGAACAGATCTTTATTGAAGAAGTACGGGCTGCCTCATGAAGAAGACCTGGATTGTACTGAAGTGGGAATTTATAAACCGGGTCCGATCCAAGCTGTTTATTTTGACTACCTTCCTGCTGCCGTTTTTTATGGTGGGCATGATGTATATCCCTGCGCTTCTAATGGACCTGGAACCCGAAACTATCACGCAGGTAGGGCTTGTTTACGACAATTCCATTGATCCCCTGGTTCAACGTCTCAAGGATCAAACGAGAATAAATTATCGATTGAAAAATGGCAACCCACAGTTTTTGTTCAGTCGACTTGCCCATGAAGTGGATGCACTAGACAGTGTGGCTGTGAAATCCCTAGACGGTTATCTTTTCATACCCACTACAATTATGGATACAGGTGCGGTCCATTACTACAGCCACTCCCTGAGCAATGTGAAATTGTATGCACAGCTGAGACGGACCCTGAACCAGATTGTGATTGAAGAACGAATGATCAGTCATGATATTAACGTCGCTATTGTTGGGAAACTCAGCAGAAGCATTCCTTTTGAGACATTTGAGGTAGATAAAGAGGGGACTGCATCGGCAGGAGACATGATGTCCAGTTTTTTTATTCCCTACCTGTTCCTGATGATCTTATTCATGACCATTTTTATGAGCGGACAATTATTACTCCGCTCGGTAATTGAAGAACGCAACAGTCGTACCATTGAAATATTACTTTCATCTGTGAAGCCGGACGAATTGATGGCGGGTAAAATACTGGGACTTGGTGCACTGGGATTGACCCAGATGATTTTTTATCTCGCGGTTGGTTTGATCACGGCTCATTATCGTGACATGGCAATGATCGAATTGAACCAGCTGCCTGTTTTCCTGATTTATTTTATAACCGGCTACCTGTTCTTTGCTTCCATTTATGCAGCCATGGGTACATTATTCACCTCAGAGCAGGAAGCCCAGCAGACCAGTGGTGTGATTGGTATCATTGCAGTTTTGCCTTTGATTTTTGCTTCTTATTTTATTACCAATCCTGAATCCGCGTTCACCATTGGTATTTCCTATTTTCCGCCGCTAACGCCATTCATGATGATTCTCAGACTGGGCACAGGGACTGTGGAGTGGATTGAGATACTTATCACAGCCATTATTATGATTGTTTCCTGCTGGGCCATGATGAAACTTTCTGGAAAAATATTCCGTACTGCGATACTCCTTTATGGGAAACGGGCCACATTGAAAGAGATCATTCACTGGGTCAAAGCCTGATTTTCGTTTCCAAATTAAAATTCTTATCTAAATTCAGGCTTTAATGACAGCATTAATTTCCTATTTTCTTATTGCCCTTCTGGTCTCCTTTCTTTGTTCCCTGCTGGAATCTGTGCTTTTAAGTATCTCCTTGGCCCAGGTTTCCGTAATGGAAAAAGATGGAAAGCGGTCAGGGGAAATAATGAATGTTCTGAAGAATAATATAAACCGCCCCCTGGCGGCAATTCTGACTATCAATACCGTGGCCAATACCGTGGGCGCAGCCGGGGTTGGTGCCCAGACCCTGAAAGTATACGGTAACGAATGGGTGGCTCTGGCATCGGGAATTTTGACCCTTTGCATCCTGGTGTTCTCAGAAATAATTCCCAAGACAATTGGGGCGATTTACCATAAATCTCTGGCTGCATTTGCCGCTTACATTATTCATTGGCTGATGTTCATTTCATGGCCTTTCGTGATGTTATCAGAATCCATGTCCGGATTATTAAGCCGCGGCGGCAATGAACAATCAAAGGCTTCCCGTGAGGAATTACTGGCCATGGCCGAGATCAGTGAAGATGAAGGCAGTATAGATGAACAAGAGGGAGATATTATTGAAAACCTGATGAAACTGGATAACATTCCGGTGGAGGATGTTATGACGCCTCGGTCTGTGATTTTCGCCTTGCAAAAAGGCCACACAGTAGGCGAGGTGGTGGAAAATAACTCACCCATCGCTTTTTCCAGGATCCCGGTCTATGACAAGGATATGGATGATGTGATCGGGATCGTCAGTCGCTACACGTTGGTCAATAAACAGGGAGAAGATCAGTTTGACACGAAAATGAAGGAACTGCTCAAACCGATCCATACCGTTGTTGAAAAAGAATCTGTATCAGATGTACTGGAAGAATTTGTGAAACGTCGTCAGCAGATCTTCATGGTCACGGATGAGTTTGGCACAACCACGGGGCTGATCACCCTGGAAGATGCTATTGAAACTTTGCTGGGTGTGGAGATTGTGGATGAACATGACCATGTGGTGGATATGCGCAAGCTGGCGAAAGCTAAATTGAAACAGAAGGAAATGGAAGATAAGTCCAAATAATTTGTGGCTATATCCATTGGAGCTAAGATGCATGAATTATAAATTTGCCGGCTAATTTCTCAGGAGAATAGAATAAAATGGCTAAGAAACAGACAAGTTTTGCCGATAAAGCTGCCAAACACCGCGGCAAGGGCGGTGATGCGGTATATGCAAAATATATAAAAAGCGTTCGATCTGAAAAAACAGGGCAGTGGCGCTTTAATGAAAAAATGATTCGCATGGACAAGGGTGAAGCATTGGACGCGGCCCTTAAACGAATGGATGAAGCCGCTAACCTTGTAGATATTGACCTGTCCCAGTTTGCTGCAGATGCAGAGGTAATAGAAACTGAATCCGTTGAACCAGATGTGTCACCAACTACAGAAGACATTGCTTCCTCAGAAGGCGAGCAGTCAGAAAAAGTGTTGGTAAAGGACGCTGACGAAAAGGCAGAGGTGATGACAGCGGAAACTGTGGAAGACGGTGAGACAGAAGCCGCAGCAGAAGAATCTGTGGACAGTGAGGAAACGACCGGGGATACGGAAGAAGAATAGGCTAAGAAATTTTACTTTATTGGAGAGGTGGCCGAGTGGCTGAAGGCGCACGCCTGGAACGCGTGTATGCGTTAATAGCGTATCGTGGGTTCGAATCCCACCCTCTCCGCAGCACAGTACTTTAAGTTATTTTACTGTTTTTGGAGGGGTGGCAGAGTCTGGTTGAATGCACTGGTCTTGAAAACCAGCAAGGGTTTACGCCCTTCGGGGGTTCGAATCCCTCCCCCTCCGCATTGTATTATAAGCCAATATCCAAGCATGGATTTAAATGAGAAGGTATGACGTAGACTGGCTTCGGATCCTGGCCCTGGGTCTTTTAATAATATACCACATCAGTGTTGTTTTCCAGCCCTGGGCTTACTTTATTTATTTTGTCCAGAGTGAGAAACCGGTTGAAAGCATCTGGTTGGCCATGGGCCTGATCAATATCTGGCGCATCCCGCTTCTATTCATTATTTCAGGGATGGGTGTTTGTTTT
>DKQR01000021.1 GCA_002471805.1 Fidelibacterota bacterium UBA7303 | reverse complement strand
GCAACCACTAAGGCCAGAATGAATGAATACTTGCCAGGCAATTACAGTGTATACCAGGAGAAGTATAACTGGTATATCTCCAATGGACTGGAATCAATTCCCTTTTATGATGGTATTGTTTTACCCAAGGCTTTTAAAAAGGGTTCTAAAAAATCCGATCGAATTGTTAAAAAAGAAAAGGCCCTCACTAAACAGATCAACAAATACATCGCATTACTGGATGATTTTGAGAAGCTACCGTTACCAGGTGGCGGCGATTGTTGGTACTGTTTGTTTTTTGATAGCGACATAAAAGGCGGCAACAGAAGCCAGAACACTAGTCACCTGGTTGGACATTTAGAGGATGATTATATAATGGGATCCATTCTGGTTAATTCTTTAAGGTCTATGGGCCATTCAGATGAGGGTATAGGCTACCACTTACACAGTGAGCCTGACAGCTATTCCAGAAGCATGATTAAAAGGGCTTTAAAAAAGTTTTTGCGGCTATCTCTGGGATTAGTTAAGTGAAAACCCTGGGTCTTTTAACAGCTCTGGCCACCACCACGGCCAACCCTGGCCACCATATATATATTATTTTATAGACCGCAGACCGCAGATTTCNNAAAAGACTTAGTTGATGACTTAGGTTGGGATTACGAAAAAATGTCTGAGGGTGGTCAAGAAACCTACAAAAAACTTTGTAAGAGTCTGGGTTGGGATTTTGAATGGGAAGATGAGGGTGAGTCATGAGTCTAACATTAAAAGAATACGATCCAGTCGAAGCAAAAAAAGAAATGGACTTGGAGATTAAAAAAAGAAGAAAACAATATCCAATCCCCTTAGATGAAAAAACCCGAAAGGAAATTTTAAGGCGGTGTCAAATTCTAAGAATATTAGGAGATGATGGAATAGGTTCTTACTATGAGCAATCCTCAGATCAAGAACTGATTGATCGATACAGTTGGGTTCTTGATAAAGAACATGACCGCTTATTGAAAGATGAATTTATAATGGTGATTTAGGTGCGAGGATTGATAGTGTAAGTTAGTAGTGTATAAACTATCCAAGTGAATCCAACTACCCACCAAGAAACCCTCGGCAGCAATGCCGGGGGTTTTTTTATTTTTTTATTTGATAGACCGCAGACCGCAGATTTCAGCAGACCGCAGACACCAGGGAATACCAGGCACCTGGTTTTTTTTATTTTTAATTACTTTACAGACCGCAGATTTTCGCAAACCGCAGCTGCGGTTTAGGCCGCGCCTCCTGGTTTTCCCTGAGTTATTTTCTTTACACACAACGTAGAAAATTTGATATAATTACATAGTAAGTTAAATTATTGGAGGACGAAATAATGCAATTAAAACAATATAAAACTGAAGACGGATATGTTTTCGATCTACAAGATGACGGCACTTTAACTGATGGCGACATGACTTTTGATTCATTAGAAGAATTGGAAAAGCATGTTGATGTATACGAAGTTAAATCACCGCCTAAATTCAAATATATATTAGTCGGGCATTGTCCCGTAGATAGCGGTCAAATTATGATCACCGATCCTTGTTATATAAACTCACAATGGGAGGAAAACGATTTCCAGGACATAAGAATTTATGAGAAATCTGATAATCCTGGTGAGCTTTTACAATTCCGTGTTCATTTTGAAAGCTATGAGGATGTTATCGATCCTTACAACAAAACCGTTAATGAGCTTATTGCTGACGGCACTTTTATTAAAAAAGAAAACGCCACAGTAAATGACGAGTTTTCTTATAATGGTGCTTGTAATACAACCATTAATAAAACCTATGGTGAGTTTGGCAATGGTTTAGCCGTAGCAAGTAGCACAGGTTGGGGAGATGGTTACTACCCTGTCTACGCAAAAGTAGACCATGATACAGGCCGAGTCAAAGAGCTTAAAATTATTTTCATGGAGGAGGAATAATAAACCTGGAAAACCAGGGGGAGGCTTCGGCCTCCCCCTTTTTTTTATTTTTTTATTTGATAGACCGCAGACCGCAGACGCCTGAAGATTATACCAGGGGCGCAGATCGGGGCCGGTTCACCAGGCCGCCAGCTGCAAATAGTAGTATACGCATCGTGTAAAAATGTTATAATACAAGGGTATTTAAAATTAATTTGGAGGACGAAAGTCATGAAAGAAAAACTAACCAAAGAAGAATATTTCAATTTGGATAATGGTATTGTTCAAGATATAACTAGAAAATTTATCCACCCCCATATACTGAGAAATCAGCATGCGCTAGTCACTGATATGTTCGACTCAGATGATATAGAAAACCTCTATATGACTGATAAAGAAATTTTAGAAAATATGGGTTCATATGATGAAGATATGAGCGACCAAGAACTAATTGATGAAGTAAGAAACAACGGAGAGGATATGCAAGAAATATTTGAATGGTATCTTGTTTCCGATTGGTTACTTGATAGATTGAGAGAAATCAACGAGCCAGTGATTGACAATGATTATGGTGAATACTGGGGAAGATGTTGTACGGGGCAAGCTATATATCTTGACCATAATATGCAAGTTCTTGCATACGAATGGGCAAATGATGAACGACTAATTAACAGAAAAGGGGCCGCAAGTCTGGAGTTTATAACATGAAAACCCTGGGTATTTTAACAGCTCTGGCCGGCGCCTTTGTCCTGGTGTCGGCCTTCCTTTTGTTCTTTCCTTATGACCAGGTTCTCGGGTCCTTATTCGCGGCCATGTCCTTGGTTATGATCTGGGCAGGCCTGCTGATGACCAGGGTAA
>DKQR01000225.1 GCA_002471805.1 Fidelibacterota bacterium UBA7303 | reverse complement strand
CCCAGGCGAACATTGATCGCCTTGTCGCCTCTCATTCCAAAATCTACATCAAAAGATACGGTTTGACCGGTCCGAAGACCTTTCCCTTTCAAGTGCTCCCGCAGGCCGCTTACATGAACAAAATAATCTTCTCCGTTCTGGCCTGTGATAAACCCGAAACCTTTTTCAGGATTGTATTCCTTTACAACTCCTTTTTTCACTCTGGATTCTCCTTATTATCAGGAGAGATAAAATCCAGGGAAACAGAATTGACACAATAACGCAGTCCGGTGGGCTTAGGACCGTCAGTAAACACATGACCTAGGTGGCCATCACATTTGCTGCAGGTAATTTCGGTACGCACCCGGCCAAAGCTGTGATCGGGAGTTTCATCGATGCTCTCCGGAAGGGACTGATAAAAGGCAGGCCAGCCGCATCCGGAATCATATTTGGTTTCAGATTCAAACAATGGGGTACTGCACCCGGCACAGGTATAAGTTCCCTTTTCAAAATATTTATCGTATTTGCCCGTAAAAGCCCTCTCTGTACCTTTCTCCCGCAGGATACGGTACTGTTCTGGGGTTAACGTTTCCTGCCATTCCTTTTCCGTTCTTTTTTCTTTTTCCTGGGTCATAGTATTCTCCTTAACCTGGGCAAAATTGCTCTCTACTATTATAAAAATGACTATGAAAATTGCCTTATTTAATGCCATGAATGTGATCTAATTATACGGATTCTCGTTTCTTGTAATAATTTAAAACACTGGATACAGTAATTCCAATGGTGATAAAATAGAGGCTACCAGCTACTTCATCAGGTAGGCCAAATAATTTATGACTGCCGACGACCAGAAAGGCAGAAACAGCCATCCATAGAATTAATACAATAATTTTTTTTAGTGGCGAAACCACGGTTATAAATGGGTGGTCCAGACCGCCAGATAAATACCCAGAAGAAAGATCAGTAATGTAGCTATGATCAGTCGAATCAGAATTTTTTTCACAGCGGAAGATTTTCAAAAAAGTTGTCAGGCATGGTTAATTGCCCATAAAAATGATCAGCACCCCGACAAGTATCCCGGCAGCATCAGCGATTAAATCACGCCTGCTGAAAAAACTGCCCGTCTTTTTATCCCAGTATTCCTTTATAACACCATTCGCTGCAGAAACAGTTATACCTGCAGGAAGGGCAGTCTCCCGGTCTATATTCAGTGTATTTTCCAAAACATACTGAGTGCTGAGAACCAGGGAGCAGCTGATGCCGAAATGGAGTACCTTATCGTAGGCCAGCCAGGGGTCATGATTAGGTGTTGTCTGCAACGAATCCGGCGTCGAGGACAGGGCTGCAGGTATTACCAGCCAAATAAACAAGAAGATTTTTTTCCAGCTCCGGTTCACCTAGGGCCTGTTATCAAGAATAGTTTCAATTCTGGCCATCAAACTATCATCAATAGTTGACATATATTCTTCTGTTTTCAGGTTTTGCTTGAGTTGCTCGGGCCTGGAAGCGCCCAGGATCACTGAACTGACATTCGGATTCTTCAGGCACCAGCCCAGAGCCATATTCACAAGGGGGAGCCCCGCTTCCTGAGCCAGGCTATGGAGCTGTCTGACCTGTTCATGTCGCTGGATAAATTCATCTGATTCAAACTGATCCTTAATAAATTTATAGTTTTTCAGGCTTGTTCGTGTGCCCTGTGGTTCCCCATCCATGTATTTCCCGGTAAGCAAACCGGAACAGAGAGGGCTCCATATTGTGGTGCCCAGCTGTTCTTTTTCGAATAGGGGCAGGTATTCCTGTTCCAGTTTTACCCGGTTGAACATATTATACTCAGGCTGTTCCATAGTGGGTGGTGTTAAGCCCATTTCCCTGGCAATGGTGTAAGCTTCTTCGATCTGACCAACAGACCATTCCGAAGTGCCCCAGTAGCAGACCTTGCCCTGCATGATCAAAGTATGCATGGCCCGGACAGTTTCCTCTATGGGCGTCTCCGGGTCTGGGCGGTGACAGAAATACAGGTCTAAATAATCCACCTGCAGCCGCTCAAGGGCTCCATGACAGGCATCAATAATGTGTTTATGGCTTAAGCCCTGCTGTGTGGGCCTTTCACCACCCCAGAATACCTTGCTGGAAACAATAAATATATCCCGGGAAAGGCCCAATTTTTTCAGAGCCTGGCCCATGATAATCTCAGACTCACCGTTGGCATAGACTTCGGCATTATCAAAAAAATTCACCCCGTGATCAAAGGCGGTTTTCATCATAGCAGCCGCCTCATCTACCCCTAACTGGAAGGAGAAGGTGACCCAGGAACCATAGGAAAATTCACTGACCTTTAATCCTGATCGGCCGAGTTGCCTATAGTTCAATGCTATTCCTCCCTATAATAAATAGTTTGTGTTTTAATAATGAGTGCAAAGATTACAAAGAATTAACAATTTATTATGGAGTTTTTCATTCCTGTTTTTATTTGTTAATTAAAAAAATCATGTTAGTAAATTTTCTATAAATGATTATTCATTTAATAGTAGAGAAGATAAAAATTTCCAGATGAAATATGCCTAAACAAATTTTTTCCTTATTTATTTCATTTTTTCTCTTGAGTTGTGGATACAATCACGAGCCGATCATCCAAAGTCTGATAGCAGACCCAGAAGTTGTAGAACCTGGGGGCATTGTTATTCTTACCTGCAATGCAAGTGATGATGAAGGAGCAGACAGTCATAAAGATGATAACCTTACTTATACCTGGGATGCCGCCGCAGGAACTATTTTACAAGATTATGGAGGTTCCACCGCATCCTGGACAGCGCCTGCAATCTTAGGAATTTTTTCCATATCCTGCATTGTAGAAGACCCTGATCACGGCACTGATATTGCCATGGTGAATGTAACAGTCCAATGAAATTTGTTATCTCAACGGGATTATTTATTTTTATTTTATTTTTCATATGGAGATGCGAAAGAATGAATGGTCCCGTAGAAATTCTATCACTTAATGCCACCGATTCTTTTGTGGAAGCAGGCGGGATAATATCGTTAAAATGTATAGCCCAGGATCAAGATAAAGATCCGTTGGCATACTCATGGGAATCTACCAGTGGATCTTTTTTAGTAATCAAAGATTCTGCAGTGTGGACTGCTCCCATGGAATTTGGCAGATATTTTATTTCCTGCAGAGTCACAGATAACTATGGTGCTTCCGATGTGGAAACTGTTAAAATTATGGTCAATTCATCTAATGGGCAGGTAGTTAGTCCTAATACATATATCATGATTATTTTTGATAATTCAGGATCTATGAACAGCACACTTTCTCCATTACAAAACATGGCAACAGGAGCATATACAGACTCTTCATCTCTACGAAACACTTTACAGGACTTCTACGCTACAGGAACAACACAGAAATATGGAAACCTCGATAAAGCTACAAATGGTTCAGATGCATACGATAATCATGTTTATTTGCTGCAGGCAGACTCTGAACGAACATTTAGATTTTTAGCAAATAAAGGAGTTATGTATTCTACAGATGAGAATTTTACCGAAATTGCTAGAACTGGATTCAGTACAGCAGCAGGAAAAGATTTTGAATACGCTGATAATATCGTAATCTTAGTATTCCAGGATGAGGCAGCCGATGTATACCACAGTAATTCTTTTTCAGATACAGATAACCGAACAAATTCGTATGATTCGGATATAGAAAATCTTAGAAACAAAATCAACACTGTCCATAACACACAAGGGCTTACTTATTTCGGACATATTTTCCATGTAAATGACGACGGCAGCAACCCATTCAAATCCTTTGTTCAAGCAGTCCTAGGAGGCCAAGGTAATTACTTTGGATCAAATGGACTAAATGATAGCACCATATATAGTGACCCAATTAGTGCTGATTATGATTTAAATGATGGGGACACAGAAATATATTATAAAAACATAGTAACAACTGCTCTGATAAATATGGGTTTTATACTATTTAATTAATTTATTTTCTTTACAAATTCATTTAGGCCACTTATATAAAAAATTGCCATGGTGAACATAACAGTCCAATGAAAATCGTTGTTCATGCAATTCTCCTCTTTTTTGTCATATTATTCATATGGAGCTGCGAAAGAATGAATGGTCCCGTAGAAATTCTATCACTTAATACCAGTGATTCTTTGGTAGAAGCAGGCGGGATAATATCGTTAAAATGTATAGCCCAGGATCAAGACAAAGATCCCTTGGTATACTCATGGGAATCTTCCAGTGGATCTTTTTCAGTAATTAAAGATTCTGCAGTCTGGACTGCGCCAATGGAATTTGGAATATATTTTATTTCCTGCAGGGTCACAGATAATTATGGTGCTTCCGATGTCGCAACTGTTACCATTGATGTAAATCCATCTAGTCCTGTCCCCGTGAATGGTCTAGAATGGACATTAACTGATGATGGATTATTAAATGGTACAAATTCATCAAATGAAAATAATACAGGAATAACCGATTATTGGGATGGTAGTATAGAAAATGCAGATTATGGATGGAATGTAACAATACAGGATAAAACAGAAAATTCAATTTCCCAATCTCTTCAATTCAAAGTAGAGGATAGTGCTAATTGTGGTGGAAATAATTCTAAAACTCAAAATGGAACAGCCATAGCAAATATACAAGTGACTGGCTCTGAACCTATTACTTTGGAGTTAGAATTTTCGGGAATTGGCGAAGCTGAGTCAGCTGGTTATGATTTAATTAAATTTGAATTGGATGGAGTCGTTATTGGTGATGGGCATGCTCCTGGCGGTGGCCTAGGTTGTGCATCCGATTCAGTTGCAGTAAATCCTGCTAGTCCAAAATCATTGGATCCCGGTCCACATACTTTGATTATAGACTTTACAACAAACGATGGTCAATACCATGTAGATGCATATTATGAGATTAAATTAAAACTCATAGCACCCTAGTGTGATTAATCTATTTATTTTAAATATTCATTTATGCGATTTATATAAAACATTATCATTGTGTGTATAACAATCCTATGAAAATCATTTTTCATCCAATTCATATCTTTTTTATCATATTATTCATATTTAGCTGTGAAAGAATGAATGGCCCAGTAGAAATTCTATCACTTAATACCAGTGATTCTTTGGTAGAAGCAGGTGGGCTTTTATCATTGAAATGTGTAGCCCAGGACGAAGATAAAGATCCGTTGGCATACTCATGGGAATCTTCCAGCGGTTCTTTTTCAGTAATTAAAGATTCTGCAGTGTGGACTGCGCCTATGGAATATGGAATATATTTTATTTCCTGCAGGGTCACAGATAATTATGGTGCTTCCGATGTGGCAACTGTTACAATTATTGTTGGACCTTCAAACAGTGTTCATGTTTCTGGAAAGGTAACCAACGCTGTCAATAGAAACCCAATTCCAGAAGTTGCAATTACAATTTCTGATCTCTCCGCAGTTACAGATGAAAACGGTATTTATATCATTCAATATGTTCCCGAAGGAGACCATGAAACTTCAGGATCAGTTAACGAATTTTGTCCATTTACCGGCCATTTCACTCTTCCGGATAATTCCCCCCATCAGACGTTTACATATAATTTTTCAATGAGTCCAATACCGGATCCGGGAGAAATTCGATTCGTTCTTAACTGGGGAGCGAAACCGCAGGATCTAGATTCTCATCTCCTTACGCCTGAAATTGAGGGGTCATCATATCATATTAGCTATCTTAATCGCGGTAATCCCACAGCCGCACCTTATGTGATATTGGATACAGATGATACAAATGGTTATGGACCTGAGACTATTACCATCAAGCAGGCATTTGAAGGTATTTATGTATATTATATATATAACTACTCCGGAGGTTCCAAACTAACTAGTTCTGAAGCACAGATTAATATCTATGATAATCCTGATTGTAATGCCACTACTATTTCTATCCCAAGTGAAGGCAGTGGCAGATATTGGTATGTTTGTGATATTGATGGCTCCACAGGTAATCTCACCATAATCAATAAAATCCAAGGATCAAAACCTACGCGATAAAACTAAATAATTTTATTTCTTATTGTTAATTGGATGTTAACTCTTTATCAATCGTTTGCAACTGAAGCAAACTCGAAGCAATCAGATCAATAAAGACACTGATTTCTTTTAGCAGGTCCATCAGTTCCAGGTGCAGGTGGTCCGCAACGCTGGAACCAGTTTTTCCGGCACTGGCCCGATTGATGTGAGCCAGTCGGTATTTTTCCTCCAAACCCTTGTATTTTTCTCCCTTGGCCACAATTTTTTCCGCCTTTTTAGGATTATACTTTTTAAAAAATTTGCCAATACGGCTTAATTGCTTGATCATTTTTAAGTGGTAAGCCGCCAAATCATTCTGCCCATCTTCCGAGAATTCTCCCTCCAGCGTCTCTTTCTTATCCATGAGATTACTGTATCGCATTTCCACAGCACTGCGGATTGATTCCAGGTAATTCACTACTGAGACCAGGGTAAATATCTCCCGGGACTGATTTTCATTAAGCTCTTCGTTACTGATCTTGACCAGGTAATCCAGAATGGATTGGTTTAATTGGCCGATCTTGTCCAGCCGTACATACAGCCCTTTTTGAAAATCCTGATCAGGGTCTTCAACATCACCTGACAGTTCATCGGATATAAACGGGTTAACCAGCGAACCTATCACCCGTTCCATTAGCCCCACTACACCGCGAATTTCGGCCTGGGTATTACTAATGGCAGCAGCTGGGTAACTGAGCACACTTTCATCCAGGTTTAAGACCGCTGCTTTTTCAATATTGCGTACTTCTTCCTTGTCCGGGAAAAACCTGATGATCAAATCAGCAATTATTGTGGTAAAAGGAATGAAAATAACGGTAGCGATGATGTTAAAAATGGTGTGGGCATTGGCGATTTGCCGCGGCACATTGTCCGATGTCTGGGCCACAATATCTGCGAATGTGGGTATCCAGAAACAGAAAACGGCCACACCGATCACATTGAATGTCACATGGGCAATGGCTACCCGCTTTGCTTCCCGGGAAGCATTAAGCCCCGCTAACAGCGCCGTGACACAGGTGCCTATATTGGCACCAAAGATCAGCGGGATCCCCGCTTCTAAGGTAATGGAACCGCCGCTGGCCAGGGTGATTACGATCCCTGTGGTAGCGCTGCTGCTTTGTACCAAGGCAGTAAACACTGCTCCTGCCAAGATACCCATAAAGGGGTTCTCAAAACTCACCAGGATCGAATTGAATGTGGGATTGGATCGCAGCGGCTTCATGGTATCGGACATAACCTTCATACCGTAGAATAACAGTCCAAAACCCAGTATTACAAAACCGATATTCTTTGCAGTATCTTTTTTAGAGAACAGGGACATGATTGCACCAATGGCGATCAGTACCAGGGCATAGTCCGTGATTTTAAAAGCCACGATCTGGGCCGTCACGGTGGAGCCAATATTGGACCCCAGGATCACACCAAGTCCTTGAGCAAAGCTTAAAAGGCCCGAGTTGACAAAGCTCACCAGCATCACCGTGGTAGCACTACTGCTCTGGATGACCATAGTCACAAAAGCTCCTACTCCCACCGCCAGGAAACGGTTGGAAGTGAGTTTTTCCAGGATGGTGCGCATTTTGTTGCCAGCAGTGACCTTCATACCGTCGCTCATCATTTCCATGCCGTAGAGAAACATGCCCAGACCGCCAAAAAGACTGGTGATCAGCAGGATCCAGTTGACACTATTTCCTGTGGTGTCGGCACCGGCATAAAGCAGCGTGCTCAGGCCCAGCAGGGTCAGGATTAATACGGTTCTATTCGTAAATGAATGTATATAATATTTCATATTATTAGACCTGCTCCAATAACAATAAGATTTTGTTTTGTTAGAATTATGTTAGGAGAATATAGCCTTCATTTTCTACGCTTACAATGTGCAGTCAGCATCCACATCTGATTTTGCTGAACTAGGATAAAGGCTTAGGATTATGATCCCGTATATGTAGCTCCAGTATTTGTACCGTTATGGCTGTTCCCTGAACCATCATTGGCATTATTTTCAAAAGGCCAATATCCTTTCAGGTTTCCGCTTGCAAAGGTGCTGACATCAAAACCCCTGCCTTGGATATACAGAGATCGCACCTGATTAATGTTGAATGTTGTATTCCATAACGCAACCTGATCAATCAAACCGTCCATAAAATCGATGTCACCTTCTAAACGGCCAATATCCATATCATTGACATCAATCCCTGTTGCCGTAGTTACCACCACATGATACCAGGTATCAACGGCTGTTATGGTTTGTTCCCCGGACACACTATTGACATAATAGGTTGGAGTATCAATATTATTCACTGTTACTTCTCCATTTACAATCTTGATATAATCGGTGCCATTCAGATCAATGACCTGATCCGTATTGGATGTGATATCATCTATGTGTATCCAGAACGAAATGGTCTTAACACCATTAAAAACATTTCCAATATCCACATAATCATTACTGCCATCAAAAGACAGGGCAGAATATACAGGGTTGCCAACAGTCCATTTCAGATTGTAAACACTGTTACCATCTGATCCTTTAGATGTAACTACATTTGTTTTGTTGCCCCCATTGTGGATTCCGCTGGCACTTCCAGTTGCTGTAATTGTTCCCCCTGCCAAACTATAGCTGTTTGGTCCCAGGTTCAACCCAGCAAAACGATCTGTGGCCAATACCTCCATCCCGGAATAGGAAAGCCAGTAAACATGTCTTTGCGAAAAAACATCTGCCTGGTTCGCCAGTAAGTTTAATACCCGGTCTGCCATAAAACTGATCATAATGGTCATGAGCAGCACTGTGGCCATGGCAAATACACTGATAAAAACACCATTCTGGGATTTGCGAAGAAATTTCATAAGCTCAGATGAATGTCGTCCGGCATAACAAAGGTGGTATAGGAATGTTTGTCTTCGCCCCGGATCAGGTCAAAGGTTAATTCTATACCTTTGATAGTCGCATCTGTAGGGGTTGTCAGGTTTTGGTTGTATTTATCCTTATAAACAAATTTCCCATTAATAACCCCATCTGCTAGGATGCCCGTTGATGTATTGCCGGAGATAGTTCTGGAATACTTTATCGTACTGTCAGATGCGCTGATTTGATAAACATAGGTTGCTGCGCTAAGATAGCTGGTAAAACGCAACTGTGTCGCCGTAAGGCTGCCATCGGTGAATGAAGAAACACCATTGATATGCATAACGAAATTGCGCTGGGCAAATTCCGCATCTTTATTCATATCTACTATACTATTAGTATAAACAAGGTTCATCATTGTTCCTCGGGCCATTAAACCGACGGCAGACATCACAATCGATGCTAGAACCATGGCAGCAATCATTTCGATCAGGGTAAATCCCCTGGTCCTCATTTTTAATATGTGTTTAGCTGCCATAGGGAGAAAAGGTTAAGGCGTAGTCTTGGGCCGCCTTGGAGGATTTAATGGCATCCAGCTGAGTGGAATCAGATGTACCGGGGATACCCACTTTTATGGTGATCTGTTTAAAATCTGTTGGCGATCCGGAATTATCAAAACTATACGGGTTTGTACCGGTATTTAATGAAACATATTTCACTGCGATGCGCCCACCCAATCCACTGAAATTGTCGCTGCTCGCATCGAGACCCGTATAATCGCTGTCCTTAAAGGAAATACCGTTAAAATCATCCACATCATTATAATTTGACCATACAGTTTCACCTTCCCGGCCCAAGGTTGAAGACCAGCTTCTAAACTGGCTGGTCCAGACAGCATTAACGATTGAACCATGGTTCATACTGGAACTGTGATCGTAAACAATATTGCCCGAACCACTATTCATCATGAGACAAAGTACAATATTCCCATCGCCATATGGATTAGAAAGGGAACGATTATAATTGGTTTTAATTTCGGTGGCAGTCCGTACATCATTCCAGATCCGTACTTGGTCTATTCTCCCATCAAGATATCCAACACCTTCAACCCTGCCTATATCTACATCCGAAGCATTGATACCGGTGGCGGTGGTAACCGCAACATGATACCAGGCATCTATTGTTGCAATGGTTCGCTCCCCGCTAATACCATTAACATAATATGTCGGCGATGAAATATTATTTACTGTTACTTCGCCATCAACAATTTTGATATAATCTGTACCATTGAGATCAATAACATAATCTGTATGGGAAGTAATATCATCTACTTCTATCCAGAACGAAATAGACTGTACTCCTGTGGCGACATTGCCAACATCCGCATAATCACCATTCCCATCAAATACTAATGCATAATCACCATTTTCATTCCCCTTAGCATCAAAATCCTGAGCCATAACCCGCTCCATAGCGGCATGTGCAAGATTACTCGAAAGAGACATGGAAATAGCAGATGTTGCTGTATTACTTATATTAGCATAGGCCCGGGAAATTTCAATAAAGGCAATAGAAATAATGACCACCGCCAGCAAGATTTCCGTAACTGCATATCCTGGGAATGAAATGCGTTTATTGAACATAAATATATCCCGTCGGAGCAACAATAGTGATCGTTCGATCGCCATCATTGATATTGATCACCGCATTGGTGTTTGTTGTAGGTTCTCCAAGGATATTAAACTCCAACGATCCGGAGCTAAAACCGGTAACGGAGGTAAAATCTATATAGCTTGGCATGGTGAATGTGTTGGCAGTTTCACCAGGAAGAATCAGGGTTGATGGGCTAGATTTGTACTGCAGAATGTACGATTCGTTATCAGTATTGATAGAAAAATGAAAAGGTTCGCCCTTGGCCATACAATAGTCACGGGCATTTTGTATTCTGCGGACCATGGCTTGGAGTTCTTCATTGATATTCAGCCATTTATTATAATTGCTGTATGTGGAAACCACAGATGTGCCCAAGATACCAGCGATTACCATAATGGCAATCAGTTCGATCATTGTAAATCCTGTTAACGTTCTACGCATAAAAAACGCCGATAAATTTCGGCGAATTTTTCAAGTATTTAAACGATAAAGTGACAGATGCAATCTATGGCATGGAAGTATATTTTAATTCCGGTATCTCTTCATCATCGCCGGGAAGTACCGTCAGTGTTCCATCTGCAATCCTGCTCCCAATAAAAGCCCCAAGTGCTCCGTTTTGGTCTCCATCCCTGTAGGCCGATAGGTGATAACCATTTTTATCAATTCCTTTCGCTTCACCGGCCTTGGTGGTAAGGGGCGCATAAAAGATCCAGTACACGTCTTCGTAGTTGGCACCTTCGCCGCCAAAGACAAAAGGCAGTCCATGGGGAAAATAACCAAACAGGACAGCATTTGTTTTCTTGTGTTCTTTTGCTACCGCAGGTCCGTTGGCAAAAATATTCTCAACAGTGATCTGGGCCCAGCGGGTCTCATCAAAATCGCCCACCCACTCTTTCAGGTACTTGTTGCCGTCCGTGTTCCAGTCTTTGAACTCTGATCCTTCTGGATAGGTGTGAATAGCCATCGATTTCCCCGCTTCCATTCTATCTTTTAATGCGCTAGTCAAGGTGATCTTCTTAGACCCATCTTTTTTCTGTATTGGAGCGTCAAGGTGGCCTTTTATCGCATAGAACATATCCGCCACAGCCTTTTCATGGTTTGAAATACCGCCACAGGCATTGTACACAAACATGATGAAAAATGATAGAGTCACCAGAACAACTGATATACTGCCCAGTTTCTTTGAGCTGCAGCCTTCTAGTAAAGATCGGAAAAACAAAAAACGCCGGTGTATACCGGCGTTTTTATTATAAGAATATAATTTCAATTAATTAAAATTAATCTGCTGCTTTTGCTGACAAATGCCAATACTCATCAGAAACAACTGCATCATTATTGAGAGTAGCAGCAACGCCTAAAGCTGCCTGAGCAGCCGAACCATTACCACTTGATATAGCCCCATTGTATGCATGGTTCTGATTATCATCATGCCATAGTGATAATGTAAATCCATCAAATTCTACTCCACCATCTGTTCCATCCAATGTGGTTATCGGAGCATAAACAATATAATAAACATCTTCCTGACTGGTATTTGCAGCACTTCCGACACTCGATATATCTACCGCTGCTCCTCCATTACTCACTGATGCTGGGATTCCATGCGGGAAGTAACCGAAAATAGCTGCGGCAGCTGCATTATCTGTGGCAATTGCATTGCCAACATGATTATCAAATTGCCATTGCACCCAGTATTCCTTATCATAATCTTCTATCCAGGCATCCAGATAGGTATTTAAGGTAGACGAACTAATTACAGGAAATTGTTTCAACCGGGAGCCTGTCATTGAAGCTTTTACCGCTTGATTGTTCACAGAATTTTTAATGGCACCATACATGGTCTGGGCATTTGACTGGTAAGCCCCGGCAGTAAGACTGCCAATGGCAGGGATAATGACCGCTGCCAGGATGCCCAGTATAACCATCACGGCAATAAGTTCGATCAGCGTAAAACCGCTCTGAGCTGTTTTTTTAATTTGTTTCATATCATTTCCTCGAATTTGTTTATGTTGTGAGTAAATCTACTTCATTTGATTAATGAAATTTAAAACTATTTATCGCATTCAGTATTACTTCATTACCACGCATTAATATTTAAACAACTAATTTCTGGTCTATTAATTCTCTGAATTCCAACCAATCGCTGAATGTATCTATTTGGGGTA
>DKQR01000148.1 GCA_002471805.1 Fidelibacterota bacterium UBA7303 | reverse complement strand
CCGGTGATGTATCCGCATACGGAAATGATGATTAATATATGCATAGCGGAAAAATGCAAACTATAGATCAAGCGTCAAGGAAACGGGACAATGGTCGGAACCCATTACATCATCATGTATATCTCCATCCAGGCACAGGTCCTGCATATCTTCGTTCACAAAGAAATAATCAATCCGCCAGCCCACGTTTCTTTCCCGGACTCCAAAACGATAGCTCCACCAGGAATATCTTTCGCCCTCATTGTGGAACATGCGAAAGGTATCCACCCAGCCCTGGTCAACATAGGTGTCCAGCCGCTCCCGCTCAATTGGCATAAATCCGGATGTTTTGATATTTTCCCTGGGCCGGGCCAGGTCTATTGGGTGGTGTGCGGTGTTCCAGTCCCCAGTCACAATCACATTATTCCCTGATTCCACCTGCTCATTGATAATAGGCAGCAGGTCATCGTAAAAATCAAGTTTATACTGCAGCCGGTCGCTGTCCTTCTGGCCATTAGGAAAATAGATATTATACAATAAAAATCCCTCGTGTTCCGTGATCAAGACACGTCCTTCCCGATCATATTTCTCTATTCCCAGGCCTTCCTGGACAAAGAGCGGTTCCTGCCTGCAAAAGGTGGCCACACCGCTGTATCCCCGGCGTTCCCCCGAGTGCCAGTAGGCCTTATAGCCGTGATCCACCAGTATTTCCGGCCCCAGCTGGTCCGTATGGGCCTTGGTTTCCTGGATGCAGCAGATATCGGGCTGTTCATGATCCAGCCAGTCCAGAAAACCCTTTTTCACTGCTGCGCGGACTCCGTTTACATTCCACGAGATTAATCTCATAATATTACATTAACCTAAATTATACTTAAGATATTACTAAAGCTCACGGTATGACAGGAATAAAGGTCCGATCAAATGCGATAGAACCAAAAACACCAATGCCGCCCTCTATACCATAATTACGACCCGAGCCTCCCTGTCCAATAAATAGGTTGCTGAATTCCCGATCTTCCTGAGAATATTTGATAAAAAAGTCATAATAATTCTGATCCATACTCATGAGCTGCAGTGTCAGCCAATCTTCTTCCCAATCTTGCTCATTAAAATCTCGTTCACAGATTTCTCGGTGATAGGTCCAACTCGTTTCTCCAGGGTCTATTAACTTTTCCTGGGTTAATCCGCAACTGCCTTGATCAATATTATAGTAGCCATAATAGGAATATAAGTACCTAATAAGACTCAAGTAATTATCAACATTTATCAACTGATTATGATTTCCCAGCGGTTCCCAATTAATCTCCAGGTCTTGATTTACTTGAAAAGTATCCGGCAGCAGTTCTTCATGGATCAGGGGATGCGGTGGAATAATGGTTTGGCCAGTGGCATTCAGGCCTGAGGGGGTGGTTACCGATAAGAAATAGGTTTCTCCAGGCTGCGGATTTAAATCATTGCCATTATAGAAATAAGCGCCCAGCGATATGGTATCATCATCTTCCATATCGATATTGCGGTAATCAAACAGGTATTCTTTATCACCCAGGTAGACAATCACCTCCGCATTGCGGACTACAAACCGGGAAGCATAATAAATGTCTATTACACCATCAACCGTATCACGAACTAATGTATCCTGGGCTTCTTCCAGATCCAGAGAACGGTGTACCTGCACAAAACTGTTCACCAGAGAATCTGGTGATATAATACCTAAAATATTTAGCAGCGGATCATGATCGGAACTCACATCTTCCCATTCCATCTCCGGAGGTACAATTGAACAGGATAAAAAGAATAGAAAGAAAATGATTGGGTAAATATATCGCATTAGAATTCTATTCGAAAACCCATGGTAAAGAAAAAGGGGAACATGGGCACTTCAGCACGCTGCAAACCAAGGGTTTCTCCAGTTAACCTATTTGTTTTATTACGATACTGGTGGGTCAGAGGATTGATATGATTGGTCACATTTACCAGCTGGAAAAAGCGCTGGTAAGGCAAACCATAAAATGTTTTATTCTGTTTCAAACCAATATCCAATCTAAAATATGGAGAAAGTCTTGCGGAATTCTTATCATCTACAAGAAAACCTGGATTGTAGGTCCAGTAATGGCCAAAGGCACCATGCTGTGCATACCATTGATCATATCTTCCCACCGGTGGCGTAAAGGGTTGTCCACTGGCAGCCTGCAGCGACGTACTAAAATGTAACCCATCCAGTATTTCCAAGTCACCCACTATATTCAGAGTATGGGTCCGATCGTATTTGGGTTGATACCAGCCATGCTTTTTTATATGTCGGTTGGTTTCCGCGTAGGTATAGCCTACCCAGCCCCGGATCCTGCCTGCCGTCTTTTTTACCAGTAATTCCAAGCCATAAGCGTAAGCCCGTGTATCGTAAAACTCATTGAAAGGCGTAAACTGTAACTGATCCTCATCTTCTGTAAACAGTTCACCCTGCTTCAAAGTGATCAGGTTCTCAAAATGCTTGTAATAAGTTTCGGCCCGGAACAGCCAGTTATCCCCAGACAAATATTCCAGGCCCAAGATAGTATGATCTGCCCAGGTGGCTGGCCGGTCTTCCGGCAGGCCCATCCAGAAATCTACAATCTGCCAGCTTTCATCTTCCAGGTTCACAATGGTCAGGAACTGATGAAACCGGCCCAGAGACAGCTTTAGAGACAGATCCTGACGCAGGATATATTTCAGACCAAACCGGGGGTCAATATAGATATTATCATGTAGCGCATAGTCTGAGATCCTGGCCCCCACCTGCAGTGAAAGTCCCGGTGTCAGGTTCCATTTATCCTGGAGGAACATGGACATCTCCCTGGTTGTATCCATCATTTCCAGAGGTTTCAGGTAAACGGTTGTATCCAAGGTCGAATATTCAAATTCCATGCCCAGGTCGTATTTGACCTGTTTGATTTGCAGACCTCCCATTATTTGATGATTTTCCAACCCGTGCCAGGACAGTTCTAATTCGACAGTATTATCGTTCAAAATATCATAGAAATCAAAGGAAAATTTATCCTTGTAGGAACCTGTTTCTGATCCTGAAGCCCAGTTACCTTCACTGGAAAAACCTAAGTCAAAATTAAAACGATACCGGCTGTTAGCCACAAAGGTTTTCGCCACAAGCTGGGGACTAAGCAGCCAGCGCCAGGTTAGACTGTTGGTCTGGTTACCCCAAGGCCAATCAATACTAAAGGTCGATTTTGTACTTTCCCCATAATCATTGATAATATCATAGTCTTCATAAGTATCCGAGAAACTGAACTCCAATACATCATCACCGTAAAACCGGCTGTAGGTAAGGCGGTGGTCATTGTTCAAGTCCAGATTGACTTTGGCCTGGTAATCATAAAAATAATAAGGAAACTCGAAGGTTTCTTTCGGTACAAAAAGTCGAAAAAACTGGTCAAAATAGGTTCGTCTTCCAGCCAGCATCCAGGAACCTTTCATACCTTTAAACTTTGGCAACGGCCCTTCCAGCAGCCCTTTGCTGGAAATAATGGAAATGTTAGCATTGCCCTGAAATTTCTCTGTATTCCCTTCCCGGTTGACTACATTCAGGATTGCACCCATGCGGCCCCCGTAGCGGGCTGGAAAACCTCCGGCATGAAAATCTGCTTCCTTGATGGCATCGGTATTAAAGGTAGAAAAAATTCCACCAAGGTGGTAAGGGTTATATACCGTAATACCATCGAGCATGATCAGGTTCTGGTCCGGAGTACTGCCCCGCACATAAAGAGCACTGGAAAAATCGTTCAAGGTCTGGACCCCAGGAAGCATTTGAACAGTTCGAAAAAGATCGGGCTCAATAAAGGCCGGTGCAGTTTCAATGGTACGAAGATCAAGAGTAATACGGCTGGGTTCAACCATCTGACGCATTTTTTGAGCTTCACCAAAAACATCCACCGTCTGGCCTTCGATAACGGTCCGCTGCAGCCGGAACTCAAGACGTATATTTTCTCCGGAAATAATTTCAATCTGGTCAGTCTCCATCTCATATCCAATAATAGAAACAGCAATCTCATATTTTCCTGCCGGTACATTGCTAATTACAAAATATCCATCCATAGCAGATGCTGCACCCATGCCGGTCTCTTTAATGAAAACATTGGCATATCCCAAAGGTTCGCCATTAGAATCATCGCGTACAAAACCATTGATACTGGATGCGACCTGGGCCTGCAAAGAACAGGCCAAGACAATTAAACTGTATCTTAATAATTTCATTTATTTTCTAGAGGGAAGGAGAACTTACTTTGAGTTATTGACCACACGATCATGAGTAATTATCTCCACAATATTAACTATTTCCTAAAATCTCTATCTATATAATCTGTATTCGTCTTAATATCATCTAACAATTAACAATTTATACAAATATAATTTCCTTAGAATCTAAGCGTTATTCCACCCGTCGGGTTATGAGGATCTTTGGTATTCTTCTATATGGACAGCCAGAGTTGATTGGATACTATTAACCACTAGTAAAACCAATAACAGTCCATTAATATTTTATTCCATAATAAAATGATTTACATGTTTTACCATAATTTTACCTATCCTTTCAGGTAAAGAATTACTAACAATACCATGAATCTAATTTCATCTATCCTGGATGTCATGAAAGACTTACCAGTTAATCATATCATTTATACAGTGAGTGCCATTTTTATTGTTCTTTTGTTGTTGATATATGCTGATTTAAACGAGAAATCAGAATTGAATAAAGTGGATAGATATCTCGCAGTATCCCCACTGGTTATTGAAGCAATTTTTCAAACAGCAACTATCTGGAATCATCAATGGCATATTACTAAATCACTGCCGTTAGAATTTTCTTACATCACGAGTCTCAGTATATGCCTCTATGCAATTAACCGTTTTGATAAACTGGACACATGGATATTTTTTGCTGGACTGTGGTGTGCTGCCGCTGCTTTTTTAAACACGAACCTGACTGGCCATGAAGTATGGTATGTAATTTTAAGATACTATAGTCACCACGCTCTATTACTCTATTTCGGTATTCGCTGCCTCCGCAGGGGCTACAGGCCCGGTTTTAATGACTATTTAAGTGCAGTCCGCAATACTGCATTAATCTTTATTGTAATTGTTGCGGTGAATTATTTGCTGAACTCAAATTATATGTTCACAAAGTATCCACCTGAGGGTGCCAATTTCTCAAGGTTAATGCCCGCTTGGCCATTTTACCTCCTGTTAATTATATCGATCGGATTTTTTACTTATACAGTTTTATACCTTCTTGCAAAACCAAAAAACATATCTAATT
>DKQR01000152.1:5894-6177 GCA_002471805.1 Fidelibacterota bacterium UBA7303 | reverse complement strand
AAAAAACCACACCTAATGGCAGGGATAGAATTTTCAGGAAGTAATCATATGGTTCTCCTGGGATTAACAGATACACTGATTACGTTTGGTAAAAAAGATTCAATTGTGATCTCCGAAGTGCATCGGCAAGGGGGATTGGTGGGTGTTGCTCATTGGTTTGATGGACAAAAAAACTCTATAAAATATTTTATAGATTCCAATGTGGACGGTTTCGAAATCGTAAATAAAAACCAGATTGCATTCCCATTGGAAATCCATAGAGATATCATTGATGCCTGTGAAA
>DKQR01000152.1:0-5496 GCA_002471805.1 Fidelibacterota bacterium UBA7303 | reverse complement strand
TGGAACGTATTGGATATTCCAAACTGGGAATCACTCAACCATGGTGAAAAAACAAATGCTGTTATAGATGGATTGAAAAATGGAAAAAATCAGGTTATTATTTATTCCGATCGCCAGCTTATGCCCTTTGAAAATTATTGGTTGAGTCCACCCGTTAATGTTTTGAATTATTTCAGTGGACTGAATATTTTTCAAATTATCTCGTGGATTGGATGGGGAATATTTTTCATCACAGTCATTATAAAAATCAATTCTAAATTGATGCTTCAGTGGATTCCACTTATTACAGGAAGCGCTATTATTATAAAAGGAAGGATTCTATTGCAAAAATCAGAACCCGTAATTCAGCATAATGATGTCTTAGTGGAATTCAGTGAGATATTTATCCTCGTTGGCATTGCTTTAATAATTGGCGGTCTTACGGTGCAGTTTCTGATGAATCGATTCCCAGCCATTACTTCAAATTAATTCCTCTTTTTAATCCATTTTTCATCGAAGGAAGCATGCATGATTGTTTTTCCTGATGGATTACCATAAGAGTAGGTCAAATGCAGTTTGCCGTCTTTTGTCTGAATCAAAGAGGGGTAAGAAAAACTTTCTGATTTATCTTCCGACTGGCCAATATGCCTCTTCCACGTCCACGTTTTACCCTCGTTATTCGATAAAGAAACAGCCCAATTGTTGCGATTATCCTCTGTATCATTATACGCCATTACCCAATGGCCATTTTTCAAAACAGTCACTTCCAAGCTGGAACCAGGATTGGGAATGTCTGTATCTATCGCGAAAGACCAGGTCTCCCCTTGATCACTTGATTCACTCATCAGTACCCGCTGAGGTGTCCCACCGGAATCCCGCAAATAGGCCATGATACTTCCGTCTTTTCGTTCAGCAAAGGTCGGCTGAATGGGGCCAAAACCCACGATTGGATTACTGGAGCGCCAGGATTTTCCTTCGTCATCACTTATAGCAGCAAGTGCAACGTTAAATCCGTCAGAATACAGCGGCAGCAGAATCCGGCCGGAAGACAGAACAGTAGGATGGATACGGGTCATCCATCCTTTTTGCCGTTTTTCTTTGTCCGCTGCTGCTGCGGTGATCAGTTTTTCATAAGGCAAAGCATATTCCGCCCAGCCTGGGTCACTATAATTATCTTCGAAAGCTTTTTTGATAGAACGGTAAAATGATTCTCCCGGTTTCAGGATGATAATGTCCTGCCATTTCCATTTGGGAGCACCGGTTTCATCATAATCAGATGATATTTTGTACCGCAGGATAGAGTTTTCCCATCCATTGGCCCGCACGGCGATCCAGAAAAGCATGAGTTCATCATTTGGATTGATGAATAAAACAGGATTGCAATCCGGTAGACCAGGCGTGTCTGCCATAATGAAAACAGGTTCCCATTTCTTTGATCCTTTTTTTAAACGCGATCCTTGTACCAAAACATCATTGGAGGTGCGCTCTCCGGATCCATAAAACCAGCAGGCGATCAGGTCGCCGTTAGGTGCTTCCACGACACTGCTGGCATGAACATGTTTGTTCTGGTATGGGAAAATAGGCGTTTTAACAATCGTGTCTTTGGAATAAATAATTCCAATAATCATTAAACAAAACAACAATCGCAGGATTCGTTTATTCATGAATAAAGCCATGATAAAGCCCCATATAATAAGGAAGAAGAAACACGGTTCCTGTCGATAATTCCTGACCGCTGCCACCAGTATTCAATTGCCAGGGGTTATGATTCCAATGATTAAAATGACTTTCATCCACTGGAATTACTTTCCCGTTTGCACGATATCCTACCCTGGAATTATTACTATCAAATGTTCGATTCCATGGATGTAGTTTTTGCAAATCAGTACGATGACTGTTTTCATGGCGCCAGTTTAGACGATCTAAAGGGAATCGAACCAAAGTTTCAATGGATTCGTCCAGCCATTCTTTGTGAGGTTCAAGGTCGTATGTACCCCAGGCATCTTCAAAGTCCTGATCGGAGGTAGCAGCTCGAAAGGCAAAATTAAAGAACGGGTTCAATTCCGGAGCTTCCAGCATCCAGTTCATATACATGGAAAAAGCATAGCGGGATTTCAACTCCGGATTTGTTTCATAATTAATGAGATGATAATAAGCCATAAATGCCATTTCATCGTCGGAATGATTTCCGGTACCGACTCCGCGATTGAATTTCTGGTCAATCATATTTTGAGCATAACCATGTTCTTCAATGAGCCATTCGGCAATTTCCTGATATTTGGAGTCACCAGTCATATGATGAGTCACCGCCAGATAAGAAAGCATACTCAAAGAATTAAGGCCCCGTTCCACAAACCAGTTTTTATCATGGTTCAGTTCATAAGGATTGTATCGTGCCCAGCGGGTGGGTTTGCCGTCATGATCAAGCAGTTGGAAATCGTGATCAATCAGATGATCTGTCAATTTTTTTACGTGTTCTCGAACGCGTGTTTTCTCTTCTTCTGTGTCTGCTACTAAATCATAATAAAGCCCATAAAGAAAATAATGTCCATCCAATTCATCGGAACTTGTGTCAGTTTTATAATACCACTTCCCGTCTTTACTTTTTGGCCACCTGTGCTCATAAACTTTCCATAGTTTATCATCATTTTTTTGTTTTCTTATGTCATCTTTTAAACGGCCAATATTTGGATCAGGTCCACTGGTTGGACGAATGGTGCGAGCTACATAACCGGTTGGAGGGGAAATAGGAGCATCTTGTGTAACGTCACCTAAAAATTTCAAAGCTTCAAATGCTTTTTTAGCGCGGGCTTTTGCTTTAAGATCTTTTGTGGCTGCATAAGCAAAACATTCCCCGGCGCCGTACATTGCTGTCCACAAACCATCATTATCACTGTCGTGCTGCTTCCAGCTGGTTTTGTCCCCCGGGGCGGCTGGAAGAGACACTCCCAATACATATTCATAGGGTGTTCGTCGGTGGTAGCGATCGATCTCATCTTCATACCATTTTGCTTTTTCTGCAAGGGTCATTTTATCTTTATAAATCCGGCTGATTCCTTTATCAGTGGCGACCCAAACAGACCCATCTTTTGCTATGGCGATATCATTCACATTATCATCTGGTAACCAGCGTTTACCCTGGCGGTATTCCCAGGTTTCGCCATCGAAATGGATGACACCTTTATGTGTCCCGAACCAGACATCTCCATCTTTTCCGGGGGCCATTTTGGTAAAATCGTTGTAGGGTAAACCATCTTTCCCTTCATAAAGGATCCATTGAGAATTGGTATGCACACCAACGCCCTGCGGACTGGCAAACCAAAGTCTATTTTTTGAATCGATAGCCACACTACGACAATCGTCAAGAGCCCAGCTTCTGTCCCCAGATTCTGGGTGGATTTCCTGCCATCCGAAACGGGTTTTTTTATACAGAGCCTGATCGGAAGCTGCGTAAAGTATATTATTATTTCTAGCAAATAGTTGATTAATACTTCCATCAGGAATTTGTAAAGAAACTAGGTGACCCTGGCTTTTCCCAGGTCCTGTCTGAATAGAATACAATCCTTCACCTGTGCCTAGATAAATCTGCTCAGCATAGATCATATCACACTTTTGGGTATGGATTATCACATCTTTTGGCAAAGAAATCACTTTTTCAACTTTATTATTTTGAATTAGATATATTTTCCCATTGGAGATCAGATTATTTTTAATATCGCCGGATAAAGCAGCAATTTTTCGTCCATTTGATGCCACCAGTATAACTGGATTGTCTTCCAGGGAAATGGTTATCCAATCCTTTGAAATATGAGGATATATAGCTACACCATAATCTGTTCCAGTGATTACATCCCCATTGTTGATTATGGCAACAGTATAAATCATTTGACCTTCTAATTTAAATGTGCGTTTCTCCTGAAAAAAATACGGGATATATACCTTTTCGCCAGCTATCAATATTGAAATGAAAAACGGTATAAGTGAAAATAAATGCTTGATGGATTTCATATAATTAATCTGTTAGTAATAATTGACGCCAGAATTGATTGTATTGTTTCCATTTCATGAAATTGATTCCCCAGTGCGGGGTTGCGCTGGTCATCCAGGCTGAAGACCGCCCTTGCCCGTATTTTTTGGAAGCGCACAAGGGAAACCATTTCCCCTGGTTTTCAATTTCAACAATCATTTCGCTCCCTTTCCTTAATTTTGTTTCATTGAATCCCAGCAATGGAGGTGCCGTATTCCAATCGATTCCATTAATGGCAGGGTGATTCGGATTTGGTGTCCGCAGGGTATATCCATCGGTGGATTCAATCAAATCATCATAGGGCATGCATTCAACCGGGAGAGCGTCATGGAATCGGCTTCGTCCCCAGCCGCCCTTTCCCCGTTCGCCGGAGAAACTGTACCAGCCGCCCAGCATCAGGAAATGACCACCTTTTTCCACCCAGTTTTTTAAAATATCAAATCGATCTGGAAAAGTGATAGGTTCGTTGCCCCATTTTCCGCGGTTGAAGAAATCCGGATGAAGCATGAGGCATTTCGTTTCCACATCTCCGAAAACAATATGGGTTGCCCACTTTAATTTTTCGTCAAAAGCTTCCGGAGACATGTGGTACAAATCCCAGGAAGCAGAAGATTCGACAATGGAATTGGGAATTGTTTTAACCGCATCTACAAAAGGCTGACCATAATTATGGATCTCCACATCCTTACTGGGAGATAAAAAAGGACTTTCAATATATTTTTGCCCAACGTGAATGCACCAGTTCCCTACATGCCAGATTTGAAATTTGCTATTGCCCATACTTAATCACTTTCAAGTTGAAATTGAAATTTTATCGAGATTGTCTAAATTACCTTAAACTGGGCAATGCTTCAAAGAATGCTTTTCCCGGGTATTCAGGATTCAAACCAAATAAAATTTCAACCGTTGGACGAATCGATTGATGGCTTTTCCCTTTTACTTTTTTTACAATACCCAATGGTTGGATTTTATTCCCGAGAATGGCACACCAAATATGTTTTCCGGTATACACGTTCCAATTCCATGAAAAATCCGCATGGCCATGCCACATTTTCCTTTTCCCGCGTCCATGGTCCGTGGAAATAAAAACGGTTGTATTTTCTCCATATTCACCCATGGTTTTAAGCAATCTCATGAGTTGATCAATCCATTGATCATATTGACGCAGTGTGGCCAAATAATTTTCATATTGTCTCATATGGGCGTATTCATCGCTGTCATCTAAACCAATATATAAGAACCGCGGACGGTGCTTTTTCAAATAATGCATACTATGGGCCCACGTGTATATATCTCTCCTGGCCCCGCCCCAACCTTGCGGAGGGTCTGATTTTTGAAGCACATTAAGACTGTCCATCACTGGGTCAACCGTGCCATCATCCACATCACTTATATTTGTATTAATAAAAATTGTCCCCACATTCTGTTCCAGTGCTTGGTCAATTTTTCCCCAGGATGCAAATCCGGCCACTTGTAGTTTATCCAAATTC